>JBDTLZ010000288.1:0-6614 GCA_039934515.1 Ginsengibacter sp.
TGTGCTTATCCCCACAGACGATTACCTGTCCAGGCAACTATTGGAATCGAATCGCGTAACGGATCACCCCGGGCTTTCGATGACAAGGGCTGTAAATTACCTGGTGAATGAAAGGAAAGTTAAAACAATGGATATCATCAGGAAATTGAAGTCCGTTGTAAAAGAAATTCAATTTGAATTTCCCTTGCTAACCGAATTTTTGGGGATTACCGATCTGAATTATTATGTTAACACGGTGGTGTATAATAATATTATTGAAAGTAAATTAGGCGAAATACGAAAGCAAACTCCAACATCAATAAATTTTTCGATTAACGAGCCATTTTCTGATTGTGATGATCTTGACAGGCTGCAGGCACCTTTTGTTTTTAATGTTTTTGGTTCCCTTCTCAATACAGTAGATCCTGCGTTGAGTGAAGAGGACATGCTGGAATATGTCGGCCATTTTAAAGAGAAAATGAAAAGCGCCATTAATATTATCAACGCCCTGAAAAATAAAAATTTGTTGTTTATCGGCTGCTCCTTTCCCGACTGGATGGTGCGGTTTGTTCTTCGGCTTTTGTCAAATGAGGCCATGCGCGACTGGGGAACAAAAAGAACGATCATGGTTGTCAATAATATTTCTGACCTGAGAAATATTCAATATGAGTTTTTGAGGAATTATGATGTGGTGACTTATGAAAATAATACCAGTGATTTTGTACATGAACTGGCTATGCAATGGAAAAAGAGAAATCCATCGACCGTAAAAAATAAAATGATTTTTCTCAGCTATACTACAAAGGACAAGGATGCTGTTGAGAATTTGAAAAAGGCTATCGAGGAAATTAAAAACGTAACCTGCTGGTATGATCACCGGGAGATTACTGCCGGAGATGATTTTAAAACAGAAATTGCAAAAAATATTAAATCAGCAGATTTGTTCATCCCGCTTATTTCTGCAAATAGTTTAATGCATAAAGATGGATATGTTCAGTTGGAATGGTTTACAGCAGATAATGTAAATACGTTCCGGAAAATTGACGGCAATAAAGGGAAATACCTTATGCCTGTTGTAATCGATGATACAAATCCGTATGATAACAATGTGCCAAAATATTTTTCTGAATTGAGTATAGGGAAAGTTCCCCAGGGAAATCCCGGGCAGGAATTCATCACCATGGTACGGGAAACACTCAATTTATATTAATTGAATTTTATGCCTACGCAAGTTAATGAGATTGTTCAAAATTCAGGTGATACATTGTTTATAGGATTGCAATCCTATACGGAAGCCCAGGCAGACATTTTTTATGGACGCGATGAGGAGATTGACCGTTTAACCAATTTAATAAAAGCCAATACACTCACGATAGTCTTTGGTAAATCAGGAACCGGTAAAACCTCGCTGTTAAACGCGGGCGTATTTCCCCGCCTACGTAAGGATTATAGTCTGCCTTTTCGCATAAGGCTCGAATTTAACGATGACAGCCCCGATTTAGTGACACAGATACAGAATATCTTACAGTCAGAGATTAATAAATATGGATTTAAGACAGAAACCACGCCGTCATCACAAACACTGTGGGAATATTTTCACAGTGAGCCATTATGGAAAAGCATAACTCCGATCCTTATTTTTGATCAGTTTGAGGAGATATTCACACTTGCAAAGAAAAGTACCCGTTTTGGAAATGAACAACAGGCTACATTCTGGCAGGAGCTCGCTGATCTCGTAGAAAACTCTATTCCTGAAAAGCTCAAAGAAAATTTTCTTAATAATAAAGAGAATATAAATTATAGTTATAAGGACCAGAAAATAAAGATCCTGTTTTCATTCAGGGAAGAATTCCTGCCCGAATTTGAAAGCATAACACTAAAAATTCCGTCGATAAAATATTCCCGGTTCAGGTTAATGCCCATGAATGGTAACCAGGCCTATGAGGTTATCACCAAAACATGGAAAAATAATATAAATGAAACATTGGCAAATAAAATTGTCGGTTTTTTTTCCAATGATGAGCATGCTAATAAAAGTTATGATGTGATGGAGATCGAGCCGTCACTATTAAGCCAGGTGTGTTCTTATATTGATAAGGAACGTAATAATGCCGGAGGTAACCAGATCTCTGCCGAATTTCTTGACAAGTATCCCAAAGAAATAATCCTCCGTTCCATTTATGATGAAGTTCTTTCCGAAAGTAACGAAGCTTTGAACAGGGATGAAAATGCGACACAGGGAAATGCCAAACCGGTAAATGAATTTTTAGAAGATAAATTAATTACCGACGAAGGTTACCGGATAAAGTATGCATTGCATGCGCAGGATGAGACGATACGGCCAGGCATTGAAGTATTAAAAAGGAAATACCTCTTACGTGACGAAGACAATTCTGTTGAACTTACCCATGACGTATTGGTTCCATTAATTAAGAATGACCGGGAGCAAAGGCGAAAGGATATCGCTATGGCAACTGCGCGGCAACGCGCGAGAAAAAGAGCCTTCCAGATAATAACCGGTGCCGTGGTTTTTTCAATAATTGCAGCAGTTGTCATTTGGTTTTTAGCTACTAAAAAAGCCAGGAAAGACAAAGAGGTTGCAGAGAAAGAAACCATACAAATTAAACATTCAATAGATTCAGGGAATGTAAAATTAGATAGTATTAAAAATCAAATATCTACTTACACGGTAAATAAAAATGACACCAACCAGGTTCCCGCATTACTAAAAAGACAGTTAAAGCTGGATAGTGCGATCACCACGTTACATGAAGTAGTGCAGCAACTTACAGCCGAGTTGACAACAACCAAAAGTTCTTCTGACTCCCTGGCCAGTCACTCAACTCAGGTGAAAGAAACCCTGGAAAGATTGATACAGGATAGTATCGCTGCAGAAACTAAATACACGCAGTTAAATAACACCTATACTACCTTGCAGAATGCAAATACGCAATTGAATGCCAACTATACCACTTCGCAAAGTGCAAACACCCAGCTAAACAGTGATTTAAATAATTCTAAAAATGAGTTGACTGCCTTAAAAAATAAATATGATAAATTAAACGGGGATTATGAACATTTAAATGCCGATTTCAATGATTATAAATCTAAAAAAGCTCAGCCACCGCCCGTTGCAGATGTGCAATCACCCGCGGAAGATCATAACCTGCGTTTAAGTTTATATTCATCAAAAAATGAAGAAATACCTGATAATTTAATCATCTATCTAATCCCGGATATAGCCGCCAATAAGAAATTAATAAGAGATTCCAGGGTGTATGATAATCATTATGATTTTGCGGGCCTGAAAAAAGCCCAGGGCTCGAAAACAGCAGTATTTGATGACAATGCGTATTCATTTACTGATGTTGAACCGGGAGATTATTTCATAAAAATTTGTGCTTTTTATGGTCCTTATAAAACGATCACTAAAAAATCGGCAGGCAATGAAACCGCGCCTAAGATAGATATTTCTGAAATTTTAAAGTGATTTCGTTGTAAATCTTCCCCCTGGACGCTACCCGTTAATGATTATTGAAATGCTCAGGCCTTATTGAAACGGAAGCCCTTTCCCCGATCTGGTAAAGTAACTGCCTGTTTTCTGCAATGCTCATGTCAGTGAGGCTCTTTACATCTGCTGCTGTGAATTTTCGATTCAATCCAAGGCCATTAAGATCTTGTTCTGTTATACAAAAATTATAACGCAGGTAAGAGATCAGTGGTTTTCCGGCAAGCAGGTCGCCATCCATTTTTTCAATTTCCATATCAAGGTAATCTGCCGTAGGTGATTGTGAAAGCCATTGGAGCAGCACGCGGTTTTGCCAGCTGGCATCCTGCATGAGCATATCGGGAATATTTGCAGCCCATGACAGCATGGTAGAATCATCAATTTCTTTTACATACTTTTTATACAACGTGTAACCGGTTCCAATTGATACCAACATTAATTTTTCTTCACTCATTTCCCAGTGAAATGGAAAACCTTTGAGAGTGGCGATCATTAATAAAGTCAGTGCAGGATTATTAGCCATGCTTAAACCGCCATCTATAAAAGCCGCCTGTTGACCCTGTTGAACTTCGATCATCTGCGGAGCAAAATAAGTAGGTGCTGCTGAGCTGGCTCTTACCGCCTGCCATAAAGGGATGTCTTTATTTTTGTCGTGGTGTGTATTGTAAAATTTTCCCTTCGGATGATTAATCAATGGCCACACGCTATTGGTGTCGGCCCTTTTCGCAACGATACACAACCCTGTTTTTAACTCTTCGCCACCCAGTTTTATATCACCAAAAGCTAGCCTCAACCCATCTTCCATGGCTTTGTAATTATAATTCGCCTTTAACCATTTCATCGTTTCCATAGGGTTCCACCAGTTTCTTTTTTCGCCAAAGATTTTTCCGCCGAGATCCATATAGAGTTTGGTGATTTCATCGACCGTTTTACCAATAGCAAGGGATGCGGCGATGATCGATCCTGTGGAAGTGCCGCCTATCAAATCAAAATAATCGCATAAACGGAAATCAGGCTGATCGTGGAATTTCTCTTTCAAAATATCTTCCAGTTTTTTTAAGTAGCCAAGGGTGAGCGCACCACGGATACCGCCACCGTCAAGTGATAATATCTTTTTTGGGTGGCCGCTATTGAACCGGTCAAGTAAGGCAGACATATATTACTCTAATAATTATTTAGATAATGAACAATTTCAGTAAATGTTTTAAAGAACCGGGCACCGTTTTTTGTGATCATTTTACCCGTTTGATCAAGTGACTTTATTTGAGCCGGAGAAAAAAATTGATCTTCATCGGCGGTGAGGTAACAAAATATTGTTTTTCCAGGTTGTTTATTACTATCATCTACAACTTCTGCAACCGAATAAATGCCCGTCATTTTCGGGGTAATAACGTACAGGCAAAAATCGCATTCTGCTCTTTGCTTTATTTCTTCTTCTATCATTTCGGGAGTCCAGTCACTCCCTTGCGGTTGAAAATAGTCAATTTGTAAATCTTTTATTAACTGATCCCGCCATGATGAGCCATTACATGTGCCCCCGAGAAATACTTTTTTCATTTGGCGAAAAATTTATTGTAAGGTAAAATTTAAAATACAACCTGCAAGGCGGCAGTCAGAAAATTTATTTGACAACCGGTAATACAATTTATTTTTTACCGCAAACAACTTTTTACCAAAGCCCATTGGGCATATAAATAAGTACTCATTATAAGGATGCCTGCCAACGGTAATGAATGATAAAATTTATCAAAGGCCAGGATGCTATCCGATAAAATAAACGAAATAGCCCCGCTTATAAGTAAGCCTGAATAAGGTTTTGACCAATGTGAACCCAGCACGCAGGCCATGTAAAGCATAGCGCAGATCACTACTGCATAAAGAATTACCGGAAATGTCAAGCTTCCTAAATGTGGCACAAGAACAGATAACAGCGTAACTAAATAAATAGTTATCGGTATTAAGGATGCTTTCTTCAAGTCAATTTTGCCATTGGCTTTATTTAATTCTTTATTGAATAAGATAATGTAGGAAATGTGTGCGAACAAAAAAGCAATTAAACCCAGGATAAAATAAACTTCATTTTTGAAAACAAATAACAAGAGTATGTCTCCGGCCCATGAAAACGCCAGCGCAATAACCAGGATGTATTTATACCGGAAATTTGTTGACACGGAAACCCCAATTAACAAAGGCAACATCAACAAAGGTTTTACATAAAATACCAGCGCTTCAATATTTAATGCGATCGCGGTTATATAGCAAGCGGATACTAAAATGAAAACGGTTAGCAGCTTATTTGCAGAATTCATATCAGCAGGTATTTTTCATGCAAACAAACAGTTTTTTTTCGTGATTCGGGGTTAAAGTCTATGGCTCCTGGTATAAGGTTTTTCATGTTCCCGGCTATAACAGATGAAAGTTCGCGATTGATATAGAGGATCATGCCATTCCGGCCAATGAATTGATACCTTTCCCAGTAATTTATTCCAATAAACTGCAACAAAAGAAATTGCCTGGTTACTTTTAAGCATCGATTTCTGCGGTCTACATTCATTTGCCTGTACTATCATTTTTAATAATCGGTAGTAAATTCACTATTCAGCAACAATAATACGCCAATATCGTTTTTGGAAACTGATAGCAATTAGCCGTATACGATTATAAATAAAAGCTTATATGACTCTAAAAATTCTTTTTCACCTGATAAAATATTAAGGATAATTTATAGTTTATGTTGGTACATTATTTTAAGCGGTACCTAAATTTAGGTTAGATTGATTTTCAATCTGTAATAAATTATGATAAATGAAGTTCGGATAAGATTATTAACACCAACTGTCAATTGAAAATATTATTTTTTTCGTTGTTTCTTTTACTTTCTTGTATTACCACACGAACCCAGGTTATCATATCAACAATAACCGTGAAAGGCACGGTTGCTGATTCAATTACTGGTAAACCAATTGCCTACGTTACAGTTGCATTATTGGATGTGAAAACCGGGATTGCAGTTAAAAATACACTCACGAAAGGAGACGGCAGTTTTGAGATAACTGGTCCGGGTAATAGATCTTATCAGCTTGCATTGACTTTTACCGGTTACGAGGTTAAGCTAATCCCGTCGATA
>JBDTLZ010000289.1:0-15432 GCA_039934515.1 Ginsengibacter sp.
TTACAATGAATCGCCGGTGATATTTAGTTTAATAACTTAAAAGATAAAACTATTAAAAACTTTTTCATCGATTGTGATAGTTATTATATCGAATTACTTTTTTCCTTAGCAGCCGTCATTGTACCCCAATTCTATCAATGCCAGCTTGCCAAGCCGTGTTACAAACCACGACACATGAGTCTCCTTGTTATAAACAATAGTTTTTGCTTCAATAAAATCCCTTCGTAAAAGACCTGCAAAAGAACCTTCCAGGTCTATCTGTCCAAAAGGCTCATTCAGGAGTTGCTTTTTACAAGCCAGCCTTAATGCCAGTATCATTAATCTTGTTAATGGATTTTGTTTAGGAAATAAAGACATTATCTTCGCCATGTTGAGCGTTTATTGCCGAATAAAAAATACTATGTAAATAAGAACCGCTATTGAAATCACGGTCATAACAGCATATACTATCCCGGAATTATTATTCTCATTAAACATTTCAGTTTTATATCTTATAAGATAAACTCTATAAACTAAAGTATCGAATATCATTTACGGTTATATATAACACGGGTATATCGGCTGTAATCTTCTTTTAATAGATATGATAACTAAATGAATGGTATTGGAAATACCGATTTTTGCCAGGTAGCCGGCTTAAAAGGTAAAGTAGCCGCTAACGCCCGCATATGATCTATAAAAAATATAGCAATTGTTTATGCAACTTTTGCCGGGCACCGCGAAAAATGCTGAAGAACTTTCTAATGATTATTTCAATGCATTACCTTTAGTATCGTCGTTAGTCTAAAACGGTTGAGGATTTATATCTTTTTAGTTCGTGATATTTCTATTTTTTTATGTCCGTAAACAAAAATCATCATCTGTCAAATGAGGTGGATAACACACACCAATTTGAGGCGCTGTTCAATTTTGCAACAATTGGAATCATTGTCACAAACAATGAAGGGAAGATCATCAACTTTAATAAGTATGCTGAAACTCAATTTGGATATACAAAGGCTGAAATATTCGGAAATGTAGTTGAAGTTCTTTTGCCGACATCCACACATGCCAGGCATATTAAATACCGCGAACAATATTACCACAATCCTGAGCCGCGGGTTATGGGCCATGGCCGGGATTTATTAGCGCAACGAAAGGATGGAACTACATTTCCTGTTGAAGTAAGCTTAAGTCATTACACTATAAGTGAGGAGACTTTTGTAATTGCATTTGTGATTGATATCACCGTAAGGAAGACCCACGAGGCGATAGCCAGGGAACAGACTAATGAATTGGAAAGAGTTACTTCAGAGATAAAATCAATGAATGCTGAACTGGAACAAAAAGTAGAAGACAGAACAAAAATGCTTCGGGAAGCATTGGCTGAGCTGGAATTGTCAAAAGGAGAGCTGAGCCTTGCTTATGAAAATGAGAAGAGTCTAAATGAATTAAAATCAGGGTTTGTTACAGTAGCTTCTCATGAATTCAGAACGCCTCTGAGCATTATTCTTTCATCGGCATATTTATTAGAAAAGTACAATCATATCCAGGCTGACATAAAAATTGAAAAACATATTGAAAGAATAAAAAGCGCTGTAAGTGGAATGAAAAATATCCTTGAGGATTTTTTATCGCTCGGTAAACTGGAAGAAGGATTGGTTCAAACACAAATTGAATTAATGACTCCTTCAGCTATTGACGATATACTAAAAGATCTGTTACAGGAATTGGACGGATTACTGAAAGCCGGTCAGCGGATAACTTTTACCAACACCGTTGACAGGGATATCAGTATTGATGTGAACTTACTAAAGAGTATGTTGATGAACCTTATTTCCAACTCCATCAAGTTTACAAACGAAAATGGAATAATCAAAGTTATCTCGTCGGTAAACGACAATGACTTTACGATATCTGTAGAAGACAACGGCATTGGTATATCCGAAGAAGATCAACAACATTTGTTTGAACGTTTTTTTCGGGCGAAGAATGCCGGTAATATCCAGGGAACTGGACTGGGTTTGCATATTGTCGCTAAATACCTCGAGTTGATGAACGGCAGGATAACTATGAAAAGCGACCTTAACGTTTGTACATTATTCACGATCCAAATACCCCAGGACAGCAGTGTGGTATGAAAAAAATTTTAATTATAGAGGATAACCTTGAAGTTCGTGAGAACACAGCTGAAATACTGGCTCTGTCCAATTATGAGGTAATCACTGCAGAAAATGGAAAGGCAGGGGTGGAGAAAGCCCTCAAAGATAGACCGGATTTGATTGTTTGTGATATAATGATGCCTGTATTGGACGGGTACGGCGTGTACCATTTATTAAGCAAACACAAAGAAACCGCTTCTATCCCTTTTATTTATTTAACTGCTAAATCAGAAAAAGCTGATGTCAGAAAAGGAATGGAGATTGGCGCCGATGATTATATAACAAAGCCATTTGATGGAATCGAATTGTTACGGGCTATTGAAATCAGGCTGAAAAAAAATGAAGTGCTTAGGCAACAGTATTCGGAACCCGGAGCACTGGACAATTTTTTGCACGATACAGGATTAACTGATAAATTGAAACTTACCATAGGTGAACGGGAAATGAACAACTACAGCAAAAAAGTATTTATATATAAAGAAAGACAGCGGCCGCGGGCTGTGTATTATGTTGTTTCAGGTAAAGTCAAAATATATAAAGTGAATGAAGATGGAAAAGAGTTTATCACCAGTATTCATGGACCGCAGGAGTATTTTGGATATGCTCCGGTTTTGGAAGACATAACTTACACTGACGAAGCGCAGGCGCTCGAAGAAACAAAACTGATGCTCATACCGCGTGAAGATTTTTTGCAACTTATATCAGGTGATTTACAGGTTGCCCGGGCTTTCATCCGGATCATCAGCCTAAATATTGCCGAGAAGGAGGAAAGCCTGCTAAATCTGGCTTATAGCTCATTGCGGAAAAAAGTGGCTTATGGGCTCATACAGCTATTAAAAAAATATAAAATCGAAGAAGGTAAAATGGCTGTTTTAAATTTATCAAGAGAAAATATGGCACAATTAATAGGGATTGCCACCGAATCCTTAATAAGAACATTAGGTGACTTTAAAGATGAAAAGCTCATCGAATTTGAGGCAGGAAAAGTCAGGATTATTGATGAGAAAAAGTTGCGTAGCCTGCCGTATTAATATCGGCAAACGCAATCAAAAGTAGCAAAAGTCTGTGGCACCTGGTAACAATCAACATTTTGGAACCCAAGGTATTCATCATTATTGCATGACAAAAGAAAGGTATATTAGCGCAGAAGAGGCAGTACGATATGTAAAAACCGGAGACAGGGTATTTATACATGGTACTGCCGCCACCCCGGTACATTTGGTACAGGCGCTGCAGGAACGTTATAATGAACTAAGCAACGTTGAGCTCGTCAGTATTACCAATATCGGTGAATTGGACTTTGACAAACCGGAATACAGGAAAAGTTTTTTCTTTAATTCATTATTTGTATCACAAAATACCCGCAATGTAGTTAACAGCCCTTACGGTGATTATGTACCTGTTTTTCTAAGTGAAATCCCGATACTGTTCAGAAAAAACATATTGCCCCTTGATGTCGCGCTGATCCAGGTCTCACCGCCGGATAAACATGGTTTTTGTTCGCTGGGAACATCGGTGGATATTGCAAAAGCTGCCGTTGAAATGGCTATCGTGGTTATTGCACAGGTTAATCCCAAAATGCCCCGTACGCATGGTGACGGCTTTATTCATGTGGATAAGATCCATTCACTGGTGTGGCACGAAAGTGAATTACCTGAAATAGATTACTCGTCAAAGATAAGTGATGCGATCATACAGATCGGTAAGAATGTAGCGGCAATTATCGATGACGGTGCAGCTTTACAACTAGGCATCGGCAGTATTCCTGACCAGGTATTGCAAAACTTATACAATCATAAAAACCTTGGCATTCATACAGAAATGATGTCTGATGGTGTTATACCACTTATTGAAAAAGGTATTATCAATAACAGCGCGAAGAAATTGAACATTGGTCGCACTGTCACAGGTTTCATGGGAGGCACAAGAAAACTTTACGACTTTGTGGATGACAATCCGCAAATAAGGGTTATGGATATCGCTTATGTAAATGACACCAGTATAATAAGGCAGAATCCCCGGGCTACTGCCATTAACAGCGCGATAGAAATTGATTTAACCGGGCAGGTATGCGCTGATTCGATCGGCACATATCAATTTTCGGGTATCGGGGGCCAGATGGATTTTATACGCGGAGCTTCAATATCTGAAAATGGAAAGCCAATAATAGCGTTACCTTCCACTACCTCCAAGGGCTTGTCACGTATTGTACCTTACTTAAAGGAAGGGGCCGGGGTTGTAACTACAAGAGGCCATGTACATTGGGTTATAACGGAATTTGGTACCATAAACCTTTTTGGAAAAAACCTCAAACAACGGGCGAAAGCATTAATTGAAATTGCTCATCCTGATCATCATGAGAGTCTTGACAGGGCATTCCATCATCGATTTAAATAATGAATCTATTTTCTAAATGCAAATGCCGGCTATGAGTCGGCATTTACTTTTCAATTGTTTCATCCTGCGTATCGCGCATTAACCAGCGCATTATTTAGCCATGAAAAGCATTCCGCCTGATGATGGTGGTTTTCAAAGGTGCTCGGCAAATAATTATATTCAGGCTAAAGGTTCCACTTCATTCTTTGCCATTTCCGAGCATATAAATTCTCCTGCTATATTTTGGCTTTGTAACGTCCAGCCATCACTTATTGATATTGTATTCCAAATATTTCCGGATTTTCGTGACACCTCGGCAATTACTCCGAGAGCATCACGGAAATCCCCTGAAACCTCAGCAACAGTCCTGTTTTTATTGATATCGATCTTTCGCAGGTTTATACCGGCCAATTTTTTTAACGAAGTGCATGGGTCAACCAATTTAGCCGCCCGTCTTTTTGAACCAATACCAGTAACAAAAAAATCAATTTTCAAAAAGGGGTAGCAAGCTGAGAACTCTTGCTGAATATCTTTAACGCGGTTGTTGTTATCTATCAGTATTTCTTTGTTAATTGATTCCATGACGCGATCTTTTACGGTTTATTAGTTCTAATGAGACACTTCAATATGTTCCAAAATTAATCGCGTAACGCGCGTTATTTTATAACCGCAGTCACAAATAGTAATGACTTTCGTCATATAAACAGGCTGTTGCTGGTTTCATGATCACAAACATGTTTGGTACCCGTTGTAATCATCATTAAACGGTGAGCACCCCAATAGCTTTGCGTCTTAAAAAATAATAAAAATATCATGAAGACCATCTCAATAAAAAAAATTGCATGGCTGCTGGCGATTAACTTCTCTATATGCAGCGTATGCATTTCTCAAACAAATTATCAATCTCATTCAATGGATATAAGCCTGACAGGAACATCCACCCTGCATGATTGGGAAATGAAGGCTGCAACAGGCAAGAGCGAAGCTGAATTTACTATCGGTACTGATGGCACGATAACTTCCCTGTCAAAGTTAAGTTTCACGCTTCCTGCGGTTAGTCTTAAAAGCGGGCATACCGCTATGGATAAAAATACTTACAAAGCTTTAAAGACCGCCGATAACCCCAACATAAGTTTTGTGCTTACAACAGCAACAGTTACTTCTAAAGGGTCAAACAATTACCTGCTGACATGTACAGGTGCAATGTCTATCGCAGGAACAGTCAAACAAACGGATCTTGAAGCTACTGCCACTTACGACCCGGCTGATAAGAGTTTTACTGTGACGGGTGTAAAGAAAATGAAAATGACCGACTATAATGTAAAACCCCCAACGGTTATGCTGGGGACTATTAAAACCGGCAACGCCATAAGTATAGCATACAACCTGAAATTCACGAGATGATCCACTATAACCTAACCATTAAAACACCAATAATTATTATGAAAAAATTACGCTCCAAATACGCATTAAAAATGGCTTTGATTGCGGCATGCATAATCCCGGTCACGTCTATGGCGCAAATAGATCATGAATATTACGGCCGTCCTTCCTATTGGAGGCCTTACGATCAAAGAGGTATTAACGTTTTTGAAACCGGCAAATCCCCCGATACCCTGGAATTCCAGGGGCCCCGTGTAAGATTTGGTGCAGGTTTTACGCAACAATATCAAAACCTGAAAAGCGAAAATACTGCCATCGATAACCAGGGTGTAAATAAACTGTACCCCATTACCCCGGGTTTTATGACCGCACAGGCCAATCTTTTTACAGATATACAACTCGCCGATGGAATCCATTTGAATGTTACCACTTACCTGTCTACCCGTCATCATAACGAAGCATGGGTAAAGGGCGGATACATACAATTTGATAAGCTTCCTTTCAAGGGAAAGTTTTTTACAAAGTTGATGGAAGTTACAACCCTTAAAGTAGGCCACATGGAAGTGAATTACGGGGATGCACATTTTCGCCGCTCAGATGCAGGCCAAACTTTGTACAATCCTTTTATGGAAAGCTACATCATGGATGCTTACGCGACCGAAATAGGCGGCGAAGTTCTCGTACAAAAAAATGGTTTTTTTGGAATGGTTGGGATAACGAATGGCATGATAAAAGGCAATGTTGATTCAGCAACAAAAGGAATGCTGGATGGAGCCATCATAGATAATAACGACAGCCGCAACCCATCGATTATTTTAAAAGGCGGTATTGATAAACAAATTGCTGAAAAGATCCGTGTGCGGCTATCAGGTAGCTTTTATCATAATTCAAGTAATGCAGGAAGTGGCCTTACAATATATGGTGGAGACCGTGGAGGCTCGAATTATCAGAACGCGATGGATAAATGGAAAGACGCATCAGGAACTGTGCAGGCGTCTACTGCCGTTGCTTTCTCAGGAAGGTTAAATCCCGGGTTCACAAAAAAAATAGATGCGGTAATGGTCAATGGATTTCTGAAGGCAGGAGGCCTTGAACTATTTGGAACTTATGAAGTAGCTAAAGGACGAACAAAAACCGAAAGTATTGAAAGAAAAGCGAGCCAGCTTGCAGGCGATATTGTCTACCGGTTCGGGGTAGCCGAAAATTTATTTATAGGTGCACGTTATAACACCGCAAAAGCACGCCTGGCAGGTATGGATAGCGATGTAAAAACAAATCGCCTTGCATTCGCGGGTGGCTGGTTTATGACGAAAAACGTTCTCCTAAAAGGTGAATATGTTGTACAGAAATATAAAGATTTTCCTGCGGCTGATTATCGCAACGGGGGCAAATTTAGTGGGTATGTAGTTGAGGCGGTAGTTGGGTTTTAGCAGGCTACCTGCCAGTGAAAGTAAATATTAATTCGAGCAGTAGAACCTATTAATTTTTGTAACCCACCACAGTTAAAATGTGTAGAATGTCATATTATAATAGTATTCAGTCTATCTTAATAGCAATCGTGTTGATCTTTTGTGGAACCCACACCACATTTGCACAGTCCGGTCCAAATGTTGTAAAATGGGTAATTGAGAAAAAAAGCACGCTTCGCGTGGATGGAAGATCCAACGTGAACAGTTTTACCTGTAACATCAATGAGTATGCAGGGAACGATACCATCATTTGCGCGTATGATCTTTCTAAGTCGATAAAGTTATCAGGCAAAATGCAAATGGATATAGTGAGTTTTAATTGCCACAGCAACATGATAACAAAGGATCTTCGCAAATCTTTGAAGGCTTCCGAATATCCAAAAATGGTTATACATTTCCTGACTCTTCAATGGATGCCTGCTTTGCATGACACCACTGAGGTGATAAAGGGATGGGTGGAAGTTGAGCTTGCGGGAGTTACAAAGCGATTCGAATTGAGCTACTCTTTTACAAGGGGAGATTCAGGCAATATTTTATTGAATGGGGGCCGGAGCTTTAACTTCTCCGATTTCAAATTATCCCCGCCTCACAAGCTTGCCGGGCTGGTTAAAGTTAGAGATGATTTTGATGTAAATTTTGAATTGATTTTAAAAACTGTTTAGATGCATTTTTAATGCGCTGCAATAGCAGGCATGCAACAAATTGATCTTCCATAATTGAAAAATACATGTATGAATACAACAATGAAAGGTCTCGTCTATGGCGGACCTGGTAAAATAGAATTAAAAGAAATTCCAATACCGGTTATTTCAAAACCAACAGATGCCTTAGTGAGGATACTAAAGACAACTATTTGTGGAACAGACCTGGGCATTTTACACGGTAAAACACCTTCCTGTAAACCCGGAACCACATTGGGGCATGAAGGCGTTGGTGTAATTGAAGAGATTGGCACATCTGTAAGAAATTTTAAAAAGGGGGATCATGTTATTATCTCCTGTATTACTTCAGATGGCACTTGCGAATATTGCAAAAAACAAATGTATGCACATTGTGAAGATGGCGGATGGATATTAGGCCATCTTATTAATGGAACGCAGGCGGAATTTGTTCGCATTCCCCATGCCGATAACAGCCTTCATCTCATTGCTGCAGGAGCCAACGAAGAGGCATTGGTAATGTTAAGCGATATCTTACCAACAGGTCACGAAATTGGTGTATTGAACGGTTGTGTGAAACCTGGAGATACCATCGCTATTGTAGGAGCAGGACCGGTAGGTATGTCGGCATTACTGACCGCTCAATTTTATTCCCCTGCAAAAATTTATATGATTGATCTTGATGAAAACCGGTTGAACCTGGCCAAATCATTCGGAGCCACAGATATTATCAATTCGGGAAAAGAGGATGCCGTTAAAAAAATTATGGCAGAGACCAGGGATGGCGTAGACGTAGCGATCGAAGCAGTCGGCATGCCATCTACTTTTGATATATGCCAGGGTATTGTGCGTCCAGGGGGGCATATTGCCAATGTGGGTGTACATGGGCAGAAAGTGGATTTGCAGTTACAGGAACTTTGGATCAGGAATATTACGTTAACAACCGGGCTGGTGAATACAAATACAACACCAATGCTTCTAAAAACAGTTGCATCAGGCAAACTGGATCCGGATAAATTAATAACCCATCATTTCAAGCTGGAAGAAATACTTCATGCTTACGAAGTATTTGGTAACGCTGCAAAGGAAAAGGCCATGAAAGTAATAATAGAAACCTGACCTGATTGATCACCGGATGAAAATAGTAATGACGAAATTATTAATCGTAAAAAGCCTTCATACAGTTATCTGGATATTTTTTAATTTGGTAATCATTTATTTATTCTATGCGGTTATAACCAATAGGATTGGCAAAGGCGTTTGGATTTGTATTGGCTTAATAGTCGCTGAAGGAATGGTCCTGATGACTTTCAAAGGAATTTGTCCGCTCACGTTGGTTGCGCGGAAATACAATAAATCAAATAAGGACAACTTTGATATTTTTTTACCCAATTGGTTAGCAAAATATAACAAGCTTATATATTCAACTCTTTTTGCTATCGTTATTATTTTGCTGCTGTATCGGTTAACAGGTCATTGATACTACCGGATAGTTCATACCTGTGGATCCAGGGATTTTTTTGCGTTGTATTTTGCTGAAAATTGCCACGCAAGAATAAATTTTACAGGGAAGGATGTTATCGATGCAATTTTAATATAAAGCGACTCAGTTGTTTACATTCGTAAGTCAGCGCGGTCAAAACATTTTACCTATAATGAATGCTGCCATGGTTCTACTGCTACTTATCGTTATATAATTTCCTTAGGGATAAATTTTCTATGGCTAAATTTCCCCCGGAGAAAGTTCCAAACCGCTTCGGCTGTTGACACCAGGTTATACCCGTTAATACTTTTATACACGGAGACGGGGGTTGAAAAAGATATTGTCTCATGTCCGAAATCGCCGTTCGGCCTTTATAATCAAAGTCAATCAATTCCAATTTTTATTAAAGAATAAAACTGCAGCACACAGAAATCATTTGGCATGTTTCAGCGGCTCACCGAAATGAAGCGTTTGAAGGGACGGGGGTTGGTCTCGCAGTTGTATAACGAATCATTACAAAAAATGGGAGAGTTTGTTGGCGGAAGGTGGAACAAATATCGGTGCAACTTTTTATTTTTTATTGCCCAAACCTTAACTGTGCAATCGTTTCTCTCAATAGAAAGGGTATCAGTTTATACATCTAAGTGTATAGCCTTTATCAATCCAAGACCTAATAATTCCGGGCGTACAAAATGTTGTTATTTAACTATGACAGAATATAACAGGGACATTGTTTTTATTTTAATTTGTGGCTTACTGTTCCTACTGCCGGCAAGTAAAACGCTGCTCATAATTTATGGGATCCATCCTTCACTTTTTAGAAAATCGATTAGGCGGGCATCTTTTACAGACATTGCCGGAAGCCACAGGCCGATCATCTTTCGATTCCACCATAATCCTCCCGGATTGCCTGGTCTTGCAAATGAATACCGGTACAAAACTGCCCGGATGTAAAGCGGTGGCTTATCGGGGAAGGGATTGCCGTCAAAAAGATCTACTGCATTGGATTCGTTATGAAGGAGCTTCCACACAAGGTTATACGTCCATGGATACTCTTCAGGTGAAGCCATAGAAGCAAACCACATCTGCCAATCCAGGTGCAACTGGTAGGGAGCGACCTGGGGCGGTTGTTTGTCAAGTTCAACTGGCAAGCCTTTGTATAGATAAGGTATCCACTTAGCACTGTCGCCAGGATCTTCATCATAAGTGCCTTCAAATACTACATTTAGACGTTCCTGCCCGACCGTACCGAATGCACCATAGGTATTTACGAGCTCAAGTGGATCATATGAAGTATTCATGATTTGTCCCGGGGAAAGCATGTTAGCCACGGGCCGGATGCTGAGGAACATAATAATTGCCGTTACCATCCAGGCAGTGATTAACATTGCGCGCGACGGTACGGCTTTCTGTGCCGCAGCCGCTGCCTTCCGAACCAGCTTTCGAGGAAGAAGCCGGGACCAGAAGCCATCATCGAAACAAGCAAGGATCGGAATGATAGTCAGCCAGTTTAAGAATGAAAGATTACCACTGAGAATAAGGGTTACCTGTAGTAACATTATAACCGATCCTGCGATATGGCGTGCTATCCGTGGCCAGAATATGAACCACGGTGCAGCAAGTTCGGCCAGGAAATTAAACCATACCCCGGTCTTTAAAATTGCTCGTGGCAGAAAATGAAACCACCTGCTCAGCGGGCCAGGAATGGGCTGCGTTTCAAAATGGTAATAGAGCGCGGTGCCATTACGCCATATTTCATCACCGCGGATCTTGATCAGGCCTGCACCAAGCATAATGCGAAAGATAAGCCATCGAAACAGGCTGATGATTACGAATGGTGGTGCATATTTGGGAAAGGGGCGCATGTCAAATAAGGGACATAGAAAAATAGCAAGAAAACCTGTTTCGGTGAGTTGGATCTCCCATCCATATCCATACCATTCCTGGCCTGTGTGAACAAAAGACATATAAAGAAACCATAATACCGTAAGTACGGGCGCATTTGCATATCCGGCCACCACAAGGCACGAAAGAGAAAACCCGATCCATGCAGCTGTTACAAGGGAGGCATCAGTATGAACGAACCAAAAGACGGATGGCAGGTGCATAAAACCTGTACCAGTGGAACCAGGTGCATCGCCTGCATGCGACAGAAAAATGCCCACCGGAAGCAAGCCGTTGGAACCGATCAATGGAATAATTTCATTGATAACCACCAGGAATGCTACTGCATAGGTCACCCCCAGCAGGCGAAGAATGAGAAAGCGTGTAAGCCAGTAGGTTGGCCGCTTGCGCATGGAATCGTTAGCTGTCACAACTTCGCTATTGATGTTATTTTCCATCCTGGTATTTTCTTTCAAGACAATAATTGAACGAATACAATTTTATTAGAAAGTTACCAAAGACTATGCTAATTTGATATCGTGGCAATAATAAAATTTACCTGAGATTCTTAATAAAATACGCAGTTTGCAACGCAAAAAATAAAAACATTCGCATTGACCTGGTTTCCTGCAGATTTCTAAAAGAAGTTAGTAGGTGAATCATAAGGCAATCCTTCTTTCTATTATTTTTTAATTTTTCTTTGATGAAGAATAAACATATTGGCATAACCAAAAATTATTTTTTTATTTATGCAGCGGGCGCAAAAAAAATAGTTACCTTAATTTGATTATCCAGGGAAATTTATGTTGAACAGACGAGAATTGCTTAAGTTATCCGGTACTTCTGCATTTGCGCTTTTACCGGTAATAATTAAAGAACCAGCCAACGCTCTTCCGAATGGGCCATTTCGCTTTTGCCTGAATACAAGTACAATCAGGGGACAAGATCTGGGGCTGCTTTCTAATGTCGAAATTGCAGCCAAAGCCGGGTATGATGGTGTTGAACTTTGGATAGAAGATATCAGGGATTATCTGAAGCAGGGAAATACTATTCAATCACTGGCAGGGTTTATTTCCACGCAAAATATTGTTGTGGAAAATGGAATCAGTTTTACCGAATGGTTGGTGGATGACGATAACAAACGAAAAAAAGCACTTACTCAATTGGAAGATGAGATGAAAATATTGGCGGCGCTTGGTTGCCGGCGCATTGCGGCACCTCCTGCGGGAGTAGATAAAAATAGACCGGTAGACTTTCAACAAGCGGGTGCCCGCTATCATGAAATACTTGCACTCGGAAGAAAATATAATGTGATGCCGCTGCTTGAATTTTGGGGTGCGTCAGGTACGCTGTATACATTTGGCCAGGCCCTTGCTGTTGCTGCTGCCGCCAATGATAAGGATGCGCGTATTTTACCTGATATATTTCATCTTTTTCGCGGAGGATCAGGGTTTGAGGGATTGCAACTGGTAAATGGAAAAGTTATTGAAATCATTCACATTAATGATTACCCGGGTTCGATGCCTGCCGCCGAACAAAACGATAGTGACCGGGTATATCCTGGTGATGGTATCGCCCCGATTAAGCAAATATTACAAGAGCTCCTGTCAATGGGCGGCACCAAGGTGCTTTCACTGGAACTATTCAATAAAACTTACTGGGCGCAGGATGCGATGCTTGTTGCCAGCACCGGTTTGCAAAAAATCAAGTCGCTGGTAAACGAAGCATTAAAATCCAGGTAAATGACTTTCAGGTTCAGGAAATAATTGCCGGTAAAAGCTCATAGTAACCATGAAACCGAAATTTAAAAACGACGATAATACCAGGCGATCCTTTCTTAAAAAGACTGCGGCTGCAACAGTAATTTTTTCTACTTCCGGGTTAGTTTCATTGGGGGCAAAAGCGCCAAATATCAAACGGGAAAACTCCGAACTGCTACCATGGAAAAAAGTGTTACACCCTGGGGACCAGTAAATATTACAGGGAAAATCCGCCTCTTTACGATATCGCATGGTGGCGGCAGTTCTGGAAATTTACAGCAACTAAAGGAATCATAATAAATGCCGGCAGCAAAGTGGCGTACTATTCAACAAAGGTGCCATTGCATTGTACTCCGGCGTTTCATGGTGGCAGAAATTTGTTTGGAGATTTATGCTGTACCACTCATGACGATGCACTTGCAGTTTTCGCCCGCATGGCCTTTTTTTCTAGAAGCTACAGGAATGTTTAATGTTATAGCGTAATTCGGGTTTTGCAATCCGCTTCAATGATTATTCGGATTCACTTGTCGTTTATGGACAATTGCTAACAGGCGATGTGGCCCTTGCTTTTGATTGCGATTTAAGGCGGATTTCTATTTCTTTTTTTAAGATAATAATGCCATAAAAAATAAGTCGCGAGCGAACGGAGTGGCTTCCATGTTTCTGCCAGCCTAATAATTTCTTCTTTAGAGTAGACGTTGCTCAATTCTTTGATAGTATTAATAATAGCGATATCACCTATTGGAAAAATATCTTTTTCCTGCAGGCAAAACAGGAAATAAATATCAGCCGTCCAGTCACCTATCCCCTTCATACCCGTAAGCTTTTTTCTTGCTTCCGATTGTTGTAAGCGCGGTAACTCTTCCAAATTTATATTGCCTTTGATCACAGCATTTGATAGAGAACGTAGGTATGTTGATTTTTGGCGGCTTACCTGGCAGGTTCTCATTTCCAAGTCAGTGAGCTTCAGGATTTCCGCTGGCGTGAATTCCTTTATATAGTTATTGAGTTTGAGGAAATGTGCATTAGCAGAAGCCAGGCTCACTTGTTGTTCCAATATTATTTTACACAAAGAGATGAAGCCGGGCGGCCTTGTCCAACCTGGTGGCGCACCATATTTCTCATGTATAGATCCAAATAATTCATTCCTGCTTACCAGGTATTTGATATCTTTTTTATTTACAATGCCACTCAATGATTGATTGTTTGCGTATAACGGTGCTATTAGGGATGCTATTAAGGTCTTACAAATTATCAAAATATAATTAAAGCCGTTACGAATAATTGTATTTTATTCAAATTAAGTATGTTGCGATGAAAATAAGGGAAGATCTATAATGAGCCAACCTTGTACATTTAGATAAAGGGCCAGGGCATCAGCGCATTAATTAATAAACGTAGTTCAAATGAAAGCCATTCAACTTTAAGCCATCATATGGGTATCTTTATTTTACGAAATTTACTAATGTCCGAATACTGCCAGCCTGCTATCACTATGTTTGCCGACATCGGCGGATTGTGTGACGTGATGCCCAGAGATGATGCAGCAGCGCCACTCGTGGGAAATTTCAATTAAACACCTGCACATGGTTTTCATTTCCCCTACAATCATTGATGGGGGTTTTTAATAACGTTTGCATCAAAAATAAAATATCGCCTATGGAACTTTCATCAAATACCAGCTTGTATGCGGGCATAGTTTTTATTACGATCGCGACAGTTGAAAGTGGCGGTTTATTTCTAACCGGTTTATTCAGGAAAATTCATTCCTTTACCGGCTTCCGGGTGGCTTTTTTTCGTGCAGGCCACGCACATGCCGGGGTGCTTACGATTCTATTTTGCCTGGCACAGCTCTATATAGATTCACTCGTGATAAAAAATCCTGTGTTTGAACATTTGCTTCGAATTGGCTTTGGCCTGGCACCCATTTTACTTCCGGGTGGCTTTTTCGCAGCCGCTGCGGGTAAGGGCGTAACAAGGCCAAATAAATGGATCAGCCTGGTATATGCCGGTGCGGCTATTTTGGCTTTATCACTCATTAGCCTGGGTATCTTACTAATTCAATCGGCAATAAATAAATGATAGGTATGTATTATTTTTATAATCAAAATCTACTTAAAAGAAATTTCACTACTGTATTTGGTCGCTATCAAATCTTCCACCCGCGAAACTATCGACTCGCGGGTAGTTGAAAAAACTTCGTGATTGCCGTTATTGCGAATTTTTAATGCTAACTTAAATAGATAATTTAAACCGCCATGCCTAATTTGATTTCCT
>JBDTLZ010000290.1:0-14827 GCA_039934515.1 Ginsengibacter sp.
AGGGTCAAAAGAAAGGCCAGGTAAGATATCCCAATGTGCGCCGGCTGCCATCGTTAAATTATCAATTACATGACCCAATTGTATACTATTCATATAGTATACCGGATTACCTACCGATGAGCTTTCGCCGGGTGAAATTGAACCGTCTTCAAAAGCATACTTGGCTGTTGGAGCCAGGGCGCCCTGCCGGTAATATGTCACAGAAGATGCCGCGGATGGCTCAGTTTTATGAGAATTTGAGTACATGACGCGGCCAAAAAAACTTAAATTATCTTTTACTTCTAAGGTTCCGTTCAGGTTAAAACTAAGGCGGTCATACTTGGTGGTAATAATAGTACCATCAGCAGATAAATACCCTATTCCTGCATTAAAAGTCGCCTTTTTAGTACCCCCGGAAACATCCACAAAATGATTGTTTGAGAAACCGGTACGGTATACCAAATCCTGGAAATCTGTTGATTTAAAAATAATTGTTTTCGAAGGATCCAAAGGATCAGGCATACTTTCCCAGCCTTCATTTAGTTTATGCTCATTCTCCGGGGTAAGATATTGTGTTGTAAAAGCCGTGTTATTACTTAAATCATTTCCTGTTCCAAAACCATTTGCCAGGTCGCGTTGATTGGATGGAGAAAATTTGGCCCCGAAAATTTCACTTGTCCTGGAAAGGGTTATATAATCCCTTGCCGAAGCCAGGTCATATAGCTTCCCCGGCGTTGAAGCTACCAGGTCATATCTATAACTTACGAGGGTTTTGCCTGGCTTTCCAGACTTTGTAGTAATAATTACTACACCGTTAGAACCCCGGGCACCATAGATGGCCGTTGCCGCAGCATCTTTTAATACCTGCAGGCTCTCAATATCATCAGAAGAAATATTATCGATTTGTGTCCTGATAACTCCATCTATTATATATAATGGAGAAGCCCCGTTTGGATTATTAATAGACGTTCCTCCCCGGATAATAACCCTGGGCGCAGCGCCGGGTTGCCCTGAAGTGCTTTGAACCCGTACACCTGGAAGTGTCCCCTGCATGGCTGAAGCCAGGTTAGCGTATGGCACATTCTCTAAAACTTTTTTATCTAATTTGGTAATAGAAGTAGTGACCGCTTCCCTTGATTGTTTTCCATAACCAATAACTACTACACCCGATAATGTATTTCCCCCTTTTTCTAATGTCAGTACCACATTTATCTCTGCCTTACCGGCTATATTTATTTCCTGGCTTTCATAACCAATAAAACTAAATACCAAAGTTCCATTGACGCCTGGTACTTTAAGGGAGTATCTCCCTCCGTCATCAGTATTCGTTCCCACAGAAGCTCCTTTTAATTTTACTGTTGCACCCGGTAACCCCTCACCATTCAGGTTTGTTACATTACCACTAATGTTTGTTTGTGCAACCAAATGACATAAGGACATCTGTAACAAAAAAAAGAAAAATATCCTCTTTAGAAATTTCGAGCTGCTTAAAAATTGTGAATAGCTGTTGTTGGATTTTACGATAAAAGGATTAATCATAACTGTAGTTTTTGGTTGAAGATTTTTGAATGTATTTTATTTTTTTTTGTAGAAACCTCATTATTATTAAAACCCTTAAAGATCGTTCTACGAATTTTAGTTGCCATTCAATCTAAAAATCCAGATTCAAAACTAATATTGATTTTTCTCGCTATCTGCTACTTTTATATACATTGTTAATACTTTTCTTCAGAAAAAATTACCCTGCTTTTTGTGCGTGTAATCCTCTATAAAGTGAGGCGGGGTTATACTTTCAAGGGATAAAACAGCAGGCGGTTTTACAAATATGGTTTGACGTTTTGCGAAAAAAAATACCCGGCACGCAACTGTATACTGAGGTGTTTGGAGGAATGAAACATTCATTCTTACTATGATACACCGTCATCAAAGTTTAATATGTTCATAAGATGTCTATGGCCCGGCGATAACTTTTTATATTGAATTTTATAATTCAACGCCACTTTTTATTACCGTATAATTATAGTATGACTCAATACCATTAATATCCTGAGCATTTCCTTTTGCTGAAGCGGTAATACCATGCATGATTATCATTTTCGATTCACATAAACAGCACAGTAAGGCAGGCAAAAAAAAACAAAGAAAATTTTTGCTGTCCCCGCCTGCGGTAATAAAGAACTTTTGAATACACGCTCTTTTTTATCGACAAACATTCCAATTGGATGATTGAAAATTTATTCTTCAAAACATACGAAAGAAAATTGTAAGTGAGAACTGTTGAAAAAAATTTTAATTGAGTACGTCAGGCCAGTTATATGATTTAATAAATGCCAGGCAAAAAAACCAGGGCCTTATTACCCGCCAACGCATTAATAAAATTGGTAACAGAACAAAAACTTGCTACGGCCTTCCAACAAACCACTTTGGAGAATTTGAGTATTTGAGAATTTGAAAAAATTGCTCTATGGGCAATCAACAGCAGAATAGTTCAAAGCACCTTTGCAAACAAATGCCCGAAGTTCATCTTACCTTAAAAAAAGAGCGTGATAATTAATAATGATTTAGCGGCAAGTTCATTACAAGGTATATCTTTCATTGACATTATTTCTGTAATGGCGGCATAATTGTTAGGGTATATTTAAGACTGTAAAAATTCGGGATAATTCTTTTCACACCATTTCCTTAAAGCAAGAACGTCATTGAAATCGCCGTGTGGATAAGGGCGCCTGCATACCAATCCGCCAGAAAGAAAATTATCTACCGCGCCGCCGATCTTGTCAAAAGCTGAATCAGTAAACCCACGGCCTTTAAATTGCTCTCCTAAAAAATCAAATAAATATGAAATTGCCGTGCACCCTTTTTTTACCGTTGCCCAATCTTCTGATGCTACACTTTTCCAAAGCTTACTGGTAAAATGAGGGAACCAATAAATTAAGGATGAGCAGGCCCCCTGTGCCCCTGCGGGCCCCAGTTCAGCCCATCTGTGCTCACCAACAAACACATTTACAAATTTTGACAACTCACCACACCCATATACTGAATCACCGAGGGTATCACTGTTTGCTTTAACCATTAAATAACCCGGAACTTTCTCCTTAATTTGTTTGTGTTGTTGGAGGCTCAATATCTTTTTTGAACGCGTAGTTTCATAAACAGATAATACCATCGGGGACACTTCCGCCATAACATCTTTAAAAAAATCAATTACAAAATCGTCGTCAACTTCCATCCAAAATGGAAGTGCCAATTGAATAGCATCGGCACCTATCTGCCTTGCAAATTTTGCACGCTCTATTGCACCAATTGTATAAGTGCTGGAGCACCCTATCATGACCGGGACATTGTATTTTTGACATACTTCTGCCGTTATAGTTGACACCCGCTTAAATTCTTCAAAATCCATTGCATAGAATTCGCCGGTTGTACCCCCGGTATAAACACCCGGAAAGCCCGCCCGGCAACATCGCTCAACATCTTTGTAGTAACGCTTTTCATTAAATTTAAAATTGCTATCCCAGGCAACAGGCAGGCCGGCCCATGGCCCCTTAAAATTTTCCCTGGTAAGTTTATGCTTCAAGATTGAATCATTAAAATATCTAAATCGGGGTCATTAAAAATAATAATACCTTCCTTGCAACGAACCGTTGTTCATATAGATTTGTAAAGGCTTCTTTGCAGGAAGATCATTTTACACTTACTTCAAACAATTTCCCATAGGTCATATTCATTGCTTCATTATCACTTTCAGGGTTTGTTCCATTATCACTGTTAACCTGGTCATACACCACATAGATTTTGTTCTTCTCCAATTCAACCATCCCCGTGTAAGATGTGCTTGCATAATTATATGGTTTAATAGGAATGGCAGTATTCAATTCAATCGGGCTAACCCACGTTTTACCATTATCCTGGCTAAACCGAAGCGTTACAGGGCCGGGCCTTCCGGTACATAAGGCAATCAATCCATTTTTCATGAGCATCATAGATGGCTTAACCCCCCTAAATCCAATGGACACTGGTGTCGACCAGGTCTTACCATCGTCGGAAGACCAGCTCTTGTATATTAAGTTTGCGTAACCAGTTCTCATTACGACAAACAAACGGCCATCATTCAACCGGATCATACGCGATTCGCAAAACCCCTGGTAGGTCTTCTTTCCTTCAGGATCTAAAGCCGCATCAGTTTCTTTATCACCTTCTATAGTCGATAAATATTTCCAGTTCTTTAAGTCTGCGGATTTTACCACAATTGTTCTGTAAACCTTATCTCCGCGCAATTTTCCATACATTAACGTCAGCCATCCATACGAAGGAGATTTAATAATTGTTCCGGTAAAAAACATGTTAGCCGCTTCTTTGATTTTTCCTACAGTAAACGATATCTTTTCAGTAGGAACAGACAAATGAATTTTAACGTCATTCATAAATAGCGCCGAATTACCACCTTTGCTTAACCGGCAGGAATAGGTCTCAATATTCTGAAAATCATTTGAAGGCCCCGGGAGTGGATATCCCGCGAGCATTATCATACTGCCATCCTTTAGTGGGGGGTCGCGCGTATAGGACACTTCCCGAAAAAATACTCCGGCAGTATTTCGTTTGCCCCATGTCTTTCCCTTATCGGTGGAGATTAAGTAGGCCCATACTCCTTCAACGCTGTGTACATCAGGATCCAGGCTAACATCGCAAATCAGTTCACCGGTAGATAACATTTGTAAGGAAGGGAACCAGCCATAATTTTTAGACTCGTTAATTTTCACACTATCAATCATTTTTACGCTTACCTGGCTGAAGGTATTAAAATGGATAAAAAAGCAACAGGCAGGAATTAATAATCTCTTCATGACATTTCTATTTTAGATATAAATATTATGGTTGAAGATAGGTGCGATATTCAAGTAACGCTTCTATTATCTTATTAATTAATAGTACTTTCTTATACATTATCAGGCTCATTTTGTTACCAAACCTCCGGGCAAAATAATGTCGCGGTTATCACCCGTAACATGTCTGGATCGTTATAACAGGTCTTCCGGATGTTATATAATAGTTTATATAGTCCGGTATCCTGTATTAATGCTGCCTGTTAGTTTCCCTTTTAAAAGTCATAACCTTCCAAATGTTCAGATAGGTTGAAAAAATCAATTGCATTTTCCCTTAATATTAATCTTTTATCAACCTGGGATATCTCAGCCGCTTCTATCCTTTCCCGTTGCACAGCCACATGGTAGAGGGGTGTATCACTTCCAAAAATAAGGCGCTTAGCCCCCACCTGCTCAACTGCCCATTCAATCAACCCAGGTATAATACTCCTTGCGCTGGACGTGTCGATCCAAATGTTTTCATGTTGACCATCCTGCAGCGCGCGGACCTGCAGGTCGGCCTGCTGGCCCTTTCCTGCACCATTTCCCAGGTGAGCCAGCAATAACCGCACTTTCGGAAAATGGTTTGTAAAAGGAACAAAGTCTTCCGGTAAACTATTTGGACAGCCGCTGTGCGTCATCACAGGCGCGTTAACTTCTGTAAAAAATTCAAATAATTCATTGCCAAAATCCTTTATGCGGTAACAATGTTCTTCCGGATGTATTTTGATGCCAACACACTTGCGGTGTTTCAACATAACCCGTGCCTGGTCATACGTTTCTTTTTGCAGAGGGTTAACGATCACATATTGTAAAAGACCCGGGGTGATTTGTATTGTTTCAAAAGCTGATTCATTTGCTATCCTGCAATTGACTGAAACACCCCTGGGCAAAAGGCCATCTAACGGTGAAACGATTGTCCATAAAATCTTTGCCGCTTTTGCTCTTGACACAACTTCATCAGCACCTGCACTCATGAACTTACAAACCAAAGGATCACAATTATCTTCTACATAAGTACCATAGTGGCCGTGGACATCAATCGCATTTATCATTATAAATTAAGTTTTCAATATTATAATTATGGCTATTTTATAATGCGGCCTTTAAAAATGATGTCTTCATGCACCTGGCTCATAAGGAACAGAAGCTCATCCTGATTTTTACCTGCCGCTACTTTCTGCCGGTTCCCTACACTTCCAGTTCTAAGTCTGCTGCGGTTAAATCCTGAGGGCGAGGCTTAGGGCGCATCGGCAGCTTAAAAGCCACCATTATGGCAGCAAAAGTTAATATCGCCAAAGCAGCCCAAAAACTGGCCCGCAGATTCCAGGTATCGGAGATCCAACCATAAAGTACCGGGGAGAGGCCAACCGCAGAAGATATAAGGCCGAGAAAAGCAATGTTCCGCCGAACCTGCGACTTTGGCGAGCAGCAGACCGGGTAATTGATATAATACACGCCAAACAATTCGCCCGCACCCATCAGGCCAAAAGCCAGCATGAACCAATAACCGGGTACCAGCAGTACCCATAGAACGCCTGCTATTTGAAGGCCTACGGTCACAAGTAGCGGAAATTTGGGATTCGTACGTGTCAGTAACCATCCGAGTAGAATACCAGCCAGCATCTTGAACGAAAACCGGAGGGCAAGCTGGTAGCCAACCAGGTCCTCCGGAGCTTTGCCGACAATTTCTCTCGTGAAGATATTCATGTTATTCTGAACCATGCTGCCGCAGTAAACCAGCAAATAGGCAATGCAGGCAATAAGTAAAACCCGGTTATTTATCATGGCCTTAAATCCGCCGAGCACCGCTACTTTGAAAGGCTCCCTCTCTACATCAACCTGGGGTAAAGGAATTTTGTAAAAATATCCTAACAATGCTGCCAGGGCCATACAGGCAGCGCTAATGCCAAACAGGATTGCATAGTTGTACGGATAACCGGCAAATAAAAGCCATTGGGGCGGTTGCAAGCCAAAGAGTTTTCCATTGAGTAGCAGTTGTGCTAAAAGAGATCCAATTACCGCAAAGCCCGGGCCGAGCCCAAAGGCAAGCCCCAGCGCCTTACCCCGTAAGCGGCTGGACACTCCACGATGAAGCGCTTCCCAATTGAGCATACTCACAACCCCGTTGGTGCCCCCCAAAAGGGCGGCCTGAATTATAACAGCACCAATGATAATTTCATTTGACGGCTGATAAGTTATCAAAACGGCGATCGCGATGCCACTCAGCGACATAATGCCGTATGCCAGGCTCATGGTAATTTTCAAAAGGCGCGCCTGGGGAAATAGCCAGGCGATGATCACAGGGAGCCACGCCATTGCCGCAAACACGGTACTTGGCAGATTTGCTGTGGTATCGGAGGCCTGCAATCGCTTGCATAGCCCCGCCTGCATGCCCATATAAAGCACAGGTGCTGCCAGGTAGGTAAGCGATACAATCGAGGCATATATGAGTGCATTTCGGTTCTCATTTCGCAATTCAAAATGAACATTGGAGGACTCCGAATGAACTCCGGTGGTAGCAGTCATTTTTGTGGAATCACTCATCGATGTAGGGTTCTTTATTTAATAATCCGGTGTGCTCCCGGATGGCATGTATTTATTTGTAGTTCTCCCGGTTGGCTTTATTTCCAGGCCCGGATCTGTTAAAGCGATTAACCAATTCATGAAAATAGTTTGACATTCCCAGTACATCAGCTCCTACGCTTATGAATTTATAACCCATCTCTGTAAATTCGTCCAGCTTATCTATGCTTCCGGTGGTTGCAGCAATTTTTCCATGTTTAACAGCTATCTCAGCAACCATTTTCCGCGCCTCTAATAATTTTGGATGATTCCATTCACCAGGAGCGCCGATACTCTGGCCGAAATCACCCGGCCCAAAAAAAAGCATATCAAATCCATCTAAAGCGGCAATGGCATCCAGTTCATGCAGGGCTTCATGATCTTCAATTTGAAGTACCACAAATCGCTCTTTGTTTGCCTGCGCCAGGTATTCCATAAAATCAACATTCGTGTATCCTGCATCTGCATTACCTCCATCTATAGCGCGAAGGCCGAGTGGGTGAAAACGGGTCATTTTTACAACATTTTTTGCATCCTCAAGATTCATTATATGAGGCACCATAATACCGGTAGCGTCTATTTCAAGCGGTTTTACCAGGTCACTGTAACTACCCCTTGGCACCCGAACCAATATATCAGTATCATGAGCTTTTGTGGACCATACCTGGGCGTTAAGAAGCGACCAATCCTGACTGCAATGCTCCTGGTCTACCCACACACAATCAAACCCTGCCAAAGCGGCCAGCTCGCTTACCTGGGCGTTGGCTAAATTAATTTTGATGCAGTTTACTGTATGGCCGGCACGCAACTTTTTCAGGACTTTGCTTTCTCTCATTTTCATAATGAATACAATTATTCGATTAAAGATTTTAATTACGCCGGCACCACAATTATTTATATCAGCCGGACCTTTTTTTTATTTTCAGGATAGCAAACGCCGCTGCTGCCCGAACATCCGCGGCTTCGTCGCTATCGGCACCATAGATACCCCGGATGTTTTCATTATCCAGGAAGGACTGTAGCAACCGAAGGTCAGCTACCGACCCACTTTCTGCCAGCGACAAAGCAAGTTCTATCCTTTTATCAGAAGAAAAGTGTACATGATCTTTTAGCATTGCTGCCCTGATCTTTAGGAATGTAGCGGATTCGTTGTCACTTTCAGGAAATGTTACGTAAGCAGTATTGAGAAGACTGTTTCGTAATGGTGATGCAACAGGTTCTGACAATGCCTTTTCGCCAAGATAGGTATACTGATCTTTTGTAAGGTTCCCCATCTTACGAAGAATAAAAGCGCTGATTTTTCTCGTTGTCTCATTGGAATCAGAAACCGCCAGATCCAAAAATTCCTGCCTGTTTTTTTTTAATGCCTCTTCTGATGAATAGCTGGCAGCCCACAGAGTAAAAACGCTTAAATCCCTGTTTTTTGATGCAAGCGCCCCTTGAGTAGCGTCCGCAAATTTTGCCAGCGGAGATAATTTTAGTTTGGCCAGGGTTTCTATTGCATGTAACTGATCAGGGCCATGGATAGTGCTGAAGGCGTCAAATATTTTATTGATCCATTGCATCTTTTGAACGTGATTGGTTTCGGCCTCTGCCAACACCCGCCAGATGCCAATACGGAATCCCGGTTCTGTACCATGTAGTTCATTTTCATGCAGGAATTCTTTTTTCACCTCCGTTGAATGGCCCAACCATATAAGGTATTCTGCTGCATGCACTTTTGTCCACTGGTTTTTTGTTTTCAAAGTTCCCCGTATTTCATTTAACGCTTTTTCTTCTAACGGGTCTGTCATGGAGATACAGGTCTTAAGTGATGCGATATTAAAGCTTGCCAGGCACAAAATATAAGGTAGAATAGTATTCAAAAGATTTGTTCGAAATTATGAGCCAATAAAATTTTATTTTTCTACACTGCTATACTTGATTTTGATCATTAATAACAAGCCTGCACATATCACCATAACCACCGCTGCGAGCCTGAACAGGCTGGATAAATCAATATGTAAATCTCTCAATACACCGCTAGCATAAATACCGGCGCCACCAACTATGCATGAAAATAAGTTCAGCACCCCATAACCCGTTGCCCGGTAACGTTTATCTGAAATGAGACAAAGTACAGGCATCATATTGGCATCACTAAAAGTACGCGTCAGTGCGTAGAGCATAAATCCGGCAACCGTTATGTAAACAACCCCGGTGCTGCTTGCTATAAAAACAGCGGGTGCTGCTATGCACAAACCGATAGCCGGTATTAATAATCTTCCCCTGGGATTTTTACGGCTTAAGCGATCTGCAAGAAATCCTCCCAGTATTACACCAGCTATGCTTACAGGGTATATAAAACCGGTAGCATATAATCCTGCAGTTCGCTGAGATAACCTGAAATGTTCCTGGTAATAGGTAGGCAGCCAACCTATGATCATCCATCCCACTATACCTAATAAGCCCCAAAAAATAAGCAATACTATGAACGAACGCTTGTTAAAAAGGCCATGGAGCCCCTCAAAGAAATTCACTTTCAGGGGGGTCAATTCGTGTGCCTCATCATCATCTTTTTTCGGGTCACGCAATACGAAGGCCAATAGAAAAGAATAGATTATACCAATAATGCCGAAAATACTGAAAGCATCTGACCATTTATGTTTTTCAGCGATCCAACCGCCTAAAAACCCAAGACTTTGCCCTATCATGATTCCACTCATATGTATACCGGTTGCCAGCGATCTCGTATTACCCTTGTGATAATCTGCAATTAATGCAAGTGCCGCCGGAATGTAACATGCTTCACTAACTCCCATTAATGCCCTGGTCGCCAATAATTCTTCATAAGTAGTTGCATGTGCCGTGAGCCAGGTAACAACAGACCATAAAAATAAACTGGCGATTATAACCCGGCTGCGATTAAACCTGTCGGCAAGAAACCCGGCAAAAGGGCTCAGGATGCCATATACCCATAAAAAGACCGAGGTCAACAGGCCAAACCGCGCATCCGTCATAGGCAGCGCTCCTATGATGGATTCACGCATGGTAGTAATCATCACACGATCCAAATAATTCAGCGCCCCTACTACGCTAAGCAAGGCCACTATAAGCCAGGCTTTGGGCGATGGTTTTAAGTCTATGAGTATTCGGCGGCCTGTTATCAATATCTAAAGATAAAGCTGCTGCCTGTTTTAATCCTGCTGTTTTTGTTGTATTTATGATACTATTTTTCAGCGGAGTAAAATTGACCGGGTTATTTTATAATCATTTTCGACGATTAAATGCCCTGGGGGAAATAAGTGTTTACTGTTTTTTAAGGCTGCGAATTGTTTACCTGGAAATCAAGCCCTCCAAATAATAAAATGGTATCTGAATAGATGATATCTATGCGGGATAGGCTGAAACAAAATGGACAGGAGATCTAATCATTTTAGACAAAGTATTTATTCTACGACCTCCTGAAGCCTCTCTTTAAAATATTATATTATAAAGCAAAATAAAAGTATCATATTTCTGTGTGGATTGAAAATAACTTTGTGGCCATCCGAACGACACAGTATTAAATACCAAATACAATATTATGGAAGAGAATATTGCAATTAATTCCGCGAACAAAACCCACATAGATTCAACTAACTGGGCGGCCATGAATGAGGCTCAACGTATCAAACACCTGGAGATTGAAGGCTTTGTCGTACTTCCTGACCTGCTTTCAGCAGGCCGGGTTAATGCCATTAAAAACGAGCTTGCTTTGCTGCCTACCAAAGCAACCGACTATAGCGAAAACCAACGGGGTTATAAGGATGTACAATGGACCGATTCCCCTTCCTGCGTGGACCTCATCGGGCTTCCGCAAACAATAGGTTTCCTGGAAAAACTTTTTGGAGATGACGTGATTTGCACTTCCTGCACATATGCGCTGTCGAGACCGGGACATCCCGGAATAGCCATTCATACCGATGCGCAGCCTTACGGTTCTGAAATTTTTGGTATGCAGGCCAGCGCTCCACGCCTGGTTCGTGTACTTTATTATCTCGATGACCTTACACCTGACCGCTCACCCCTTAAGGTGATCCCGCATTCGCATCTTTCCCTGCATGCGGATGGAAATCCGTATTTAAGATATTTGTCTCACCCGGAAGAGGTAATGGTAACCTGCAAGGCAGGATCTGCTGCAATCATTAATCAGACGATTTTTCACGCCAATTTTCCCAATGTCAGCCAGGAAGACCGGTCTTTATTAGCGATCGCCTACCGCCCGGCCTGGGCCGGCCCCATTGCCAAAATACCCGACTGGCCTGAGGAAAAGGTGGCTGGACTTCCTGATCATATACGCCCATATTTTAAAAGCCTGAATACCCGTAAAATTAACTTCCGTGTTGAAAATCGCCCCGCAGATATGGCCAACTCCGCTCCGGGCATAAATCCAAGCCGATGGAATGTATGACACAAGAAATGAAAGGGTCTTTAAATGTAAAAGGGTTTGACTTTTTTCCAGGTTACGAAATATTTCAGTGGCTCCATTTTACAGGAATAAGCCCTTTAAGCATCATCCATCCAAATGCAATTTTACATAAGCAATTTGCCCTTCTGAATGTTGGGAACACCACAATGTAACCAGGATGTCATTTCCCGGAAGCAACAGGGCGGAAGGCTCGCCAAAGGCGAAATTCGTCCAACTGTCATGATTAACCAACCCTGGCGTTTCTGAGACTTTTCCTGTAGCCCAGATCCGCTGATTTTCCTGGATTCCAAAATCTTTTTCTGTAGGATTTACGACTGCCATCCACACACCCAGGTCGCCATATTTGCGTTGATTGTATAGAAATAGCGCCCGGCCATCGTTAAGCGGCGCCAGCGCCGTTGATTGCCCCAAAATTCCGGTAGATTTTGTAGCGCTCCAGGTTTTGCCAGCATCACGGGAAAGAGCGTATGCATTGGGGGCATCTGCATCTTTGCGTATATGCCAGGAAGTTCCCAGGAGGCGTCCGTCCGCCAGTTCTATTATCCAGGCTTCAGCGCCGTTTGAATCGTCATAAGGGAATTGTAACATAATGGAGTGGTTCCATGAAATACCTTCGTTGTCACTCCACAAACAGATCACCCTGTCTTTTATTACGGTAAGGAGTGGATTGAAAGTATTGTACGGGGCATAACAACAAAGTATTCGTGTCCTCCTGGTAATACACATCGCACCAGGTGCTTCGGCGCTGCCTGCAAACGGCATTTCAATTACTTTAAAATCAGACCAGGCCACACCTCCGTTACCGGAACGGGCCCAAATAAGCTCATTCTGTTTAATACCCTGAGTAGCGTCGGACCAAAATGGCTCTCCCTGTTTATGAATAGCTGTACGTGTTCCGAAAAAGAAAAGTTCTCCTGAGGGCGTGCCACTTACAGACCCGAAGATGGAAAACTTTTCGGTAAGATCCGGCCACATCAAGGTAGCTTCCGACCAGGAGAGCCCGGCATCGTACGAACGTGAAATCATGGGTTTGAAATCGTTAATGCCAAGGGCCGATTGCGCGATAAACGTACAGACGATTTCTCCACCCGGCCCAAGCGCACAACGCGGGGCCGCTACCGAGCTTATTACAGTCCCGGCAGGATGCCGCGAAACAATTCCTTCACAAATTTTTCTATATGTCATACCGGGTAATTAAATACAATGAACCTGGCCTTCGTATAAGGCACCGACGTATGTATACGTTACTGTAAATACTTTTAAAATATTTATAGAAACTTTACGATCAAAATTAACTTTCAGCTTTCAATACTTCCCCTACTATTTTTCATATTAGTAGTACTTTTTTTTGGAAGTTTATCATTTAGAAATGTTGGCATAGGTATCCAGTTCTGTTGTAATCCGAATGGAAAAGGATATGGAATAACAAGACTTATTTATCGGTTTTCTTAATGGTAATCTTATACTAAATGTTGATCCTTTCCCTTTTTCGCTTTTAGCCGGGATCGTTCGATTATGATGTTTTGATTAAGGATTTTGAGCGGTTTAGTTTCGATTTGCATAAACATCCAAAAATTGAATTAATCCGAACCTGTATCGTTGCAGACTATTGCGAGTGGATTTTCTACCCTGATCATTTTAATTGGTTAGATGTTAATAATGGACATAATCTTACTGATTTTCACCTGCGAAACGAGTTATCGGGTTTATTAGAAAACAATATTGATTTTACCCCGGAGTAGAGAACATAATCGGGAATCTTACAGTACCGGAATACACTTCAGTTGATGGCATTTGATGAAAAAAGTTGTAAAACCAGGAACACACTTGCAAGCCGTTGGTGAATTGTATACATTTAAACCATGGATACAGTAACATTACAACCGCTCTTTCACCGTGGAACAGAATGTATCGGTATTTTTTCTCCCCGCAATGCTACCCTTAATTACTATTTGCAAAAGGCCGGCGCAAAGTGGAGCCTAACGAATAAATGCTGGTATGTGCCATGCACTGAAAAAGATTACGAAGTACTTGCAAGGGCAATAAACGGAAAAGCTGTACTGCAGACCAGTGAATTAAAAAGATACCTTTTAGAGAAGAAGAATAAGCAAGCTGCAAATGTGAAAAAATTAATTAAGCCCGGATCAAAGCCAGTACCGGCGAAAACGACGGCTTCTTATGCAAAGCCTTTACAGCCCTTAAATACAATACATAGATTAAGCAAAGAAAATACGGAAGCCCTTCAAAAATTTAAACAACAGTTGGTATTAAAAAGTTATAGTCTGTCAACCATTCGAACTTATACCAATGAACTTGTACAGTTTTTAAATACTATAAACAATACACCAGCAAATGGGTTTAGTACCATGCGTATTAGAGACTACTTACAGTATTGCCATGAAAAATTAAAATTAAGCGAAAATACATTACATAGCCGGATGAATGCACTTAAATTTTATTACGAACAAGTATTAAAGCGAGAGAAGTTTTTTTGGGAGATCCCCAGGCCGAAAAAGCAAAATCAATTGCCGAAAGTATTGGCGGAAGTAGAAATAGGACGCATGTTTAACGCTATTACCAATTTAAAGCACAAGGCCATATTGTTTACAGCTTATAGCGCGGGTTTAAGAGTAAGCGAAGTAATTAATTTAAAAATAAAAGATGTAGATAGTAAGAGAATGCAGTTATTTATAGAACAGTCAAAGGGCAAAAAAGACCGTTATGTAGGTTTAAGCATTTTGTTGCTCGACGTATTAAGAGCCTATTTACTAAAAAACCGCCCGGTTCCTAAAATTTATCTATTTGAAAATCCACTAAAGCCCGGCCAACAATACAGTATAAGAAGTGCACAGAAAATATTTCATGAAGCTAAAGTACGAGCGAGGATTAATAAAGACCTGGGAATCCACAGCCTGAGGCATAGTTTCGCCACACATTTATTGGAAAAGGGAATTGACATACGCTACATAAA
>JBDTLZ010000291.1:0-48727 GCA_039934515.1 Ginsengibacter sp.
TGCAATAATTGCACCAATTTCCTTCATTCATTCCTGTTGTTCAAGGTGTTTTATAAAAAAATTCTTAGATTTCTCTTATAAATGCAATTACCGCCATCAAAGGGTGCATTCCAAATCCGCAACACTCAAATCATTAAATTTATCCAATAGCTAATAACACTCAATAATAAGAACAGTAGTTCCCCTTTAGGGGTTTAGGGGCAAGAGCGAATTTGGAATTACCGCCATCAAAGTTCAATAATTTTTAACCGATTAATTTTTATATTATGGCGGAGTAATGGTTTTTACCGTGAAATACCCGTGAGTTTTTCTGAAGGTTTCTTTAGTATTCCAGGTTAAAGTAAACAATTGCAAATTCAAAAAAAGAGCTGTAAATATTTTAGTCGTTGATGATGAAGGGTGTCCCAGGGAGGGGATATTTCTATCATTTAAAATAATCCAAATAGCTGCGAGTCAATTTTATTAATAATCAGGCCAAGATCTTCCTCGTTTTCGGCAAACTTGTTCGTATCAGCATCCACGATAAGGAGCGGCCCCTCTTTATATCCGCCTATCCATTTATTATAAAATTCATTGAGCTTTTTCAAATAGTCCAGCCGGATATTTTCTTCATATTCCCGGCCTCTTTTCTGGATCTGTGCAACCAGGGTTGGTACAGACGCATTCAGGTAGATCAGAAGGTCGGGAGGCTTTACCATCGTTTTAAGCGTTTCGAAAAAAGTATAGTAATTGGTAAAATCTCTTTTGGTCATAAGCCCCATATCATGAAGGTTAGGGGCAAAGATGTTGGCGTCTTCATAGATAGTCCTGTCCTGTATAACGGTTTCGGTACCACGCTGAATCTCCAGCAACTGGTTGAGCCTGCTGTTTAAAAAATATACCTGCAGGTTAAAGCTCCAGCGGGGCATATCATCATAAAAATCATTCAGATAAGGGTTATGGTCAACATCTTCAAATTGCGGGATCCATTTGTAGTGCTTGCTCAGCAACTCGGTTAGCGTAGTTTTGCCTGCGCCGATATTTCCTGCAACCGCAATGTGCTTTGGTTTTTTCGATTTTGCCATTCCCTATTTCAGATTTTAGATTTTAGAATGTTTTGTAAGCTTCCGGATTAGAGGGCTGGTTTATAATTGTGGATAGGTATGGATAAAAGTAAACCTAAAATCTAAAATTTCATACTGAATTTAAAAATAATTCAGGCTCATTGAACTTCTTACCTGCTGCATGGTTACTTCTGCATTAGCGACTGCTTTTTCGGCACCCATTTTCATTATTTTTTTTAAATAGGTTTCATCATCCAGAATTTCATTAACCCGCCTTCTTATGGGCGCAATGAAGTTTACCATATCTTCAGCAAGTTTTTTTTTCATATCGCCATAGCGGATGGTGCAGTTATTAAAGTCGTCTTCATATTTTGCGACTACATCATCTGAGCCAACCAGTTTAAGGAATAAAAATAAATTTTCAACAGCCTCGGGTTTAACTGAATTCTTTTTCGCGGGCACAACGTCTGATTTGATTTTCATAACCTTTTTTATGATAATTTCATCATTGTCTGCAAGATATAATGTAGCCATAGCATTTTCACTTTTGCTCATTTTCCCCGTGCCATCCAGTGAGGGAACCTTTGTAAGATTATTGTTGAAATTAAACGCCACCGGTTCAGGGAAAACGTCAGCATACCGGTGGTTGAAGCGTTTGGCAAAATTTCTTGCCATTTCGAGATGTTGTTCCTGGTCTTTGCCAACAGGTACATATAAGGCGCGTTGCAACAGGATGTCAGCTGCCTGCAACACGGGGTATGTGAGCAACCCTGCATTTACATTATGCGGTGACTGTCGTACTTTATCTTTGAAGGTGGCTGTCTTTTCCAGTTCGCCTTTATAGGCCAGCATATTCAGGTACAAATATAATTCTGTCGTTTGGTGTACGTGGCTCTGGCAATATAATACTACCCTTTCCGGGTCAAGGCCGCAGGCGATATTTTCGGCTAAAACCCTGTAAACATTGGCTTTTAACTCTTTCGTATCCGGATGAGTTGTTAAGGAATGCAGGTCTGCCACCATAAAATAACAGTCATAATCATCCTGCATTTTTATGTAATTTTTGATGGCCCCAAAATAATTTCCAAGATGCAGGAAACCCGTTGGCCTGATACCGCTCATTACAATTTCTTTCATGTTGCTCATAAGGCGGCGAAGATAAATATTTATAATTTAGAGACCATGGTTTGGGTAATTGGAAAGCTGGAGCAGTTGGAAGGGTTTGGGAAGTTTAGAGGGCTTGTGGCATTGAAAATTTAGAAAGTTTGGAGGGTTATGGTTTACAGAGTTTACTACGTTTAAGGTTTAGAAAGTTTAGGGTTGGGAAAGTTCAGCGGTGGAAAGTTCATAAAATTTCGAAATCTGGCATTCACAGGTTTAACGGCTAATCGCTGCTATTTCTCCTGTACCCCCCAACTCTAAAAACCCTAAACAAGCAATATATTTGCCCAATGGATGTAAATGACGACCTGATTGATAAACTTGCTAACCTGGCGAGATTAAAGTTCAATTCAGAAGAAAAAGAAAATATAAAAAAAGATCTCCGGCAGATGATCGGCTTCATAGACAAGCTCAATGAACTCGATACAACCGGTGTTGAGCCACTCCTGCATATGAGCGAAAATGTAAATGTATTAAGGGAAGATGAAGTGAGCGGAACTATAACGAGAGAGGAGGCATTCAGGAACGCGCCCTCGCATGATGAACAATTTTTCAAGGTTCCAAAGGTGATAAGAAAGTAACCGGCTAATGGAAAAATTCAACCAAAGGGAGGATCCTATAATTCAACTGAACAACATTCAGAAAAGCTATATTATGGGTAAGCTCGAATTGAAAGTGTTGAAAGATATTTCGCTGGAAATATTTAAAAATGAATATGTAGCGCTCATGGGGCCAAGCGGAAGTGGAAAATCGACGCTCATGAACTTGCTCGGTTGCCTGGATTCCCCCACGGCAGGCCGTTATATCCTTAATGGAAAAGATGTAAGTAAAATGCCCGACGATGATCTCGCCGAAGTTCGCAATAAGGAAATCGGCTTTGTATTTCAGCAGTTTAATCTTTTGCCGAGACTTACGGCAGCAGAAAATGTTGCGCTTCCATTGATTTACAATGGCTCGCCCAAAAAGATAAGAACTGAACTTTCATTGGAAATGCTGGACCGGGTTGGCCTGGCCGACAGGAGCCACCACAAGCCTACCGAATTATCGGGAGGTCAAAATCAACGCGTGGCTATAGCAAGAGCTCTTGTAAACAACCCGTCTATTATCCTTGCAGATGAGCCTACAGGGAATCTCGATTCAAAAACATCTATTGAGATCATGAAGATTTTTGGAAAAATTCAATCTGAAGGCAATACAGTAATCCTGGTGACTCATGAAGAAGAAATTGCCAATTTTGCCCACAGGATTATAAGGTTGAAAGATGGTATTATTGAAAGTGATCACCCGCATTCGATGGCGGCTGTTTTGAAAAGCCAGTAAGAAAGTCCGGTGTGGTACATAAGGCTTACGGCCAGTGCAATTGGTAAGAACAAAATGCCATGAGCCGTTTGAACATTACCCACTAAGGCGAAAGCAAGGCAACGCTTGATCTTAGAGTCATGATCAACAACTACAAAGAATCAAATTAAATACCGAATTGAATTTGTATGTCACAAAAAATATATACCAGGACGGGTGATAAAGGAAAAACGAGCCTTATTGGCGGAACAAAGGTCTTAAAAAGCGATCTCCGCATTGAAGCTTATGGAACTATAGATGAACTGAATTCCTGGATCGGGCTTGTCGGGGATTATTTCAACGATGCTCATGCCAATAACATTTTAAAAGAGATACAGGACAGGCTTTTTACCATTGGCTCAGTGTTGGCTTGCGATCCTAAAAAGGAAGCAAAACTCATTATTCCGGACCTGCATGAGGCAGATATCACTGTCCTCGAAAAAACGATCGATGCGATGAATGAAGTACTTCCGGAAATGAAACATTTTATCCTGGCGGGAGGGCATGCTTCAGTATCCGTAACGCATATTGCCCGGTGTGTATGCCGCCGTGCAGAAAGGTGCTGTGTTAATTTGGAAGTTCATGACGGCCATGTTAACCCATTGATAATAAAATACCTCAACAGGCTCAGCGATTATCTTTTTGTTTTGGCCCGATACTTGGGTAAGCTAAAAAATACGAGGGAAATTACCTGGCAACCGCGCATTTAGGCTGTAAATAAGTCAAATCATTATTTTGAGATCCCGCTTTATATAAGTGCGCGAAGAGACTAAATCATTTTTCCATCTTTCATATGTAAAATCCTGTCGCTCATTTGTGCCAGTTCCTCATTATGGGTTACTATGAGAAATGTTTGCTGAAACCGGTTGCGCAGGTCAATAAACAGGTTGTGCAGTTCTTTTGCATTGGCAGAATCCAGGTTCCCTGTGGGTTCATCTGCCATTACGATTGAAGGATTATTGATGAGTGCCCGTGCTACTGCCACCCTTTGTTTTTCACCGCCTGAAAGCTCACCAGGCTTGTGTTCACCGCGGTCTTTAAGCCCTAGTAAATCCAAAAGAGCCGCTGCCCGTTCCATTACGTCCTTGGTTTTGCGACCTGCTATCCATCCGGGCACACATATATTCTCAAGAGCCGTGAATTCGGGTAACAAGTGATGGAATTGAAAGACAAAACCGATATGTTTATTTCTGAAAGAAGCTAATTTCTTGCTATTCAGGCTAAAAACAGGTGTATTGTCAATGTAGATCTCTCCTTTGTCTGTTTTGTCAAGGGTGCCCAAAATGTGTAACAAGGTACTTTTCCCTGCTCCGGAAGAGCCTGATATGCTCACAATTTCACCTTTTTCAATCGTGATATCTACCCCTTTTAACACTGCAAGGGGGCCATAATTTTTATAAATTCCGGTAGCTTTTAACATGTTTAAATGTAAGGTTAAAATACAATTTGGGGTACATAAAAATAAAAAGAGGTACCATGCATCCTTTGCGTACAAATATGCATCACATTACTATCCGGCCTTTAACAAAAACATTATTTGGTAATCCCGGGATAACTTTTACATTTGCGGAAAATTAAGACGCCGATTTTTATTCTAAATAGAAAATAAAAGAGCAAAAGTATGTTTTGGACTTTAGACCTTGCTTCTCATCTTGAAGACGCACCCTGGCCGGCTACGAAGGATGAATTGATTGATTTTTCCATTCGCAGCGGTGCCCCTATTGAAGTTGTTGAGAACCTGCAGGAACTTGAGGACGAAGGCGGCGAAATATATGAAGGGCTTGAAGACATCTGGCCGGATTACCCAAGCCAGGAAGATTTCTTTTTCAATGAAGATGAATATTAATTGCAGAGGTTACCGATAAAAAATTATTTAAACCGTTCAATACCTGGGCGGTTTTTTAATGGAAGATACTTTAGGTATATCCATAGGTATTATTAATATCCGGTTGCAAATAAATTCCCTTTTTTAAAATCCATTTATTAAAACTTAGCAAGTTTCGGGTAGGCACGCGGCTTTTTCATTTTTACTTTTGTGTTATCAAATCAAAATGAATCTAAAATGAAAGAGCAGGAAAAAACAAATTTTAACCGCATCGAAGAAGCGATCGGGTATATTCAAACCAACTTTAAAGCTCAGCCCGGCCTTGATGAGGTTGCCGAACACATACATGTAAGCCCGTTTCACTTTCAACGGCTGTTTACAGATTGGGCCGGAGTAAGTCCCAAAAAATTTTTGCAATACATCAGTGTGGAATATGCCAAAAGTATTTTAAAAGATAAACAAGCCACTTTATTTGATGCAGCTTATGAAACGGGTCTTTCAGGAGCAAGCCGGTTGCATGATTTGTTTATAAAGATTGAAGGTATGACGCCGGGAGAATATAAAAATGGCGGCGAAAACCTCTCTGTTAACTACAGCTATGCCGAGAGCCCCTTTGGAAATATTTTAGTGGCATCGACGGCAAAAGGAATTTGCTATATGGCTTTTGCTGATGATGAGCAGCAATCATTGGCAGCGTTGCAAAAAAAATTTCCCAATGCGTGTTATAAACAAATGGTTGATCTTATTCAGCAAAACGCGTTATACATCTTTACCCACGACTGGAATAAGCTGAATGAAGTAAAACTTCACCTGAAGGGAACCGATTTTCAATTAAAGGTTTGGGAAGCATTGTTGAAAATCCCTATGGGGAAACTTTCAACCTACGGTAACATTGCGAAACAAATTAAAAGTCCCGGAGCATCACGGGCAGTAGGCTCGGCCATTGGTGATAATCCCATAGCATTTTTAATTCCCTGCCATCGCGTGATTCAATCAACAGGCTCTTTTGGCGGATATCATTGGGGGCCTCTTCGCAAATCGGCAATGATTGGATGGGAAGCTGCTAAAAGCATACATGGAAGCGTGGATAATTCATCAAACTAAACAGGCAGTGATGGGAAATTTAAAGGGCAATTTGAAAAGTATTGATTGGGAAACCGCAGGCAATGAGATGAATGAAAAGGGATATACGGTGGTTCCTCAATTATTAAAAAAGGAAGATTGTAAACAACTTATCGGCGACTATAGCAACCCGCTGCTTTATCGTAAAACGATTACAATGGAAAGATATCGTTTTGGATCAGGCGAATACAAATATTTCAATTACCCGCTTCCGGGTTTAATCCAAACCATTAGGGAGAACATTTATCCGCACCTCGCGACAATAGCAAATAGCTGGATGAATATGTTGAACATTGACAGGAAATTTCCGGCGACACTACATGAATTACAAACACTTTGTCACAGCAGCAATCAGACTAACCCAACTGTCCTGATTTTGAAATATGGGAAAGGTGGTTATAACACTTTGCACCAGGATCTATACGGAGAGATATTTTTCCCGTTGCAGGCCGTTTTATTTCTTAATGAGCCGGGTAAGGATTTTACCGGCGGTGAGTTTGTATTGACACAACAAACGCCAAGGGCGCAATCAAAAGCAATTGTTTTAATACCCCAAAAAGGCGATATGCTGCTTTTTACAACAAATTTCCGGCCTGTTAAAGGAAGCAGGGGATACTACCGGGTAAACGTAAAACATGGTGTAAGTGAACTCCGCGACGGGCAACGCCATACTTTGGGAATCATTTTCCATGACGCGTTAAATTGATAAAATTCCGTGCAGGTCCTGTTAGGCCGGGCTATCTGCTGCTATCTTTTAACCAGGCCGCCTGCAGCGATCCTGTATTAAAAAAAGGATTCCGCTGCAATCCCTCATGTAAGATCAAAGCCTTTATGATTTTTCACAAACAAACAAGCGATACAAGCCTTCGCAATAAAATCCGTATAAAGGAAATTTCCTTTGGCGGTAATAAAATTTTAAAAATTTATGGAAAGCTGTCATGCAAATCCGGAAAAAGAATGAAGAAGGAAAACCGGGTATTTTTTATTTCAGAAGATGAAGCGATAGTCAACGGTTACAGGCCATGCGGGCATTGTATGAAAAGTAACTATCGTCAATGGCAATATGAATATAACGGTTCCCGGTAAAAATGTAGCCTTGAAATACATGGGCTACAGTGGTCGCTTTCAGCGTTGTCCATTTTGGCCCTCAAACGAAATCCACTGCCTGTTTATTCAACTTCAATATCCTCCTTCGGTGTTTTAATCCCCAGCTCACCAATTCAGCAAGTACTGTTTCAAGCGTCTTTCCATAAGAGGTGAGCTCATAGGCTACTGTAACTGGTTTGGAATTGAAAACAATCCGTTTTACCAATTCGTTCATCTCGAGGTCCTTTAACTCTTTGGACAACATCTTGCCGGTAATTCTTCCCACATCGCGTTGCAACTCTTTAAAACGCTTCTGTTTTTCATTCAGGGAGCACATAATCCCAATTTTCCATTTGCCATTCAAAATATCCAGTGCGTCCCACAGTGCCAGCATATCTGCTGAAGATATCTTAGAAGGGAGTTTTTTTCTTTCTGCCATTTTAGTTGATAAGGTGGTTTCCCAAAGGATACCGGTATATTTCAGTAAATAGGTTACAAATGTATACCAATTTTGGTAACTTTGCTTTATAAAACAATTTAACAGCAGCATTTAAAATAAAAAGTATGAAAGAAGTAAAGAAAATTGAGAAAATATTTGCCCGCCCGGTTAACCCAGGAATGGTGGGCGATGGCTTCAGGGTGTATAACTATTTCCCAAATGGGTATGCCCTTCGCTCACAATTAAGTCCATTCCTGATGCTTGACTTTAACCCGTCGTTTGACTTCGGCGCATCCGATAACCCAAGGGGCGTAGATGTGCATCCGCACAAAGGCTTTGAAACAGTAACGATTGCTTATAAAGGCAGTGTGGAGCACTACGATAGTAACCTTAACAAGGGCGTTATCAACCCGGGAGATGTTCAATGGATGACAGCAGGCTCAGGTATACTTCATAAAGAGTTTCACGAAAAAGAATTTTCAAAGAAGGGTGGTCCTTTTGAAATGATCCAGCTTTGGGTGAATCTGCCGAAGAAAGACAAGTTAACGACGCCCAAATACCAGGCACTCGTATCATCAGAAATGAATAAAGTAGCGCTTCCAGGTGATGCAGGGGTGGTAAGCGTAATAGCAGGTAATTTTAATGACGTAAAAGGCGCTGCATCTACCTTCACTGATATAAATGTATATGATATCCGCCTGTATAAAAATGGAGCAATGGTAACAAATATTCCTGCCGCTCACAATACTGCAATCCTGGTGGTTGAGGGAAGTGTGGAAGTTAACGGCCAGGCTGTAGAATTGCATAATTTCGTGTTGTTTAAAAATGAAGGAGAAGGTATCACGATCCGGGCTGGAGAAAATAGTGTATTGTTGTTATTAAGTGGCGTGCCCATCAATGAGCCCATTGCCCAATATGGGCCGTTTGTCATGAACACCCAACAGGAATTACAGGAATCATTCAGAGAATTTGAAATGGGTAAATTTGGTGTATTAAATTAATTGATTAAAATTATGCCGTTAGCATATAATGTAGTTAATAACGGGCAGTTGATGCATTTTGAGGTTCATGAAGGCGATGATATTGCTTACCTGGAATACCGGTATTATAGAAAAGATATCGCTTTCATGCACACTGAGGTTCCCGCACGAATGGAAGGTAAAGGGGTGGCGTCCGCATTGGCGGCGCATGCTTTTAAATTTGCTAAAGATCATAATAGACCCGTAATGGTGTATTGCCCTTTTGTGGCAACCTATTTAAAAAGGCATCCGGAACTAAATGAGCAATTGGATAAAGAATACCGTAGGTAAGTTCAGTAGTACAAGTACTGTCATAGTGATTGCAATAGTCAATTGGAATGTATCCCGGTTCATTAGTCGATAACTGGTTTGAATGACGGGAAGAATAATTAGCTGTTGTTTTGCAATGGATTTTAATCCATTGGACCCTCCAGGATGGCAAATATGCCAAAAACTTTCCGGACTATTAATTTAATAAAGCTCCCAAAAAAACCTTCGTGGTCTGGGTAAACCAGTCACGAAGTTTCATCATGCAAGGCCACGATATGGAAAACTGTGTGCCCCGGCCATTATATTCTACACTCAAACAGCCAAATTTTTTTGATCCGGATAAAATTCCCGATAATCAAAACAGCGCCACCATTACTACGCCTTTTTGCCCTGGGTAGGGTTGATCAAGCCCACACTACTTTAAATGCGGGGTAAAAGTTGCGCAGGAAGCGTTTTGAAAACAAAAAATCTTTTAATCGTGTATATTGCAAGCCATAAAATCTTTTATATGAAGTATACGCGGCTAAATCCCGGGATTTTTATTGAAAACAGGAAAAGATTTACAGCCAGGATGGAAAAAAATTCGATTGCAATCTTTAACAGCAATGATGAATTGCCTGTAAATGGCGACCAGTTATATCCATTCAGGCAGAATGCCGATTTGTATTGGCTTACAGGTATCGAGCAGGAAGACACAATGCTGATACTGTTTCCCGATAATCCTGATGAGATATACAGGGAGGTTTTAGTATTGGTAAGACCCAATGAGGTAAAAGAAAAATGGGATGGTCACCGGCTTACCGCAACCGAAGGAAGAGAAATTACAGGAATGACCACCATAGCCTGGCTCGATTCCCTGGACGCGCTTTTGCAGCCCTGGATACACGAAGCCGATACGATCTATTTAAATACCAACGAAAATGACCGTAAATCAAATTTGGTAGATGTGCGGGACTACCGTTTTGCTGCAACTATGCGTGAACGTTATCCACTACACAATTATCGCCGTAGTGCCAAATTATTGAAAGAGCTCCGTGCAATAAAATCTCCGTTTGAAGTAGAAGTTATACAAAAAGCCATTGACATCACCGACAATACTTTCAGGAGATTGCTACAGGTTATAAAACCCGGTATAATGGAATACGAGATCGAAGCGGAGATATGGCATTCGTTTCTATCGCAAAGAGCTACTGGACCCGGTTACAGCAGTATTATCGCCAGTGGGGACAGGGCAAGGACCCTGCATTATATCAGTAACGATAATGAATGCAAAGATGGTGAATTGCTGCTGATGGATTTTGGTGCGAGCTACGGAAATTATAATGCGGATCTTTCACGAACCGTTCCCGTAAATGGTAAATTCGGAAGAAGGCAGAAAAACGTGTACAATGCCTGTCTGCACCTGCATCATTTTGCTGCCTCGATATTAAAGCCCGGGATCAGTATTATAGACTATACAGAGAAAATAGGTGATGAAGCAACCCTGGTCTTCCAAAAAATCGGGTTACTTAAAAAGTCAGATATAAAAAATGAGGATCCTGCAAACAGGGCTTATAGAAAATATTTATATCATGGCATTTCTCATCACCTTGGTATCGATGTTCATGACCTCGGAACGAGAAATCAGCCGATAAAGGCCGGAATGGTATTTACCATAGAACCTGGCATTTACATCGAGGAAGAACGGATGGGCATACGTATAGAAAATAATTTTTGGATCACCCGGAATGGCAATAAAGATTTGATGAAGAACATTCCTGTTACTGCCGAAGATATTGAGTCGTTGATGAAGAGAACTGCCTGAACTTCTCGGGGTAAAGGCCTTTAAAACCTCATTTATAGATTATTCATGATAGAAAATATCGCAAACAAAAAAATTTCTTCCCGTTCAGGGCCGTCAGCTGTTATACCCAATATCTTTACCCTTCTGAACCTTTTTTTTGGGTGCATGGCGATTGTTTTTGCCTTACAAACCAATACAGTAATAATTTATGTTAACGAAGAATTTAACAGCAGTTTTAATATTCCTGAAAAACTTACATGGGCGGCAATATGTATACTTATTGCGGCCCTGATAGATTTCCTTGATGGATTTCTTGCCCGTTTATTAAAGGCAACTTCTTCACTTGGCAAACAACTCGATTCATTAAGTGACGTTGTAAGTTTTGGCGTGGCGCCTGCTGTGATAATATACCAATTGCTCAGGTTTAGCTTTGCAAGAGAAGAAAACGGGCTGGATGTTTCATTGTGGGTGTTGGCTCCTGCATTCATCCTGAGCTGTGCGGCTGCCTACCGGCTCGGTAAGTTTAATCTCGATGATACGCAGGTTTATTTTTTTAAAGGATTGCCGGTTCCGGCAGTCGGCTTACTGGTGGCTTCCTTTCCACTCATTTTGCATTTTAATACTATCAGCGGCGTAAATTCCCTTCTTATTAATAAATGGTTTTTATATGCACTCATTCTTGCACTCAGTTACCTTATGGTTTCTAACCTCCGGATGATGGCTTTGAAATTTTCTGATTATACTTTAAAAAATAATATTCCAAAAGTTTCTTTACTGGCAGTAGCGATCATTGCGGGCTTTTTCCTTCAATGGGTGGCTGTTCCGGTTGTCTTTTTATTTTACCTGCTACTATCCTTGTTAACAAAAAAAATGAAAGCAAATGAACTTCCTGGCTGAAATTAATATTATGCCTCTTAAAGAACTACTGGATCCACAGGGCAAAGCGGTAATGGGTGGGCTTTCCAACCTTGGACTCAAAAGTGTCGGAGATGTGAGAATTGGTAAGCATATACAATTGCAAATTGAGGCAAATGATTCAACAGAGGCACAGCAAATTGCAGAAGAGGCTTCTAAAAAATTGCTTGCCAACCCCGTTATGGAAGAGTATACAATACTAATTAGCTGATTGGCTGATTAGCTAACGAGCTAATTATATGCTTTATATAGTTCCATCACCTATTGGCAACCTGGCTGATATTACTTTCAGGGCCATTGAAATTTTAAAATCGGTTGATCTGATCCTGGCCGAAGATACCCGTACTTCGGCTAAACTACTCCGGTATTATAATATTGAAAAGCCAACGACACCATATCATCAGTACAATGAGCATAAAATTTACAACCACCTGGTGAGCCAGTTAAGTTCAGGTAAAACAATGGCACTTCTCACAGATGCAGGCACACCAGGCATAAGTGATCCTGCATTTTTATTGGTTCGTGAATGTATTAAGAATGACATTAAAGTTGAATGTCTTCCAGGCGCGACAGCCTTCGTACCTGCTCTCGTCAACAGCGGGCTTCCAATCCATAGCTTCTGCTTTGAAGGGTTCCTTCCTCTCAAGAAGGGGAGGCAAACATTTTTAAAACAACTTGCCGGAGAAAGGCGTACAATGGTGTTTTATGAATCCCCCCTGAGACTCGTAAAAACATTAGAGAATTTTATTGAATATTTTGGACCGCACAGGCAATGCTCTGTAAGCCGCGAACTAACAAAGGTGTTTGAAGAAAACAGGAGAGGGACATTAGAAGAGGTCGCCAGTCACTTCACAAAAAAAACCGTTAAAGGTGAACTGGTAATTGTTGTACAGGGAAAAGAATAATTTAGACACCCAATTAACTTTTTACATAAGGCGATTATCCGAAATTTGCAACTCAAACTGAAGCGTAAATGAAAAAACTTACTCTGTGTATCCTATTTAATTTTTCCTGTTTGATTTTTGTTTTTGGACAACCCGACCGCTGGCAACAGCGCGTTAGATATGTGATGGATGTAAATCTTGATGTAGTCACCAACAAGATCACAGGCAGGCAAACCATAACCTATACTAATAATTCCCCGGATACTTTAAAGAGGATATTTTTCCATTTGTACTGGAACGCATTCAAGCCTAACAGTATGATGGATGTGAACAGCCGGAGTACTGAAAACCTGGTATTATTTAAAGATGCTGCCGGTAGGGAGGCTAAGGACTTTGACAGAAGGTTCAGGAAGCGTGTAATTGAAATGACTCCCGAAGAGCAGGGATATTGTAGGGTTTTAAAATGTATGCTCAACGGGCAAGTGCAGCAAACTAAATTGCATGAAACCATCCTTGAAGTGGACCTGACTAGAAAGATATTACCAGGATCGTCGGCCATCTTCACTACCGAATTTGAATGCCAGGTTCCTAAACTATCGCGCAGGAGCGGCCGGGATAACCCGGAAGGCATTCGTTATAGTATGGGCCAGTGGTATCCTAAAGTGGTGGAATATGATTATGAAGGCTGGCATGCAGATCAATATATCAGTCGCGAATTTTATGGTGTTTGGGGCGATTATGATGTGAATATCACGCTTGATAAAAACTACAAAGTAGGTGCAGGGGGCGTTTTGCAAAATGCCCGGGCTATTGGATGGGGGTACGATAAAGAAGGTTCGCCATTAAAACCTGTAAGTGGAAATGAGAGGACCTGGAAATTCTCAGCTAAGAACGTGCACGATTTTGTTTGGTCGGCAGACCCCGGTTATAAGCATATCACCAGGAAGCTTTCAAATGGTCCATTGCTTCATTTTATATATAAAAATGATGATTCAGGCTGGGAGGCTACTGCTGACACCTGCGCTATTATATATCCCTTCATGGCAAAAACATTTGGTACCTATCCCTATCCCTCCTACTCATTTTTGGAGGGGGGCGGTGGTGGAACAGAGTACCCGATGGCCACTTTGATGAGAAATTATTCTCTTGAAACGGCAATTCATGAATGGTGCCACAGCTGGTACCAGATGATGTTAGGCACCAACGAGAACTTGTACGCCTGGATGGACGAAGGATTCGCAGATTATGCTGAAGCAAGGGTTTTGGCATGGCTGCACAAAAAAGATTTTTTTGCCTCGGCAGATGAATACGGCCTCTATTTCAGGTTGGCATCAAGCTCTTTTGACGAGCCAATGAGCACACCCGCAAATTACTTCAATACTAACTATGCCTATAACGTGAATGCATATTACAAAGGCGCGGTTTTTTTAAGACAGTTGGGATATATTGTAGGTGAAAGTAACCTTGATAAAATCCTGCTGGAATATTATAGATTATGGCGTTTCAAGCATCCCAACCCTAATGATTTTATTCGTGTTGCTGAAAAAGTGAGCGACATGCAATTAGCCTGGTATAAAGAATATATGATGTTGACAACCAAAACGGTTAATTATGGAATTGACAGCCTCTGGGAAGAAAACGGCGTGTCAAAAATCAGGTTGAGAAGGGTTGGCCAGATGCCACTGCCTGTTGATCTGGAGCTCACATTTAAAGACGGAAATAAGGAACTGCATTATATCCCTCTCGACCTTATGTTCGGCAACAAACCTGCCGAAAATACCGAGACAAGAATTGTTCATGACGAATGGAACTGGACCAATACAACTTACATAGTCGAATTTAAACACCCCCTGCATGACCTGGTACTTGTTGAAATTGACCCAACTAAAAGGATGGCGGATATTGACCAAAAAAACAATACACTTAAATTGAATTGGTAGAAGCAAAATTACATATAAGGAGAGCTGTTACCAGGGATGCACAATTGTTGTCTGTGTTAAGCGGAGATACTTTTTTTGATACATTTCACAGTACATGCAGTGATGAAGACATAAAGGGGTTTATTGAAACTTATTTTAATTGCGCGCAGCTTGCCCGGGAGTTAGATGATCCGGAAGATTTTTATTTTATTGCGTATATCAATGAAGAAGCTGCAGGATACATCAGGATGAAAGAAGAGGTGAGTGAGGTTAGTGAAATTCAAAAATACCGGGCTATTGAATTGAAAAGAATTTATGTTTTAAAAAAATACCTTTCTCAAAAAATAGGTGCGAAGCTAATGACTTTTGCACTTGCCTTTGCAGATGAAAAAAAATATGAGTTGATCTGGCTGGGGGTATGGGAGCATAATGAAAAAGCCAAGTCTTTTTATTCAAAATTCGGATTTGAAGATACCGGCTGCATGCATCCTTTTCCTATTGGTAAAACACAGCAATGTGATAACTGGTTATACCGGTTTATTGAGAAGCGGTGATCTGAAGGATATATTTATCTTTGAAAAATGCTTCTGTAAATATGGACTCCAGGTCCCAGGTCATTGGCCTGGTCCCACTTTCGGTAATTTCGTTTTGAAGATCCCCACCTTTTAAACAAACCAGGCCGGTTAATTTTTTTTGTTCATTCACCGGTTTCTTTTTTAATAATGGTTTGCTCCAAAACCATAGATCTTTTAATGGTGCGACAGCCCTGGAGACTACTATATCAAATTTTTTATCTTTGATATCTTCTGCCCTGGTATGTTGAGTAGTTACATTTTTTAGTCCAATTGAAGTAACAACTGCTTCAGCTACTTTTAATTTTTTTTGAATGCTGTCTACCAGGAGAAAATGTACTTCCGGAAAAAATATTGCCAGAGGAATTCCCGGGAAACCGCCGCCAGTACCTAAATCCATTACCTCGTATCCACCAGGAAAATTAAATTGAGCGGCGATTGCCAGGGAATGTAATACATGGTGTTCATAAAAATTATCCATGTCCCTGCGTGATATTACATTAATTTTTTGATTCCAATCCACGTATAGTTCATAGAGTGCAGCGAATTGCTGTAGCTGTTTCCCTGTAAAGCCGTTAAAATATTTTAGTATGGTCTCCATAATAATTGTGATGTCTTGAAGCGGTGGATTATAAGTAATTGGAATTTTAAAAAATAACCGGTTATCTTATTTTCCATGTCTTTCCCGGTCTCTTAAAAAGTGCCGTGGAAAATATCAAATAATAAAAAATCATCCACGCATCAAAAAACCAATATAATGGGAAAAGATCTTTTTCATCGAGCTTGCTGGTTACCCTGGAAAGAACTATACCTTGTACTATAAAACGCGCACCAAATATGATAAGGCTCAATTTCAGGCTCACTATAAACAGTGTTATAAAAAATAGCGGATAAAAACAAAAATGCGAGAAAGCATACAGGCCCAATAAAACTTTATCCGCTTTTCTATAATATTTACTGGTGGTGTAATGCCGTTTCTTTTGTACAACCCATTGTTTCCAGGATGTTGGAGCACCTGACAACGTAAATGCATCTTTATCAATAACAATGGCCGTATTTTTTTTTGTTGCTGCCCTGTTAATAAAAAGATCATCATCGCCGCCAGGTATGAAATTATGAGCCGAAAAGCCCTTGTGCCGGAAAAAAACGGTTTTTTTATAACTCAAATTTCGACCTACTCCCATGTATGCATTTCCGGCAAGTGCATAGGAAAGATATTGCAGGGCTGTATGAAACGTTTCCCACCTTACCAGTTTATTGAAAAGGCCTTTCCTTTTATGAAGCGGTCCATAACCGAGGACTATTTCAATTCCATCGCTAAAACCTTCCTGCATTTTTTCAATCCAGCATTCGCTTGCAGGAACACAATCTGCATCTGTAAGTAATACAATTTCATGCCGGGCCTTTTCAATACCTAATGTCAAAGGCAATTTTTTCCCGTAAATAAGCCTTGCTTCCTGGTTCAATTCAACCACGTGCAACTGCCTGAATTTTTTTTGGTATTGTTCGAGAATATATTTGCTTTCATCACTTGAATTATCATTAACAACAATAACTTCATGAGTTGCGGGGTATTTTTGCACCAAAGCGCCGGGCAGGTTCTTTGTAAGGTTTGCAGCTTCATCACGGGCGCAAATTACTACAGACACCGGATGTGTTTGTGAACCTTTTTTTGATGGGGATTTGTAAAAAGCAAGACGGGCGAAGAAAAACAGGTAATAGAAAACCTGTAGCAGCGTAACTACGAAAAATGCCAGCAACAGAGCGGTTTGCCAGGGAGATAAATAGTCAATTAATTTCATCTGGTGCAAACATAGCGACCTTCCATCTACATACAAAATGTCGCCCGTTCGCATCAATGGCCAAACGCTGTTAGTTAGTGAATCCCATAATAAAACCCGGAAACGCTAACCGGTGTATTTTTGCCGGCATAGTGTATTTTACATCAATTTATTTATTGAAATTATTAACGACGTATTCAAAACTATATTTGCACACCGGAGGGTTTAAAAGGAAGGATTATTTATTATGTCAGTTTTACAATTTGAACTTCAAATTACGGATAAAAAATCCAGGGCCAGGGTGGGTAAAATGATTACAGATCACGGTGAAATTCTTACACCCGTTTTTATGCCCGTAGGTACCGCTGGCAGCGTGAAGGCAGTAACCCAGCAACAATTAAATGAGGATGTAAAGGCCCAGGTTATCCTGGGAAATACTTATCATTTATTCCTGCGGCCAGGCCTTGAAGTATTGGAGGCTGCCGGAGGGTTGCATCGATTTATGAATTGGGCAAAGCCAATCCTCACTGATAGCGGCGGCTACCAGGTTTTTTCACTTAGCGGTACCCGCAAATTAACCGAAGAAGGCACAATTTTCCAAAGTCATATTGATGGGAGTAAACATCTTTTTACACCTGAAATAGTAATGGATATTCAAAGAGTAATCGGCGGGGATATTGTGATGGCTTTTGATGAGTGTCCTCCGGGGGGAAGTGATTATTTGTATGCTAAAACATCTATGGAACTAACGCATAGATGGCTGGACAGGTGCTTCACCAGATTTAACAGCACGTCGGATAAATATGGCTATACACAAAATTTATTCCCGATTATACAGGGTGGCGTCCATCATGATCTGCGGATAATAGCCTGCGAATATATTTCTTCAAAACAAGCCCCGGGAAATGCAATAGGTGGCTTGAGTGTAGGTGAGCCTACCGAAAAAATGTATGAAATATGCGAAATTTGTTGCGACAATCTGCCGGCGCAAAAGCCGCGTTACCTAATGGGAGTGGGAACACCGTGGAATATTCTTGAATGTATTTCTTTAGGAATTGATATGTTTGATTGCGTAATGCCTACACGAAATGGAAGGAATGCAATGCTTTTTACAAGTATTGGTGTCATCAACATCGATAATAAAAAATGGGAAAAGGATTTTTCACCTCTAGATGAAGGTATCGATGCCGCTATAAGTAATTATTACAGCAAGGCGTACCTCAGGCATTTAATTAAATCAAAAGAAATTTTAGGCTTACAAATTGCAAGCATACACAACCTGGCCTTTTACATGCACATCGTTACACAAGCCAGGAAACATATAATTGAGGGAAATTTTATACAATGGAAAAATGAAATGAGCGTTAAATGGCAACAGCGTTTGTAAGTAACGTTAAAAAATTAATTGCTTTTGGTGTATTAACGCAAATGGATCGGTTTGTTTTAAAAATTTTAACGATAGGGAATGTAAACACCATTTTATAATAAATTTTTTATCCCATCTTTGTAAGTAATACTATGCAAAATTTCAAAACACGGAGTAGCTATGTTGGTTTAAGGAGAAAACGTCCATTTATCATAAAATGGTTGGGTGTTTTAATATTTGCAATTATTACAGGTGTTTATTCCTATGCGCAGGACAATATCCTGGTAATCGAGGGAAGCACGCCGAAATTATTTGTCAGCCATAAGGTAAATGCCAAAGAAAATTTTTATAGTATTGGAAGGATGTACAATGTTCCGCCAAAAGATCTTGCCTCTTATAACAATTTGCAATTTGAAAACGGCTTAACTGTTGGCGAAGCAATAAAAATTCCGCTCAACGCAAATAATTTTTCACAATCAGAAGCTGCTTCGGCAAGCGAAACCCTTATCCCGGTTTATCATACTGTGCAGGCAAAAGAAGGTCTTTACCGGGTAAGCCTTAACTATAACAAAGTACCTATTCCCATTTTAAAAAGATGGAATCACATTCAGTCCGATGCGGTAAGTATAGGCAGTCCTTTGGTTGTGGGATATCTTAAGGTAGTAAAGGGCGAATCACCTTTGGCCGGGAAGCGGGTTGACAATACCCGTGTTGTAGCTGATAAGCCCGCGTTAAAACCTGAGCCTGTAAAATCAGAACCGGTGAAGCCTGAGGTAGGGCCTGAAAAAATTCCGGCAAGTAACCAGGATGTGAACAAACAGGAAAGGAAAGATATACAGGAAACGGACGAGCATAAAGTAACTGTGACAACAGTGCATACCAAGAGTAGTATTAATTTTTCAGGTGGTTATTTTAAAAAATTATATAGCGATCTGTCAGAAAACAAAACGCCGGTTTCTGAAAATGGTATCGCGGGTATTTTTAAATCTACAAGCGGATGGCAGGATGGAAAATATTATTGTTTTAATAATGAGGCCACTCCGGGAACGGTCATAAGAATTACCGTTAATGCAACCGGAAAAAGCGTTTATGCAAAGGTGTTGGATGCAATACCTGATATCAAACAAAATACAGACCTCACCCTGATTCTTAGTAATGCTGCTGCTGAAGAACTCGGCGCATCGGAAGAAAAATTTAATTGCGCATTAAGCTACGTGAAATAGTCACTGGTTATCTTCTCCAGCCTCTTAGAAAATCTTCAACTTTCATTTTTTTCTTTCCTTCAAGTTGCAGTTCTTTGACCCTAATGTAGCCGTTCGCGCATGCGAATTTCAAAAAAGTTTTGTGATCTGTATGTATGGTTCCGGCCGATTCTATAACAGGTGTCGTTTCTTTTTCTGCGGCATATATTTTTAATGTCTTTCCATTTAAAAAAGTGAATGCTGCAGGAAGTGGCGACAGGCCGCGGATCAGGTTGTAAACAGCGTCAGTGCTTTTCTCCCATTTTATTTTGCAATTTTCATTTGTAAGCTTGGGAGCGTGTTGCAAGTAACCAGCCTGTACAAAATTCCCGCTATTTATGGATTGTGATGTTTCGTCAAGTTCATTATTCAAAAGTCTCTTTATGGTTTTAATTAATACTTCAGCACCCGCGGTTTTAAGCCGGTCGTGTAATTCCCCGGCAGTTTCCGTATCACCTATTTTAATTTTTTCCTGCAGTAAAATATTACCGGTATCGACTTCATGTTTCAATTTAAATGTGGTTATACCGGTCTCAATTTCGCCATTGATAATAGCCCAGTTGATTGGTGCAGCACCCCTGTATTGAGGCAACAGCGATGCATGGACATTAATAGTTCCCATTGGTGGCATGTTCCATACTATTTCAGGCAACATCCGGAAAGCCACCACAACCTGAAGGTCTGCATGAAGAGCTTTAAGCTCATCAATAAAAGCCGGGTTTTTTAATTTCTCGGGTTGCAAAATCTTCAGCTCTTTCGAAAAAGCATATTTCTTTACAGCGCTTTCCGTTAGTTGCAACCCACGCCCCGCTGGTTTGTCGGGTGCAGTTATCACACCTGCAACTTCAAAGCCAGCCTCCAGTAGCTTTTCCAGTGACGGAACTGCAAATTCCGGCGTCCCCATAAAAATGATGCGTAAATTATTCATTGTGATGTTTTCGAAGCCTGTTCTTATAGTTACTTAAACTTACTTATTCGAAATCAGGATACATCAGGTACTTCTTCCTGGTTTTCTTAAAGTTACTTAATAGAGGTTCCCAGCTTTTCCTTATTTCATTTTCTGAAAGGCCGTCTTCTATTTGTCGCATCAGTATATCATTTCCTGCGAGACTATTAAAATGCGTTGTTTTCAAAAAAAAGCTTTCCTTACGGGGGAATAATTTATAGGCTTGTATGAGCCACGTAATTTGTATTTTTTTATTGACTCTTGTCAACACATTTCCGGATGTTCCTGAAAGATCCCATCCGTAACACTCCTGGCCTTTAAATTTAGGATTGACCGCACCTTCCCTCGCCTGTGGAGTAAATGATACAAGATTTTTTGGAAGTGAAGGATGTCCGAATAACTGAAATGGCTTACCTGTTCCACGGCCTTCACTTAACACGGTTCCTTCAAAAAAACAAGTGGAGGGATACCAATAAACAGATTGTATTGAAGGAAGATTCGGAGATGGCCTTACCGGTAAAATATATTTGCTGTTGTGATCGTAATTCACACACTTGATCACCAGGAAATGAAAAGGGGTATCAGCCGAATTTTCTGCATGCAGGTAATACGAATACTTTTTGTTTGATTCATCATTAAGCCATTTCTCCCCGGCAATCATAAAGGCGTATTCCCCAATCGTCATGCCATAAACTATTGGTACAGGCTGCATTCCAATAAAGCTTTTGAATTTTGGATCAAGAACGGGCCCATCCACATAAAATCCATTAGGATTTGGGCGATCCAGTATGAGCAGCGGTTTTGAATTTTCAAAAGCTGCTTCCATAAAATATTGCAACGAAGATATAAATGTATAAAATCTTGTTCCCACATCCTGGATGTCAAATAGCATTACATCAACATCCTTTAGGTCATCAGCGGTGGGCTTATTATGTTTTCCGTAGAGGCTGATTACCGGTATACCCGTTTTATTATCAATAAAGTTTTCTACATTGCTGCCATCATCGGCATTGCCCCTGAAACCATGCTCGGGACCAAAAATCTTCACAACATTGATCCCGCTTTTAATCAGGGTATCTACAAGGTGGGTATGCTGAACCATTGAAGTTTGATTTGCAAAAACGGCTACCGCCTTTCCTTTAATGAGCGGAACGTACACTTCCATCCTTTCGGCACCGGGAATAATTTTCTGTTGTGAAAAGGTGCCGGCAGATATCATAATAAAAAATGCTCCAAATATTATTTTATTTTTCATACTCCAAATTTCAGTAATCTTCTTCATTCAAACCTTTAATATATTGAGGAAAATGGTATTCAGGGATGGTAATTTTTTTATAAATTTCATATTCCGGGAGCATTAAAATAGGGTAATAAATATTTTATTAGTTTCTTTACTTATCATAAATAGAGGGGCCTTAATATATTTTTAAAAGAATCAATAAATAATTAGTATGAGCACAGCAAAAAAGGGAGATCTGGTAAAAGTACATTATAAAGGGACATTAAATTCCGGTGAACAGTTCGATTCAAGTGAAGGGCGTGCACCTCTCGAATTCACAGTAGGTGCAGGACAAATGATCGCGGGTTTTGATGAAGCCATTCCCGGGATGTCTATCGGTGAAAAAAAGACGATAACCATTGCTCCTGAAAAAGCATATGGAGAAAAAAATGAAGATGCCATCATAGAGTTTCCTAAATCAAATATACCTGCCGACATGAAGCTGGAACCTGGCATGAAACTGCATTTACGTAATGAAGCGGGACAGCCTGTGCCAGTGGTTGTTGCTGAAGTGAAAGATGAGATTGTTATACTTGATGCCAATCATGAACTTGCAGGGAAGGAATTAATTTTTGATATCGAGCTCATTGAAATCGGAAGCCGGAAATACTAAGCTACGATTGGGCTATAGCGTTGAATGAGTCTGGGCGATATGCCTGAATTTTTTATGAGGTGTTTGATAAACCATGCGTTAATATTCCATCCTGCGGAGTGTTGGCGCTTTAAACCAGGTAATAATTACTACAAGCAAAGTCATAGACCCTCCGAATATTACAGAAGTCACCGTACCAAGTAGTTTGGCTGCCATTCCGCTCTCAAACTGGCCAAGTTCATTACTGGAATTTACAAACATTGACGTGACACTCATCACGCGCCCGCGCATATTGTCGGGTGTTTTCAGTTGTGTAATAGTTCCCCTTATCACTACACTTATTCCATCAAGCATTCCCGATATAAGCAGCGCAATAAATGAAAGCAGGAATAATTTTGAAATGCCAAAAATGATCATGCATATACCGAAACAGGCAACAGCAAGCAATAATTTCTTACCCTGTCTTTTCTTTAAAGGGAAGAGCGTAAGTATCACCACAATAATGATCGAACCCATGTCGGATGCTCCGTTTAAAAATCCAAAACCTTCGGGGCCTACTTTTAAAATATCTTTTGCATAGATTGGTATTAAGGCTACCGCGCCACCAAACAGAACAGCAAAAAGATCAAGACACATCGCGCCCAGCAATTCTTTTGTTTTAAATACAAACCGCAACCCTTCTTTAACACTTTCCCATGTGCGAACATCGCCTTTTACAGAGACCGGTAGTTTTTGATCGATCCTTGTTAAAAACAAAAATGAAAGTGCAATAAGGCTGCTTATAAAGATAAGGGTGCCCGAAATACCTGCACCCGCAATTAAAAAGCCGCCAATTGCATGCCCGCTTACTGATGCTGAAAGCCAGGTGCCCTGGCTCCATGTAGTCGCATTTTGCAGTGTATGCCTTGGAACAATATAAGCGATCATAGCACTAAAAACCGGGCCTGTAAAAGCCCGGATAATACCGGTGCAAAAAATTACAAAGTATATGCATATTGCAATCCAGTGATTGCTGAAGTGAGCGGTGGTAAAAGGGCTGGAAATGAAAATAAGAATGATAACTGCAACGCAATAAAAAACTACGCCTTTGAGCAGGAGCTTTCTTTTTTCACTTTGGTCTATAATATGACCTGCATATAGTGCCAGCAAGACGGCAGGGACAACTTCAGATAAACCGATAAGACCTATTGCGAAAGGATCGTTGGTTAATAAATAGATCCACCAGCCCACCAGGGTTCCCATCATTCTAAGCCCCATGATAAATATAAACCGTCCCATCAGGAGGTTACGAAATTCTATTATTTTTACCGCGGCAAATGGGTCATTCTTTGTAATGGAATTCATTACGGTTTCATTTAAGGCAATTGCAAATAGTGCCGTCCTTCTTCATAGTCATAATTTAGCGCATCCAGGACTGCATTTAAATGTTTTTCATTTCCCAAAAAATCGGAAGATGACGCGTCAATAAATAATGTTGTAATGTTATGCTGCCTTATATATTGAGTGTAAGTTTCCTGGATTGAAAATAAATATTCTGGTGCAATGTTTTGTTCATAATCCCTGTTGCGTTTCCGGATATTTTCTTTCAGTTTGTTAACCGGTGCATGTAGATAGATGAGCAGGTCGGGTTGTAGTAGCTGGGGGTTGATAATGTCAAATAATTTCTGGTATAAAAGGAATTCTTCTTCCTTTAAATTTACCTTGGCAAACAAAAGGCATTTTGTAAACATGTAATCAGATATGGTTATGTTCTGAAACATATCTTTCGTCTGCAAAAGTTCTTTTAGTTGTTTGTATCTTTCGGCCATGAAAAAAAGTTCCAAGGGAAACGCATATTGCTGCTGATTCTCATAGAACTTAGGCAAAAAAGGGTTGTCTGCAAATTCTTCCAATATTAATCTCGCGTTCAGGTGCTTGCTGAGCAAAAGAGCCAGCGTGGTCTTACCTGCCCCAATGTTACCCTCAATTGTAATGAAATTGTATTTCATGTGTTGCAGAACTGTAAAACACCGGTTTTACAGTGATTGCCGGATTTATGAGTATTTATAAGTGCCGTTTTAAACGTAAAGACGCAAAGAATAAGACCATTTCAGAAAGGGCTACACTGAATAAGAAAAACAAAGCATCACTTATTGGTGTAATTCCGTTTGTACAATTCGAGCCATAACCAGGTGACAAAATACATTTAAAGAGCACCGTAATTCTATTTACATACCAAAAATAATAACTCAAATCTTAAATCATTAAAATGAATTGACGAATTCTTACTGAATTTGTTGATAAGACAGTGAAGCCTTAACCGGCGTTACGCGCAGCGGGTCTTTGCATGTGGATAACAATTCATGAATGGTGGTATGCAACGCAGGATGAATAAGTTCCGGGGCCAATTCATCCATAGGAGTTAATACGAAGCGACGGTTGATTATTTCAGGATGCGGGATAGTAAGATTTGGAGTAGTAATGATTGTATCGTTGAAAAATAAAATGTCAATATCAATGACCCTCGAAGCATTTTTAACCGTTCTTACTCTTCCCATAAGTTCTTCGATCTTTAAAATTTTTTCCATCAGTTCATCTGCCGATAATCCGGTACTGACCTTATGTACCTGGTTATAAAAGTCGGGTTGCTCATGGTTTCCCCAGGCTTCTGTTTCATAGACTGATGAAGCGGCAAGGATGGTTCCCGCTTCATTGACGAGATGCTCTTTTGCCTTTTGCAGGTTTGCCAGCCGGTCGCCCATATTACCACCGGTAAGCAGGTATGCATCGTTCATAAAATGAAATTTGTACGGTTTATGTAAATTTTCATGTCCCTGATATTGCAGTAGTAAATTGAATGCAATTATAGATTATTTTCCGGTTTCATTTTTTCTCCAATAGTTTTGCGTCTTTACAATTAATCTTTTATGAAGTCATACAGCCAGGCAAGGGCAATGTTTGCAATTACCAAAGCGAGTTTACGGGCCATTTTCAGAAGCCCTTCAGCGGTGATTTTTGGATTTGCCTTCCCATTTATTTTTATACTGGTTTTTGGTTTTATTGGCGATAATGGCGGAAGCCAGCACTATAAAGTTGCGATCGATAACAATGCGGATACCAGCAATGAATTATACAATGCTTTAAAAAATACAAAAAGGGTTACAATATTACGATATACAAATAAAGATTCTTTAGACGAAGATATGCAAAGAGGCATGTTGGCAGGAATTATCAATATTCAAAAAAATCCTTCCGGTACACCTCCTTATAATTTTATCCTTAAAAGTACAAACTCGAGCAATGATAAGTGGCCCCAGTTTAAGGCGCTTGCTGATGGCGTTATCAATGAATTGAGTAACCATCTTTATAAAGACAGGCCGTCTTATGCCAGCTTTAATTTTGATTACAACAGGGATATTACAGAAATAAGGCAATACAAAACCATTGATTTTATTCTTCCCGGTCAGCTTGGATTTTCGCTATTGGCTTCGGGCGTATTTGGAGTGGCTTTTATGTTTTTTAACCTGCGCAATACACTTGTACTAAAACGATTCTTTGCAACGCCTATAAGCAGGATATACATCATTTTAGGGGAGATGTTTAGCCGGGTGGTATTCCAGATGCTTACGGCCATCGTGATCATACTCGCCGGAAGTCTTTTCTTTGGTTTTACTTTAATTCATGGCTTTGAGACTTTTATGGAAATGCTCATCCTGAGTTTTATCGGGTTGATAGTATTTATGGGATTTGGATTTATAGTAAGCGGTCTCGCAAAGAATGACAGCACCATTCCGCCGTTTGCAAACCTGATTACTTTGCCCCAGTTTTTAATCGGAGGTACCTTTTTCCCTGTTGATGTATTTCCAAAATGGTTACAATTGATCGCAAAAATACTGCCGCTCACTCATTTAAACACGGCACTTAGGGAGGTTGCTTTTGAAGGCAAAAACCTTTGGGGTGTAAAAATAGAAATAGCCATTTTGCTACTTTGGGGAATCGCTGTATATGCTGTAGCAGTAAGGGTTTTCAAATGGGAGTAAACTTACAGGTATCATGCATTCGTTAAAAGTATTTGTAGTCATTGTCGTTCTTATGCTGGGGTTTCTTGGCGTAGTTACCCTGTTTCTTCCTTCGAAGGTCACCGTTTCGAAATCGATCCGGATCAATGCTTCCAGGTCAAAAGTAACAAGCGAAATAGCCAATTTTAAAAATTGGAAAAACTGGTATCCGGCTTTTCAGAACCAAAGTGTCGCAGTAGCAATTTCAAAAAAGGGAAGTTCATCGCTGGTAACCCTGGCTGATGAGCACCAAAGAAAATTATCCATGGTTATGGAAATGGCGGGGCCGGAAGGCATTGATATTTCTTTAATTGAAAACAATAAAAAAGAGGTCACTTATCAATTTATTTTTTCACCGGTAAAAAACGGCGAGACACAACTTACCTGGAATATTAACACTACATTTTCATGGTACCCCTGGAAAAAAATACGCGGTATTTTCTTAGATAAAATCACTGGCCCGCAATACCAGCAAATATTAGAAAATTTAAAAGCAGCAGTTGAAATAAATCAGGCTTCTGTAGAATAATTGCCTTTCAAAAATTCGAGTATAACACTATGGATTTTTTTAAGTTCTTTTTTTGAAATGCAATAAGGAGTCATTACATATATGGTATTCCCCAAAGCGCGCAAATACACTCCATTTTCCAGGCAATACCTGGTGAACAAGGGGCCTATATTATGCAGGTAATCATCTTTCTCATTGCTGTTTACTTCAAATGCAAAAATGGTTCCCAGTTGCCGTATATTTTTAATAACTTTTTTTCTTTCAAATGGCTCGAGTTTTTTTAAAAAACTTTTTTGCAGAAGTACGATTTTTTCAATTTGCATCCTGCACCTGGGCTTTTGCAAAAGTTTAAGGCTCGCCACCGCTGCAGTACATGCAAGTGGATTTGCAGTAAAAGAATGCCCGTGAAAAAAGGTTTTATTTTTGTCATCACTTACAAATGCGGCATAAATTCTTTGAGTACATGCAGTTACGCCAAGGGCCATTGTGCCTCCTGTAAGGGCTTTGCTCAGGCAAATAATATCGGCTTTTTCTGATAGATAGTCTCCTGCAAAAAACTTCCCGGTACGATAAAAGCCTGTGAGGACTTCATCGGCAATACAAATGATGTTTTGTCTTTTTAAAAAAGATAAAAGAAGGTCTAATTTATTTGCATCATACATCCTCATGCCACCTGCTCCCTGTAATAAAGGTTCATAAATAAAACACGCGATCTCATCGTTGTATTTTTCAACTGCTTCCGTTATTTCGTAGAGGTTTTCCTCATTGGGGGGCTCGATAAAAATTACTTCAAATAATTTATCCCTGAAAGCCAAAGTAAAGGTGCCACGCTCACTGATGCTCATGGCTCCAAAAGTATCGCCATGATAAGAATGATAAAAAGCGAGAATTTTTGTTTTATGTTCGGTTCCTTTATTCAGCCAGAATTGAAGAGACATTTTGATAGCTACTTCAGTAGCTGTGGAACCGTTATCACTGTAAAATATTTTTGCAAATTCACCGGGTAAAACCGGTATCAATTTTTCTGCAAGCTTAACCGCAGGTTTGTGTGTAAATCCTGCAAATATTACCTGTTCGAGCCTTTGTGCCTGCTTAAATAGTTTCTTTGCTATATACCTGTTTCCATGGCCGTGAATATTTACCCACCAACTACTGATGCCGTCAATGTAAGCGGTGCCAGCCTCATCATATAAAATTGCTTTTTCCCCTCTTACAATAGTGATACTGGGAAGCCGGTTCTTCTGATGGGTGTACGGATGCCATACATATTCAAAATCTTTTTCACTTATTGTCATGCGGGTCGTGCTTGATAATTGAACGCTATAAATTTAATTGCAGGAAATTTTCTTTCATTCAAAGAAAAAAATCTCTACAATGCAACGAACCTCGAAGAAAGGTTGTCAACAACGTGCAAGATAACACATGGATTACAGTAAACTGGTATCAGATAGCCTTAAGTGCAAAGAAGATGCACAACGGCAATTGTATGAACATTTTGCACCGGCGATGCTGGGGGTTTGCTTCCGGTATACAAAAAGTCTTGCTGATGCAGAAGATGTACTGCAGGATGGTTTTGTAAAAGTATTTAGACACCTGGGCAAGTATAAATTTCAGGGAGAACTTGGTGGCTGGATAAGAAAAATAATGGTAAATACAGCGTTAAATTTTCTCAAGACCAACCAAAAATACCAGTACGATCTGTCATTTGATGAAATGACGCTTCACCCCGTGTCTGTTGATGACCCGGCTGTAAAATTACAAACGAAAGAATTGTCGGAGCTTATAAGGCAATTGCCGACGGGATTTCAAACGATTTTTAACCTCCACGCAGTTGAAGGATATACTCATGTGGAAATTGCATCAATGCTGGGGATCACTGATGGTACATCGAGGTCGCAATATGCCCGGGCAAGAGCCTTGCTCATAGAGTGGATGGAAAAATCTTCATTCAAAGTGCAACAAGAAAAATATGGAAGAAAATAAATTTGAAAGGCAGGTGAAGGAAAAAATGGATGAGTTGAAAATTCATCCCTCAGACACTGTCTGGGAAAAAATAAAAGTGCGGATTGAGAAGAAAAAACGTCCGAACCGCGGGCCAATTCTTTTAGTGTTTTTATTTTTTGCATTGCTCACAGGAGGATATATGCTGTGGGATACCCGCCAGCAGCCGGTAAAAGAGATAGGTAATTCTGAAAAAGCAAATTTTAAAAAGCCTAATAATGAAATTGCAGGGAAGAAAAATATTGAAGAGAAAGAAAATAAAATAACGGAGCCCGATAACAATACGATCACTCAATCCTTAGAAAAAGAAAAAAATCGTGTTGAAAATGCCACGGTGAATAATAATACACAAACAAGTGAAAGCCCTGATAAAAGCTTACCAAAAGGCAACCAATCCGCAGTTTCGATACTAAAAATCAAGGTACAGTCTCGTGGAAATGTCGCAATTGTGAACACAAAACCTGTGACAGTAAATGAGGTGGTTTCTGAATTTACTGAAGCAGGCATGAACAAAGGCGAACCCGCGGACATACTGCATAACGATGAAAAAATAGCCGCAGTTGCGATCAATCCTGGTGCTGATAAGGATACTACATCCGGGCAATCCCCCCTGGTGCAAATGAGCTCATATGTTAAAGATACCTTGCGGCAAACATCGCTTTCAACAAAGCCTGTAAAACATTCGGAAAAAAATAAATGGAGGCCCGGAATATTATTTACAGGAGGAATTTCAGGGATTGGCAATGACTTTCTTGGCTTTACAAATACTGCACCTCTCGATTACCTGTATTCGGGTGGCCAGTACAATTTTCCTGGCAACCAGCCCGGTATTCCAACATCAGGTGCAATCCCTTCAAAAACTAAGACAGCCTTTGGCTTCATAGCTGGTGTATTTGCAGAGAGAAATATTTCCAAAAAAATTATTTTCACTGCCGGTGTTAATTTTAGAGCTTTCAGCACTTCGACGGAGATTGGCAAAAGGAACGATTCAACCGGCTACTATTATACGCGGAATACCTCATCAATTTATAACAGGTATACCAGTTATTATGATTTCGTGGAATTACCGGCAACATTGAAAGTGCAGTTGGGTAAAGGCCAAAAAATGCCATTATTCTGGCAGGGGGGATTGGTTTTCTCCGGGCTAATTAGCAGCAATGTTTTGCAATTCAACCAAAATACCGGGGTGTACTATAAAGACAATTCAATCTTAAATAAAATCCAGGTAGGGCTCAACACTTCAATTTCTGCATCACTTTTTTCAAAACAAAAAAATTCGATTTTAGCAGGCCCCTATTTTTACTACAGCGCTTCGCGGCTCACCAATGAGGGATTGTACAATAAAAAGCATTTTGTTTTTGCAGGCCTTCAGGCGGAAATAATTTTTGGCAAATAAAAATAGACGTGCAACGCTTTATAGATGCATGTTGTCAAAAAAGTAAAATCATCTTATTATGAAAAATTATTTATCCATTAGCGTCAATGTGTTTGTGATGGGATTTTTGGGTTTTTTATGTAGCGGATGTTTAAAAGATACCTGTTCGCATACAAGAACCTATTCATGGTTTGAACCATTGTATAAAACTTCGGCAGAAGTAAGCGCCAATATTAAGAGCAACCCGCCGAAAGAAATTCAAAATCCGGGAAAACTTTATATTTCAAATGGTTATATTTTTCTAAATGAGATTGAGAAAGGCATTCATGTCATTGATAACAGGAATCCATCTTCGCCAAAAAATGTTGCTTTTATAGAGATTCCCGGCAACGTAGATCTCGCTGTTAAAGAAAATATCCTGTATGCTGATTTGTATAGTGACCTTGTAACGCTAGATATTACTGATCCGTTGAATGTGGTAAAAAAAGACATTATGGATGCAGTTTTTCCTGATCGCTATTACGGAGGAATTTATTTAACAGCCAGTGGAGACAACATAGTTTTTGACTGGATAGAACATGATACCACTGTAACCGAAAATTGTGATGGCGGCCAATCATTTTTGGTGCCGGGAGTTATGTATAGTGATTTTATGTCAGCGTCGGGCATAGGCCAAATTAGAAATAGCACTGCCGGCAAAGGGGGATCAATGGCCAGGTTTGCCCTTGTTAACAATTATTTATACGCTGTAGGCTCGTCCGATTTAAGCGCTATCAATATAACTAACGGCAGTCAACCGGTGTTTTCAAATAAAGTGCTGGTAGACTGGCATGTGGAAACTATCTATCCTTTTAAAGATAAATTGTTCGTTGGGTCGAACAATGGAATGTTTATATATGACGTGAGCGCTTCGCCCGAAAACCCTGTAAAAGTTGGAGAGTTCACACATGCGCGTGCATGCGACCCCGTTATTGCTGATGACAACTTTGCTTATGTAACATTGCATTCGGGTACGATATGCCTGGGATATAACAACGAGCTGGATGTTGTAAAATTAAATGGTCTTGCCGATGCCTCCCTGGCAAAAACGTATAATCTTACCAGCCCGCAGGGATTGTCAAAAGATGGAAACCTGTTATTCATTTGCGACGGAACCGATGGTTTAAAAGTGTATAATGCAAATGATGTAATGAATTTACAGTTGATAAAACAGTTTCCCGATTTTGAAAGCTATGATGTAATCGCATATAATAGGACCGCAATTGTAGTCGCAAAAGATGGCTTATATCAGTATGATTATTCTGATCCGAATAACATCCACCTGGTGAGTAAACTGGGTATTTTAAAATAAATTAATAGATGAAAAAAAGTTGCTTAATATTTTGTGTAGTTGCTTGCTGTGTATATTTCCCTGCAAAAGCGCAACATAAAAAACCGGGATTTAATTCCATCAATACAGTGGGAATTTCTAACGGGCAAAGTGGCGCAGCCCTTTTATTTCAAACAGTTAATGGTTGTGAATTTACAAAATGGTTTTCGGGAATTGGGATTGGCGCTGATTATTATGGCTACAATTCTTTTCCATTGTTTATTGATGTACGGAGATATTTTGGTAAAATCAGCAAAGGATTTGCGTACGCTGATCTTGGTTATAATTTGAAAGGTAAAAATAAGCCCGGCAAAGAAATCAATTATATATACACTTCTTATCATTTCACCGGAGGGCTTTATACAGATATCGGTGTCGGATACAAAATGAAATGCAGGGCGCGCTCTTCTTTTGTAATCAGTGCCGGTTATAGCTATAAGGGAATAAGCAATAAACTGGGTGTTATTAGTGGATGCTATACAGCGTCATGCCCTGTAAACTACAGCACTTATAAATATGGTAACGGCAGGGTTGTTTTAAGAGCGGGAGTCGATTTTTGACGTGATTATATTGCGGGCCTGGTCTTGCCAACTGTTGAGCAATCGCTACGTCGTAGAAATAAATTTTAGATTTCTTTTGATCCCCTGGAATTTGGATCTTTGCAAGGGGGAATCTTTAAATATTATTTTGAATGATTCTTCTGTAAGTTCCTCCCAGTCATTTTGTGTAAAATTTAAGATTTCATGCAGTGGATTAAACAGAGGTTCATTATTTGATGTTGAAAACCGATTCCATGGGCACACGTCCTGGCAGGTATCGCAACCAAACAGCCGGTTTTCAAATTTACCCTTTACTTCACCAGGTATCAGCAGGTCTTTTAGTTCTATTGTGAAGTATGAAATGCATTTGCTTCCATCAATCACTTTTTCGGGCAATATGGCTTCAGTTGGGCAGGCATCAATACAACGGGTGCAGGTGCCACAATAGTCTTTTATAAATGGGTCATCAGGTTCCAGGTCAAGATCGGTTATTAAGGTAGCTATGAAAAAAAAAGATCCATTATTTTTTGTGATAAGGTTTCCGTTTTTTCCTATCCATCCCAGGCCGCTTTTTTGTGCCCAGCTCCTTTCAAGGACCGGCGCGCTGTCAGTAAATCCCCTGCCATGAACGTCGCCGATATTATTTTTAATTAGCTGCAGAAAATTTTTCAATTTCCCCCTGATTACTTCATGATAGTCATTTCCATAAGCGTATTTTGAAACCTGGGGTGCTTCCGTATTTTGCTCCCGGGATGGGAAATAATTTAGTAACAATGTAATTACAGTTCGGGCTCCGGGCACTAATTTTGAAGGGTCAATTCTTAAATCGAAATAATTGGACATATAGTCCATACCACCCTGGAACCCTTTATTCAGCCAGTTTTCCAGGCGATGAGCATCTTCCTCAAGCTGTACCGCTTTGGCGATACCACAATAATCGAAACCTAAAGAATGCGCAGATGATTTTATAAATGACGTATGTTTTTCTTTTGGCAACATGTTGGAATCACAAAAGTACTTTACTTTTTTGCCGAAACAGGGCGGCTAGGGCGTTAAATTATCGATTTCCCGATCTGCAGTTGCTTTCAGTTCCATTTAACTTTCATAACACCTTTTTCTTTGCAGGTTCAATATAAACAGTAAGACCGCCTATTTCCTTTTATTACCCAACAGGGGAACCGCCGAATAACCCATAACTGGTTGCTGCATCCGACGGGTTTACAGGATCATCCATAATATATTCTTCCAACCCATATCCCCGCTTCCGGCTTCCGCCGGCAAAAATACGATCCTGGCATTCCTGGCGCGCTTCATCAGGGTTTACTCCCTGCCGCTTTGCGCCAGGTTTTCTAACGGTTTTTTGATTACGGAAAAGTACGTTAGCTGATTTTTTATACACAATTTTTGCCGCTTTTGAAATTGCCGGTACAGTTCTACCTCCCCATCTGCTCAAATTAGTCCCCGGCCAATTACCTGCCTTATCCGGTCTATTTTGTGCAAAAGATGCCTGTAAAAATAGCAGCAAAACCGCTATTATGCTGCATTTGCGGCAGGGGAGAGCAAGTTATAAGACATAATATCAGTCGTATTTTATTGGATTGGAATTTGCGGCTTAAGTATAAATTTAAATAAAGAATTTCGATATGAATCCTAATAATTTAACCATAAAATCGCAGGAGATCTTTCAAAAAGCGCAACAGGTTGCTTTTAATGAAAAGAATCCAAATATAGAAGTGGAGCATATGTTGAAAGCATTGCTTGCAGATGAAGATAGCCCTGTAGATTATTTACTCAAAAAGAATAATGTTAATGTAAATTTTGTTGAGAACAAAATTGATGAAAGCCTGCAAAAGCTCCCTAAAGTTGGATCCGGCGAGCCGGCACAGGTCATCAGCCGCGATCTTAACAATGTGATGCTTCGGGCTGCAGCCACTTTGAAGAATTTCAACGATGAATTTATAAGTGTTGAACATTTATTGCTTGCGATTGTGCAGGGAAATGATAATGCCTCAAAAATTTTAAAAGATGCCGGCCTTACCGAGAAAAGCCTGGTTGCCGCGATAAAGGAACTTAAGAAAGGCTCGACAGTTTCTTCCCAAACTTCAGAAACACAGTTCAACGCATTAAATAAATATGCGAAAAACCTTAACGAGCTCGCCAGGAGTAATAAACTCGATCCTGTTATCGGGCGCGATGAGGAGATAAGAAGGACCCTGCACATCTTATCAAGAAGAACCAAAAACAATCCAATATTGGTAGGTGAGCCGGGGGTAGGTAAAACGGCGATTGCGGAAGGCCTGGCTCATAGGATCGTTAATGGCGATGTGCCTGAAAACCTAAAGTCCAAAATAATATTTGCCCTTGATATGGGCCAGCTGATTGCAGGTGCAAAATATAAGGGAGAGTTTGAAGAAAGGTTAAAATCGGTAATAAAAGAAGTCTCCGGGAGCGATGGAGAAATAATTCTGTTTATCGATGAAATTCACACCCTTGTGGGCGCCGGTGGTGGTGATGGGGCTATGGATGCAGCCAATATTCTAAAGCCCGCGCTGGCAAGAGGTGAATTAAGGGCAATAGGAGCTACTACTTTAACGGAATATCAAAAGTTCTTTGAAAAAGATAAAGCGCTGGAAAGAAGGTTTCAAAAAATAGTTATAGACGAGCCTAATGTAGAAGATGCGATTTCAATTTTGAGAGGCTTAAAGGACAGGTATGAAACCCATCATCATGTGAGGATCAAAGACGAAGCAATAATAGCCGCTGTGGAATTGTCGCATCGCTATATTACCGATAGGTTTTTACCTGATAAAGCCATCGATCTTATTGATGAAAGCGCTGCAAAGCTGAGACTTGAAATGAATTCAATGCCTGAAGAACTGGATAAACTTGAAAGAGCGATCAGGCAGTTGGAAATAGAAAGAGAAGCCATAAAAAGGGAAAAAAACGAAGTAAAACTCAAAGAGCTGAATACAGAAATTTCCAACCTTTCTGTTCAGCGGGATACTTTCAAAGCCAAATGGCAACAGGAAAAGGAAATTGTAGAAAAAGTGCAGAATGCCAAAGCGGAGATCGAGCGCCTTAAAATGGCCGCTGAAAAAGCGGAGCGTGAAGGTGATTATGGTAAGGTTGCGGAAATTAGGTACGGCAAGCTCCAGGACCAGGAAAGAATAATCAGTGAGTATACTTTGCAACTTGATGATATAAGTGAAAAGAGATTGCTTAAAGAGGAAGTGGACGCTGAGGACATTGCTGAAAGTGTGGCCAAAGCAACAGGAATACCTGTAAATAAAATGATGCAAAGTGAAAAAGAGAAATTACTGAACCTCGAAGAGGAACTACACAAGCGTGTCGTTGGGCAGGATGAGGCAATTGAAGCAATTGCAGATGCAATACGCAGGAGCAGTGCCGGTTTACACGATCCGAAAAAACCACTGGGTTCTTTTATCTTCCTTGGAACAACGGGTGTTGGTAAAACAGAACTGGCCAAAGCGCTGGCTGAATACCTCTTTGACGATGACAGGATGATGACCCGAATAGATATGAGCGAGTACCAGGAAAAACATGCGGTAAGCAGGTTGATAGGTGCACCTCCGGGATATGTGGGGTACGATGAAGGTGGACAACTAACGGAAGCGGTTAGACGTAAACCGTACAGCGTTATCCTCCTCGATGAAATTGAGAAGGCGCATCCGGATGTATTCAATATTTTGCTTCAGGTCCTTGATGACGGCAGGCTTACAGATAATAAGGGAAGGGTGGTGAATTTCAAAAACACCATCATCATCATGACGAGCAATATTGGCAGCCATATCATCCAGGCAAATTTTGACAATGTTACGGATGAAAATAAGGATGAGGTAGTTGAAACTACCAGGCGCGAGGTTGTAGACTTACTCCGTCAAACCATACGTCCGGAATTCCTTAACAGGATAGATGAAGTGATCATGTTCCAGCCATTGATGCGCAGGGAGATCAGGAACATCATTAAGATTCAACTCAATGACCTTAAACAACAATTAATTAAAAATGGGGTAATACTTGAATTTAGCGAGTATGCCGTGGATTACCTTGCTGAAAATGGATTTGATCCGCAATTTGGGGCAAGGCCTTTAAAGCGCCTTATACAAAAACAAATTGTAAACCAGTTGAGCAAAAAATTACTTGCCGGGTCGATAGATAAAACACATCCTGTGCTTGTGGATGTTTTTGATGGAACGGTGGTATTTAGAAATGATGTGATAAAGCATGAAAAATCAGCAGTATAAAACATTTGAAAAGCCGAAGTCTTAGCAGTCGTAGGTTTCGTGTATACCTGTCGGGAGATCAAAGCAACCATGGTTCGTAACTCCACGAACCATGGCCGGGAAGCCCGTTTTTTTGATATTGAAATAATGGTTTTCTTGTAGTTAATGGTTCATGATTTCCGAATCATGGGGAACTTCGCGGTACTCAAAAACCTACATCGGGGCAGTCGTGAGTTCCCTATAAACCTTTTGGGAGATCAAAGCAACCATGATTGGTGTCTCCACGAATCATGGCCAGGGAGTTCGTATTACTTCTTACCCTTCTTTTTTTGTTCCTTCATTTTTTCTTTTTGCTCAGGTGTCAACAGCACATTCATTTGTTCCTTTTTCTCTTTATGTAGTGCCTTTAGTTTGGCTTTCTTTTGTTCCTCTGTAAGGCTTTTGTCATTATTGATGGCTTCTTTTTTTTCTTTCGAGGCCTTGTGAAATTCCTTCATCTTCCCCTCTTGCTCCCTGGAAAGATTAAGCTCCTTCATCATCTCTTTTTTCTTGCTTTTCTTTGATGAATTACTTTGTGTGCCCTGGGAAGGATTCGATTCTCTTTTTACCTGGGCAAAAGTTGTTGAGGCAAAAAGCCCGAGCGAGAGGGCCAATATAAATAACTTTTTCATACTTTCTTTTTAGTGTACCGAAGGTAGACAATATTTAATCTGCGAAGTTTAACCCCCAACAAAAAAACCCTGTTTTACCAGGGTCTTTTTTATCGTGCGTAAGGCTTTTATCTTAAAAAAAGCATCTCGCGGTATTTTGGTAATTCCCAGAATTCGTCATCCACAAGAAGTTCCAGTTTATCTACATGATACCTGATATCGTCAAAGAAACTTTTTACCGTGTCACAATAGGCTATAGCCCTTGCGCGCGTGTCTGCGATTTCATTGGCGACCTTTCTTGCGTTGATCATTCCTTCAACCCCGGTACTGATCTTTCCAATATGTTCGGATATCTTTTCTGCGATCAGTTTTTGATTTGCATAAGCACCTTCGTCAAAACCTATTTCTTTTAATCCCCTGATGTTTTTAATTAAAACATTTTGGTATTTTATAGATGCGGGCAGGATATAGGTGGTCGCAAGATCACCGATGACCCTTGCTTCAATCTGCACCTTTTTGATATAGGTTTCCAGCAATATTTCGTGTCTTGCTTCCAACTCAGCGTGCGTGTAGATGTTATGGTGTTCAAATACCTTCTTTGCCTTATCGGTTACAAATGCATCCAATGCAAGAGGAGTGGTCTTAACATTGGGCAAGCCTCTTTTTTCGGCTTCCTTTTCCCATTCCTCACTATAGTTATTACCTTCAAAAAGCACAGATTTGCTTTCTACAATATATTTCTGAATGACCTGCATAAGAGCGACTTCTTTCTTCTCACCGCCGTCAATCAGTGCATCAACATCGACCTTGAACTGGGAAAGTGTTTCACCCAGTATGGTATTTAATATTGTCATCGGCTGTGCACAATTTGCAGCCGATCCTACAGCACGGAACTCAAATTTATTCCCGGTGAATGCAAAAGGTGATGTACGGTTTCTATCGGTATTATCCAGGAGCAACTCAGGAATGCTTTTGTGTATATCGAGTTTTAAGATGGCTTCATCCTGTTCGTCAAATTTGCCGCCAACTCTTTTTTCGATCTGGTTCAATACATCCGTTAAATATTTACCTATAAAGATCGAAATGATTGCCGGAGGCGCCTCATTGGCTCCCAAACGATGGTCATTACCCGCTGAAGCAATTGAAGCCCTTAATATATCTGAATAATCGTGAACTGCTTTGATGGTATTTACGAAGAACGCAAGGAACATCAAATTGGTCTTAGGCGTTTTACCTGGAGCCAGGAGATTTACCCCGGTGTTGGTAGCCATACTCCAGTTATTGTGTTTGCCACTTCCATTAATTCCTGCAAATGGTTTTTCGTGGAGCAATACGATAAGATTGTGTGTTTTTGCTACCCGGGTCATCACATCCATCAAGAGTGTGTTGTGATCCACGGCCAGGTTTACTTCTTCAAATATTGGTGCGCACTCAAACTGCGACGGAGCCACTTCATTGTGCCTGGTGCGAAGCGGGATACCCAGTTTGTAAGCTTCTTCCTCATAATCCCTCATAAAAGCATAGATCCTTTCTGGTATGGAGCCAAAATAATGATCTTCCAGTTGTTGCCCCTTCGCGGGTGCATGTCCAAATACGGTACGGCCTGTCATAACAAGATCCGGGCGCGCATTGGCCAGGCCTGCATCAATTACAAAATATTCCTGTTCCCAGCCAAGTGTCGGCGTTACCGCAGTTACATTTTTGTCAAAATACTGACACACATCGATGGCCGCTTTGTCAAGAGCTACCAGGGCTTTTAATAAAGGCGTTTTAACATCGAGTGATTCGCCGGTATATGAAACAAATATGGTCGGAATACAAAGTGTTTTACCATGTCCTATTTCAATGATGAATGGGGGTGAAGAGGGATCCCAGGCAGTATAGCCACGTGCTTCAAAGGTTGTTCTTATACCACCACTTGGAAAGGATGAAGCGTCCGGTTCCTGTTGGATAAGAGCGGCGCCATCAAATTCTTCCAGTGCTGAACCGTCACTTTTCAAGGTAAAAAAAGAATCATGTTTTTCTGCTGTGGCACCGGTTAGTGGTTGAAACCAGTGTGTAAAGTGGGTAACATTTTTAGTCTCAGCCCAGGCTTTCAGACCTGATGCGATCTGGTCGCCCATTTTACGGTCAATTCTGTTTTGGCTTTTTATAGAGGATTTTAAGCTTTTATAAGCCTCATCGCTTAAAAATTCGCGTGCTTTCTGTAGGGTGAACACATTTTCTCCAAAAATAGCCGTGATTTTCTTCGTTGATGGGGCATGTTCCTTCCCCGTATTTGAAAGTAAAGTGTAAAGAGCATTTAGTCTTAAAGATTGCATTTTTTAAAATTTAGACCACAAAAAAAGGACTTAAACTTTAAAAAAACAAAGATATCTTCTAAATTGTGTTAAAATTTCCCCAAGTGGGGATAAAAATAGTTATATTGTATAATTATTTAATTTGTATAATTTTTCTTACCCTGCTCCAGTCTGTGTAGCACGCCACAGGAATTAAGATCAGGGGAAAATAAATACTCCTGTATCTCACTATTGCTCCGATTATCGGAATGGTATAGCCAATTACAAGGAAGATGCTTATGCTAAAAAAGCAACAAAAATATACGATTGGGCTGATGCCCGTATTTTTTCGTCTAAAAAAAATAAAAAGCAGCAACAGCATTTCATAGATCAGGATCTCGACGCCCGCAGGAATATATAGGAAATTAAGGTGTTCAGTAAGATAGGGCCGCATTAAACTGTGGTTAATCGCCTGGGGTGTATTATTCAAAAAGCTGCGAAAATTTGGATACAATGGGTTGATATTGATAGCTGAAGCCCCTTTTTTTGCCAGTTCGACAAATGCGATCTGGCGTGCAGAAGCATAACCCGGGAGATCAAATTTTGGTCCCAGCAGGCTGGAAGAAAAAAATAATATTGCGACAAAAAGATAAATTCCTGTAAATATCGCCAAACCATATTTTGGTTTACGCGCAGCTACTATCCACGCCGTGAGTGCGGGCACAATGGTAATAAATACAAAATTCCTGAGAAGCAGGATAAGGAATAAGAAAATCAGTACCAATAAAATTCGCATCCATGCTCTTTTTTTATTTTCCAGCAGAGCGGATATTTGGTACATCACCATGGCAAACGCCAGGAAAATGAGGCCATCGCGGTGGATGCCGCCCGTAAAATAAATAACAGATGGTAAAAGAAAAATGCAACAGGTTAAGATGAAAGAATGGGAGGGAAAAATTTTTATAAAGATCTTGTAAAGGCTTACGGCACCAAAAAATATAAAGAAGTTATAAAAAAGGGTATTGATGTAAAAATTTTTCCCGCTGAATATATTGAATATCGAAAGCATTTTAACGATCAAATTACTCCGGGTGTCGTTCCAGTAAGAATGGGAACTTTCCATAAAACCTGAGTAGCTATCGTTGTGATTGCTGTGAAAAATATTGGTGAAATATTCAGTTGCATTATGAAAAAGTAAGTGATATTCGTCAATGCCCTCCTGTTGAAAAACCGAAGCATCGGTACCTAAATAATAATTCAAATTTATGTAGGTGTTTATGAGCCCTGCAGTTACCCTCACTAAAAAAAGGACAATAAGCAATCGCTTATTTAGCCCCGGCTCTTTAAAAAAATTTATACGGCCAATAATCCAGCAGGAAATACAGAGGTAAAAAAAGAAGAGTAAATAACTCAAGCCGATAAATTTAATTGTGGGAAGTTAGTTAAAATATTTACACTCCTTTTCGCAGATAAAGTTCAGGAGATTGTAAGTTTGTGCTTATAATAAATTATGGAAATTACATTTGAAACTGCCGGGAAACTCGGGTTAAGAAAAGAAGAGTTTGAAAAAATTGTTGACATACTGGGACGCACCCCCAATTTTACAGAACTAAGTGCTTATTCAGTAATGTGGAGTGAGCATTGCAGCTATAAAAATTCAATAAAATGGCTAAAAACCCTGCCACGTGAGGGCTCAAAGCTTCTTGTTAAAGCCGGTGACGAAAATGCAGGGCTTATGGATATTGGGGATGGGTTGGGGGTAGTTTTTAAAATTGAAAGCCACAACCATCCTTCTGCGATTGAACCATTCCAGGGCGCTGCGACTGGTGTTGGAGGCATACACCGCGATATTTTTACCATGGGCGCGCGGCCGGTTGCTGCGCTTAATTCATTAAGATTTGGAAATATTGAGCATGAAAAAACCAGGCATTTATTAAGTGGTGTTGTTCATGGGATCGGGCATTACGGTAATTGCTTTGGGGTACCTACTGTGGGAGGAGAGATATATTTTGAGGATTGTTATCATACCAATCCGCTCGTAAATGCTATGAGTGCCGGAGTGGTACGGCTGGGAGAAACAGTTAGTGCTATTGCACTGGATGAAGGCAACCCTGTTTTTATTGCTGGCAGCGCTACCGGGAAAGACGGAATGGGAGGGGCCGCCTTTGCCTCTGCAGATATTACTGAAAACAGTGCTGAAGACCTTCCGGCAGTGCAGGTAGGAGATCCTTTCCAGGAAAAAAAATTATTGGAGGCTTGCCTGGAAGTAATAGCGACAGGCGGCATTATAGGAATGCAGGATATGGGGGCCGCCGGAATTATATGTTCTACCGCAGAAACCAGCGCAAAGGGCGGAGTGGGCATGACCATTCATCTGGACAAAGTTCCCACAAGGCAAAAGGGACTGGCTGCAGGTGTGGGAGCTATGAAAGCCTGGGAATTGCTTTTAAGTGAGAGCCAGGAGAGGATGCTATTGATTGTAAAAAAAGGAAAAGAAAAAGAGGTGGTTGAGATTTTTGAGAAGTGGGATCTGCCCTGTTCTCAAATAGGGGAAGTTAAAAAAGGGCCACTATTGAGTTTTTACATGAACGATGTGTTGGAGGCAGAAATACCTGCGGAGAGTTTAGTGCTGGGTGGTGGGGCGCCTGTATATGAAAGGGAATATAAGGCTCCTGCTTATTTGGAAAAAATAAAGGCCTTTGATATAAATACAATACCTGTTCCCGGTGAAATGAGGTCTGTTGCTGAAAAAATTATTGCCTTACCCAATATTGCCTCAAAAAAATGGGTATATAACCAGTATGACAGCATGGTAGGTACAGCAAATATGAGCACAAACGGGCCTTCAGATGCATCATTAGTCGCCGTGAAGGATTCCAAAAAAGCTTTGGCGCTTACTACCGACTGTAATAGCCGGTATGTATTCTCAAATCCGTATACAGGTTGTATGATCGCCGTAAGTGAGGCAGCGAGGAATATTGTATGCAGCGGAGGAACTCCCTTAGGTATAACCAATTGTCTAAACTTTGGGAATCCATATGATCCTGAAGTTTATTTCCAGTTTGTTGAAAGCATCAAGGGGATGACCGAAGCCTGCAATAAATTTAATACACCTGTAACAGGTGGCAACGTAAGTTTTTATAACCAGTCTCCTTCAGGACCTGTATATCCCACACCCACAATTGGAATGGTCGGGATATTGGATAATGCTGATGATAAAATGACCCTCGATTTCAAAAATACGGGTGATGTTATTTACCTGCTGGGCAAAAGCCAGGATGATATTGCCTGCTCAGAATACCTCCATAAAATATGTAATATTGAATTCTCCCCGGCACCCTATTTTAATCTTGAAGAGGAATTTCACTTACATCAGGCCGTTAGTGCGCTCATTCGCAAAAAAATAATTCAATCGGCCCATGATGTAAGTGAGGGTGGCCTTTTTGTAACCCTTGCCGAAAGTGGTTTTTACAGGTCATTGGGTTTTGAGGCCTCGCAGCAACTATCTCAAATCCGCAGGGACGCATTTTGGTTTGGTGAAGCCCAGGGACGAGTAGTTGTCTCGGTAAAAAGCACACAGGTGGATGATTTTGAGAAATCAATATCTATACCCTTTGAGAAACTGGGAACAGTTACTACGGGTGATATTATAATTGATAATGATCCATGGGGAGATATTAATAAATGGGCCGAAAAATATGATACCGCCATCGGGAATTATTTCAAAAATTACCTGCCGGAATAAATGAATACTGAATCACAAATTGTTGTTACCGGTGCAGCGGGTTTTATAGGTAGCTGTCTTGTTGGGGATTTGAACAATGCCGGTTATGAGAATCTTATCCTGGTTGATGATTTTTCTCATGCAGATAAAGAACCCAATCTTGAAGGGAGAAAATATGCGATAAAAATCGAGCGGGAAGTTTTTTTTGAATGGCTGGATGTACAAAAGCCTGTCATAGCATTTATTTTTCATATTGGTGCCCGTACCGACACCACCGAATTTGATTACTCGATCCATGAACACCTGAATGTGGAATATTCAAAAAAGATCTGGGAATATTGTGTTCGGGACCACATCCCTTTGGTATATGCCTCTTCGGCCGCAACCTATGGTACAGGTGAATTGGGTTATAAAGACAGCGAAGAAATAATAGATCATTTACAACCCCTCAATCCGTATGGAGTTTCAAAAAACGAATTCGATAAATGGGCGCTTCAACAGAAGGGGAATTCACCCCCGAAGTGGGCAGGACTTAAATTTTTCAATGTTTATGGGCCTAATGAGTACCATAAAGGAAGGATGGCGAGTGTAATTTTTCATTCGTTCAATCAAATTACCGAAAATGGTTTCGTAAAGCTTTTCAGATCACATAAAAAGGAATTTAAAGATGGAGAACAGTTGAGAGATTTTATTTATGTAAAGGATGTGCTTAAAATCTGCATGTGGTTTTTGGAATGTTTCCAGGTTAAATCTATGCATGTTAAAGAGGGCATTTATAATGTGGGAACGGGGGTAGCACGCTCTTTCAATGACCTCGTGAAGGCCACTTTTAAAGGCATTGATCGTGGGCCGGATATACGTTATATTGACATGCCGCAGGATATTCGGGACACGTATCAATATTATACGCAGGCTGATATGCAGAAAATAAGGGCCGCCGGATACCATGAAAAAATGTTTTCTTTAGAAGCGGGGGTAGATGATTATGTACGCCTTTATCTTTCTCAAAAGAAATATTATTAAATTTTCCAAAACTCACTGCAGCCTGCCCTGGGATTCCCACAATACAACTTGGTTTTATGGATACTTCTAACCCTTTTTGGCCCGCAGGAGCAAGGAAATTAATTTAATGCCTTGAAAATCATGATTTACGGATCAAACTGTAAAAAAAATTTAATAAAGGAAAAGAGTTTCGCAGGTTTTTTCCACAAAGCAAAATCTTTACTTTTCACCAACAAATATTAGCTGTAAGTTTGCATGACCTCCCGGATTTTGCAATTTCAATTTATTTTCCGCCGGTCAGTTTTTTTGATGGTATTCAATTCAAAGAAGTTTAACCAGGTATTTATATTTAATGCCTGATCCTATTTATTTTGTTTTGAATGGCAATTTTTTTTAAATAAATCTTAAATAAATGGCCAAGTACATTTTTGTTACGGGTGGAGTTACTTCATCTTTGGGTAAGGGTATTATTGCTGCGTCTCTTGCTAAGCTTTTACAAGCGAGGGGACTGAGGGTGACTATTCAAAAATTTGACCCATATATAAATGTTGACCCTGGCACATTGAATCCGTATGAGCACGGTGAATGTTTTGTTACTGAAGATGGCGCTGAAACTGACCTTGATCTTGGTCATTATGAAAGGTTTCTCAATATCTATACTTCGCAAGCTAACAATGTCACAACCGGGCGCATATATCAAACAGTAATTAACAAAGAAAGAGAAGGAGATTACCTGGGCAAAACGGTACAGGTAGTACCACATATAACGGACGAAATTAAACGTAGAATGCGCCTTCTTGGTGAAAAGAATGAATATGATATAATTTTAACTGAAATAGGTGGAACTGTTGGTGATATTGAAAGCCTTCCTTTTATTGAAGCAGTGCGCCAACTGCAATGGGAGATGCCTGAAGAAGACTGTATCATTGTGCACCTTACCCTGATACCGTACCTGAAAGCAGCCAAGGAATTAAAAACAAAACCAACGCAGCACAGCGTTAAACTCATGAGCGAGAACGGGATACATCCTGACATTCTCGTGTGCAGAACGGAAAGGCCTTTAAATGAGGAACTGAAGCGGAAAATTGCCTTGTTTTGTAATGTTAAGGAAAATGCCGTTATCGAAGCGGCTGATGCTTCCACTATCTACGAGGTGCCAATTGCGATGTTACGTGAAAAGCTGGATCTAATTGTTTTGAATAAATTGGATATTAAGAACTACGGTGAGCCGGAACTGGGTAAATGGAAAGACTTTCTTGAGAAGCTGAAACATCCGCGCCAAAAGGTTACAATCGGGCTTATTGGAAAATATATCGAACTGCAGGATGCCTATAAATCCATCCTTGAATCATTTATACATGCGGGGGCCATGAATGATTGTAAGGTACAGGTAGTAAATATACATAGTGAGTACATCACCGATGAAAATGTTTGTGAAAAATTGAATGGCCTTGATGGCCTTCTTGTTGCGCCGGGGTTTGGATTCAGAGGTGTTGAAGGGAAAATAATTGCAGTGAAATATGCACGTGAAAACAAGCTTCCCTTTTTTGGAATTTGTTTGGGAATGCAAATGGCTGCAATCGAATTCGCCAGGAACGTATTGGGCATCGCAGATGCAGATTCTACAGAGATGCAGCCTGACACACCCAACCCTGTAATTGATATGATGGAAGAACAAAAGAAAATCACGATTAAAGGTGGAACCATGCGTTTAGGCTCCTATCCGTGTGTCATAAAAGAAGGTACCCTTGCATACCATATTTATGGAACCACTGAAATAAATGAGCGCCATCGCCATCGGTGGGAGTTTAATAATAAATACCTCAACAGGTTTGAAGATGCAGGAATGACAGCGAGCGGGGTTAACCCGGAAACTGGCCTTGTAGAAATTCAGGAGCTGGCAATGCATCCATTCTTTATTGGCGTTCAATATCATCCTGAATTAAAAAGTACTGTTGAAAATCCTCACCCCCTGTTTGTACATTTCATTAAGGCTGCAAAAGTATTTAGTGAAACAAATAATTTAGTTCATGAAGTAAAGATGCAGGGAGAATTAAGCAATTCATAACCTGAGAGAATTGCAGGCAATTTTGGCATTAATTAGATCTTTATTGATTGCGTAGTCCTTTAGTTTGCCGGGTAGAGGGGTTTTACGCAAGCGGGCACCAGGTTTCCAAATTTCGCGGTACTGACTTTTATTGCGGGAAATTTTTAATGCCACTCCCCTGGAAACAATATTAACACTTTGCTATCATCTGCCACTAAACTGCATCTATCCGAATAGCGTCTAAGATGTATATTTGTTTGTGTTTAATTGTATTATAAATTTAAATAGAATGATAAAAAAACTACTATTTGGGCTATTCATGTTGACAGGGCTTTCAGCATTTTCGCAGTCGCCGTCACCCGGCAAAAGTGATCCTGATGCAAAAAAAATATTGGACAATGTAAGTGCTAAATTTAAAACCTATAAATCTGCCGTAGCGGCTTTTTCACTAAAAATTGAAAATGCTTCCGGTAAAACGTTGGGATCAAAAACAGGAGTTGTAAATATGAAAGGCCCGAAGTACCAGGTAAGTGTTTCCGGGCAGGAGATTTTTAGTGATGGCAGCAACATCTGGACATATGACAAAACAACCAATGAAGTGCAGATTACTCAATTTGACGCCTCTTCTAATACAATCACTCCTCAAAAAATGTTTACCAACTTTTATGATAAAGATTTTTTGTATAAGCTAAATAGTGACACCAAAAAAGGTAGCAAAGCCATACAGGAAATCGAGTTAACGCCTTTGGATAAAACAAAGACTTTTTTCAAAGTGCTTATTTATATTGATAAGACCAACCAGTCTATCATGAGTTCAAAAGTTTTCCAAAAAACCGGTGACCGGTACACCTATACCATTACAAGCCTGAAAACAAATACCAATCCACCAGATGGGCTCTTTGTTTTTGATGCAAAAAAATATCCAAAAGCGGAAGTTATAGATTTGAGGTGATCAACATATTCCCTGGAAACTACTCTGAAAGAAACGCTTCCTGATGGGAGCGTTTTCTGTTTGCTTTTGAGACTGTTTGTGCAGCCTTTGAGTCTCCAAAAACGTACAATTAATTTTAAAAACGCCGTTAATTTCCCCACCTGAAAGTGTCGATCGTGAGGCCTGCGAGGTCAATAATCCTGTCAACAACTGTTGCAGCAACTGCTTCAATGGTTTGTGGCTTACTGTAAAAAGATGGAGTTGCGGGGCAAATTATGCCGCCGGCCAGCGTAACGGTTTCCATATTACGTATATGTATGAGGTTATAAGGAGTTTCTCTCACTACACATATCAGTTTGCGCTTTTCTTTCAATATAACATCAGCTGCCCTTGAAATTAAATCATCTGAAATTCCGGCGGCAATTCGTCCGAGTGTTCCCATACTGCAAGGCACTATAATCATTATATCATAGTTCCCTGAGCCGGAAGCAAAAGGAGCCATAAAGTCATTTTTTGCAAAGTATTTTGCTTCATAAGACTTATAATCTTCGTCTCCCAATTCTGTTTGCCATACAAGTTTTGCATTATCCGTGATAACAATGCCCAATGATGACCATTGCCCCTTTATAACCATCAGTTTCTTCAGTAAAATTTTAGGATAAATCGAACCACTTGCGCCTGTTATGGCCACTACAATTTTATGCATTGATTGAAAATTAGGCCGGTAAGAGCTAAAATTAGAAAATTAGTAGTCAAATATTTATAATTTTTTTTAATACAAACTCAATAAAAGCATTTAACGTACGTTTATAGCATATGGCAAAATATGTGAAAGTTGTTTTAGTAGCTTGCCTTTTCATATTAAGCGCTGCCAAAATTAAAACTGCCAATCGCGAGAGACCGGATTGGATGAAATTTAACGAGCTATCTGAAAAACTAAAAGCAGAACCTAAACCCGTAATAATTGATTTGTATACCAACTGGTGTTATTGGTGCAAAGTCATGGATAAAAAAACGTACACCAGTTCAAAAGTTATTTCTTATATCAACGAGCATTTTTACGCGGTGAAATTGGATGCCGAAACAAAAGATGCCATACAATGGAATGGCAGGGAGTACAACTTTAATAGTAATTATAAGGTAAATGATTTTACAATGTATGTAACGTCAGGGCAGCCTGGGTTTCCAACAACAGTGATCTTTGCAGATGAACAAAGCGAACCGGTATCAGTACAAGGCTTTTTGGAGCCGAAAGAAATTGAGCCTATATTAAAATATTTCGGTGAAGGCGCGTATAAAAGCAGAAATTTTGCCGATTTCAAACAAAGTTTTAAATCAACATGGTGACAACCATATTAACATATTATAAGGCTGGGATCAACAGCTTTCAACTCGGTTTTTCATAGGATATTGGATTATAACAGGGGTGGATTTTTATCC
>JBDTLZ010000292.1:0-13753 GCA_039934515.1 Ginsengibacter sp.
TTGGATAGCTGAAATTCTCGTCACCAGGAGCTCGTCGGTATTGTTTACATGGATTCCTGCAGGTAATTCTCCAAGGCTCATAAGTAGATGTCTTTAATTAGAATTGTTAAGATTGTTTTTATTATTACATTCAAAATCATGCCATTTTTTTAACAAAATATCCTATGGAATAAATTTAAAGAAAATAAGTCCATTTCACCAGGATATATTATAAAATGCCACTTTTTGGATGGGCCGGTAGCAGGCATTTAGGACGGCTCCCGGGAGTATGCGAATCAGAATGCAGCTTTTATTCTACAAGTGGATGGGATAGCGGCCTCACAGGTTTTATGCAGTGTGCCGTATACCAGTCGCCCCTTATGGGAAACCTATTGGACTTTCCTATACCCTGGTGTGCTTTATCATTCCAAAAAAAAATACGCGATTGCAATAAACTATTACAGCAATCGCTGGTAATAAAAAGAGGAACTATATAGTGAGTTATTACATTTTTACTTTACTCAATCGCATACTAATCGAATCCTTGCCTAACATTCCTCTTAAGGACATTTTACCAGGTTCAGGAGAGTCAATAATTGCATGGAGGCTGTCTTTAGTTTTAAAGAAATAAATGTTTAGGGAAAGTTTCGATTTATCAAAAGAGTATTCGCCAATGTTTCTTTGTGTTCTTTCATAATAATATGGGTTTGAACCAATGGCACAGAACCCGGCGTTTAAAAAATAAATAGTTGCCCAGGCGGTGGAATCTGTTTGCCAGGCATTCGACGAAATTTCCTGTCCATTCATAGAAGATTGCTCCACCTTCCATTTACCAAGTATTTCAGGATCACCTGTTTTATCAATGTATTTATTTTTTAGCACATACTGGTATATACTTAAAAATGCATAAGCCACTACCGAAATTCTCAAAATGTTTGTAAACGTGCTGCTGCCAGGCTTTGGCAATGCATATACTGTTTTAAAAAATAGCTTAGTAAGTTCCCGCGCGTGCAATAGAAGCAAATAGATCAATGCTGCTGTGAAAACAATTGAAATTATGGTCGGCGGCATGGGAATTCCATAAAAAATATTAATCATTACAATATTGGCCATCACGGGAAGAAGTATAAAAGTGCCCAACAGGTTGGTTCTTCTGAAAAGGAGCAACAAAGCGCCCCCAATTTGTATATAGCCAACAATAAGTATAAATGTGGACGAAAAATTGAAATAGAACCAGGTAAGATAATTACCGCTGAGATCACCAATGAGTGAATCTCTGAATGCTACATCATTTGCCCCGCTAAATTGTGTCTTTAATACTTTAGCAAACCCATAAGAAGCAATGCCTGCAGCCAGCCAAAAGCGGATAAGGCCAAAAAAAATAGCATGGGCTTTTTCAGAATTAAATTTGCCTTCCCTTTCCAGCTTACCTGTTATTACCAGGTACAGGGCACCTGCAACCGAAGGCAAAAGAAGATATTTATAACTCACTCTAAGAAATGAGGGATACAGTGCAGCGATCTTATCCGGCAGAAAAGTTACCAGGCTTTGAAACATATACCCTACGGCAATGGTAATAAAAAATGCGTCAAAATATTTTACGTACCAGGTGGCAGAAGTCGATTTACTGACCGTCATATGCAGGGTTTTCGAAGCATTAAGCTTGTGTATGATATTACCGGTTAAACCGCGATAGAATATTTTATATTAATTTAGTAAATCTAAATTTTAATTTACAAGGAAGTGATACAATTTAATTAAAATCCTTTAGAATAGACGAGCGGGTATATAAAGTTCTTGGAATTTTTCTATTGTAAATACGTGCAAAAAAAAATTCAATTTCTTGCAAAATAAAACTGCAATGATCCTTAGATTCCTTTTTTGCTGTACATTGATTTTGGAGCTGGTCTTCTTAACGCATCCCGTAACAGCCCAAAGCTCAACTGTAAATAATAATTCGGATTATACGATCACCAAAAGGCTGCTTTCCATTGAGGACGGGCTGGCATCTCATGAAGTATTCTGTGGCTTGCAGGATAAAGCCGGTTTCCTATGGTTTGGTACGCGTAATGGGCTTAACAGGTATGACGGAAAAAATTGTTTACTCTTCACCCGCCAAAGAAATAACCTGCAGGATAATAAAGTAGTTCAGTTGGCAAAAGATGATGCCGGCAACCTGTTTATCGAATATGGCAGTACAGGCTTTCAGCTTACTACAAATGGAAAAGTAGATGTGATGAATGCTGTTACCCAGAAAGTAAAACCCCTTACGGCTGCATTTCCAAATATGCCTTTTAAAGAGGAAGAAGTTTATTGGATATCTAATGATGGCACAGATGAAATTAATTTTCTCACCGCCTATCCCTTTAGGCTTTGGAAGTACGAATCTAAAAAAGGGTTTACCCTTCGTTATCAGGTCGATGATTGGGACAGGCAGGATCCTTTTCCCGCCGCTAATTATCGCAGTACCGGCCCCTTATGCCTTTTTGGAAAAGGCAAAGCTTTGTTGAAGTTAACTAACCAGTCGAAACAATATTTGATATCAAAAGATACGGTAATCACGTTTACCCAGGAAGATGCGCTAAGATCCTTACCGATTGGTTTTACGAGTGAAAACAATCTTTTGATTACTTACAATACAAAATCCGAAATCAATTCCTTTTTGGTTGGGATGGTAACAGGCGAGGGCAAAATTGAAACGGCTGCCGATTTGAGTAAATATAATTTAGAAGCTGTAAAAGGAAAATACTGGTACCAGGTCAGCAGTTCTCCCAATAGTGCTTCCTGCATATTTTACATCGGTTCAGATGCACTTTATCTATGGAATGAAAACGCCTTTCTGAAAGTTGTTACCAAATCGGAAATAAAGGCATTTGAAAATTTATTTTTTTACCAGCTATTTCCAGATAGTATCGGAAATCTGTGGCTTTGTACGTCGATTGGAGTATTCCAGTTAATGATAGAAAGGAACCGGTTCTTGCAGTATTTTACAAGTAACCAGCAAAACATGCAATCAAACAGCCAGGCACGCGGGATATATGCTGATGAAACGGGTAGGGTTGCAGCTAATATATGGACGCATACTTTCCTCCAGCAAGGCGATCAGATGCAATCGGTAAGCGATGCTGAAATTAAATATGCTCTCGTTAACCACCGGTCAGATCTATACTGTGGTGGCTACAATCTTTTTTCTTATAATGAAGTGAACAATACGATCACAAAGTATCCGGGAGGGCAGGGCTCTGAAATATGGTCAATGTATTCTCTCAGCGACAGCTTGTTGCTCCTTGGGAGAACGGACGGATGCACCCTCTTCAACTCCAGGACCCACCGGTTTGATTCGATCCGCACTGCCGATAAAAACACTCCCGAAGCAAAATTCGTGTATCGTTTTTTCAAAAATGACGATACGCTTTGGGCAATTGCTGAGAATGGGCTGTATAAAGTAATAAGGATTCATAGTCAGGGGTCACCTGATAGCTTCCGGATTGTGAATGAACGTTCACCAATTATTAATAGCCTGAGCCTGTTGGATGCCTATGCCGATAAAAACGGAATATACTGGTTAGCCACCAGTGGCGAAGGATTGTATCGTTGGGACAGAAAAGCAAATTCTTTTCGGCAATTCAATATCACTTCAGGCTTCCCTTCTGAAGTTTTGTATCGCATTGAACCGGATAACTATGACAACCTTTGGATAAGCTCAGATTACGGATTGATCCGCTTTAACAAGAAAACATTTTCAATAAAAACTTATACCACCGCTGATGGCATTTCTCACAATGAATTCAACAGGACGTCCTCCTTCAGGGCAATAGACGGCAGAATATTTTTTGGCGGCCTTGACGGCGTGAATGCATTTCAACCTAAAGATTTTCTAACGGATACCAACTCGTTGAATATACCATTAAGAATCATTGCCTTTAACCAGTTTGTTGGTTCAAAGAACGGGCTGGTTAATAAAACAATGGAGTTGTTGAATACTTCACAAATTACATTGGCGCCAAATGACCAGTTCTTTACCCTCGAATTTCAGTTACTGGATTTTTCAAAAGATGAAGTACACCGGTATGCATATCAAATTGACGGCGTTGATAAAGACTGGAATTACATCAATGAAAATTCTATACGCATCAGCGGCCTGCCATATGGAAATTTTATGCTGCATATCAAAGCGCAGAATCATGAAGGGGCATGGAGCAAAAGCGAATTGAATATTCCGTTGCATGTTATAAAACCATTCTATCTGCAATGGTGGTTTATTGGTTTAGTTGCTTTGTTATTTGTATTGACTATTTACCGGGTAATAAAATTCAGAACAAAACAACTGGCAGCTGATAAAAATAAACTAGAGCAAACGGTGGGTGAAAGGACTGTCCAGTTAAAGCAATCATTGTCAGAACAAGCTGAATTGCTGGCAGAGAAAGATGTCCTGATGCGTGAAATCCATCACCGGGTGAAGAACAATTTACAGGTTATCTCCGGACTGCTGGAGTTGCAAAGCAACCGTTTGGGAGATGAGGCGGCAAAAGATGCATTAAGAGAAGGTCGCAATCGTGTGAGAAGTATCGCCCTGATCCACCAAAATCTTTACCAGTTTGAAAACCTCAGTACTATTGAGTTGAGCCGGTTTGTAAAGGAACTGTTCCGCCAGGTAGCAAGTGTATTTAAGCAACAAAAGAATGTTGTAACAAATATAGAGGTGCCCACCCTGTACTTAGATATTGATTCGGCTGTACCACTTGGACTGATTATGAATGAATTGTTGTCGAACTCCCTTAAATATGCATTTAGCGATGTGGCAGCCGGTAAAATAAACATGGCAATACATACCGTAACTGATGGTAAATATCAATTACTCTATTCTGATAATGGCCCAGGCCTGCCTCCTGGTTTTGATTTCAAGAAAGCGTCTACCCTGGGCATCCAGTTGATCAATGACCTGAGCCGCCAGATCGGTGGCAGTGTGCGGTATGAAACCAATAACGGCGCTGTTTTTACCATTAATTTCACAAACCGTAATACGCGCAAAAAAGAAGATTAGCAGATATGTCAGATTTAAAAATAGGCATTGTTGAAGATGAATTGGTGATAGCCAGGACCATTTTGAATACCCTGGATGAGTTGGGATATTCCCATTGCGGCCCGGCTATCAACTATACTGAAGCAATGGAAATGCTCGACAATTGCAAACCAGATTTATTATTGCTTGACATCCAGTTATCAGGTAAAAAGGATGGTATCAATGTAGCGCAAAAAGTTAATGAATTGTACCAGTTGCCTTTTATTTTTTTAACTGCCAATAGTGATGCAGAAACTATAGACCGTGCCAAACGGGTCAAGCCACACGCCTATATCGTTAAACCTTTTAGCAAAGAAGAATTGTTTGCAGCCATTGAAATTGCATTCAGCAATTTCTCAGGCGCCCGTGATAATACAAAGCCCGGAGATCCCGGTACTTATCCAGCCAAAGATTGTATGTTTGTGAAAGATGGCTATGTTTTCCGGAAAATATTTTTTAATGAGATTTTATATCTGGAAAGCGACGCTAATTATGTTACCGTTCATCTCCAATCTCAAAAGAAAGTGATGCTAAGATCCACACTCAATGATCTTATTGAACAGATGAACCAAAAAAATTTCTTTCGCATCCATAGAAGTTATTCCGTAAATATTAATAAGATTGAGGACATCTTTCCAACAGAAATAACCATACAAGGCGTTACAATCCCGGTGGGCAAATCATACAAAGACGAGCTTTTTAAGGTATTAGGTATAAGCGGCCATTGACAATTTCCCAAAATTCAATTCATTCATCCCTAACCAGGCAAATTCATCCCTTTTATTTTGCGTTGCTTTAAAGCAAATCCATTTTTGCTACTGCTATGGGATTGCTGGATTTAGATAAGATCATCATCAAAAGAACAGTAGTAGGCATCCGCTGCACATCCTGTGGAGGCAACCTTGTTGTTGCCAAAAAGAAATCCCTCGCCGGTCGCCTGTTAAAAGCGATTTCTTTTGGCACCATTACACCTAAAAATTACACCTGCGAAAATTGTAAAAAGCGATTCGTATTGCTTTGATACAATGACAATGGATAAACTATTTCCTATTTATAAAACAATTAAATCACACAAAACATGAGTCTCAGATTAAACGACATCGCTCCCGATTTCCAGGCAGAAACAACACAGGGTACTATCCATTTTCATGATTGGATCGGAGATGGCTGGGCAATTCTCTTTTCTCATCCAAAAGACTTTACGCCGGTTTGCACGACCGAACTTGGTTACATGGCTAAACTCGCTCCCGAGTTCAAACAAAGGAACTGCAAAGTAATTGGCCTTAGTGTAGATCCTGTGGAAAGCCATTTGAAATGGGAAAAAGACATTGAGGAAACCGGTGGATATGCCGTGTCCTATCCAATGATCGGTGATCCTGACCTGGTGATTGCAAAATTATACGACATGCTTCCCGCAGAAGAACCTGGTACCTCAGAAGGAAGAACTGCAGCTACAAATCAAACCGTACGTTCGGTTTTTGTAGTTGGACCGGATAAAAAGATCAAGCTTCAGCTTACTTACCCGATGACAACCGGTCGCAATTTTAATGAAATACTTCGCATCCTGGAGTCTATGCAACTCACGGCGGCGCATAGGGTTGCTACTCCGGCAAATTGGATGAGCGGTGAGGAAGTCATTATCGTTCCGGCGGTATCTGATGCAGAAGCAAAAGAAAAGTATCCCGGTGGTTGGAAAACGGTTAAACCCTATCTGCGCCTGATACCGCAGCCAGCCACAAACTAATCATTTAATCCCCCTGCTTCTTATAAACCCGGTATCCTTTTATTGGGTCTGCACTGTTAAAAATATATTCACTTTTTATTAAAAAAATTATGAAAGCATCCCCATCTATGCGTATTTGGTTTGCCCTGGTGTCTGTTATCTTATGGACAGGCATATTCCTTTCGGGCTTTAGCAACGTAAACTGGCTGGTTTATTTGCCCGCGGCGGGCTTTGCTCTTGGTGCAATAACAGGAATTTGTCCGTCCCTGATGGCAGCTTCAAAAATCTTTGGAATTAAAACAAAAACAGCTTCAAACAGCTAATGTCAGCAGCCGTTTAAAAATCAATTTCTCCGTACAATATTGGAGATCAACTTGCCGTGTACTACAATGGCCGGTTCTCACCGGCCATTGTTGGCAAATGCCACTTCAATGCCGGGTTATTTAGGTTTTGAGTGACTATTAACTCATAAGCATCTTCAAGCCAGTGGGTTTTTAAAAGTATTTATTGCCGGAAAATAAAAATTAGGCCAGGTATTTCTATACCAACGCTTAAGATTTATAAACTGCAAATTATTTCCCTCCCCTTTTGAAAAGGGGTGCAGGTAAAGCATTATGGTATTTTCCACCATGGTTCGTTTCTTCACGAACCGGAATTATTTCTCTCCGAATAATGAATTTTAAATGTTCATGGGCTTTCTCATTAATCCTCTCGCCTGGAAACTGGCTGGGAAGCCTCCAGAGTTCGTGCCCCACGAACCACAGTTAACAGGGCTGAGAGTTTCGGCAATCGAAATACGACCTGGCGGCCTTAGAAAACATTGGTGTATCTTATTGGTGTTTGATGTTTTTACAAGTATTTGATAGAAAATGTAAGTTTTTCATTAAAATAACAACCTATAGTGAAATAAAGTAGTTCTCAAACCGCAAAATAAAATGAATAATCGCGAAAATGAATTTATAAAATCAATCCGCTCTTATCAAAAAATCATCTATAAGGTTTGCAAAATGTATAGGAATAGCAGGGAAGACCAGGAAGATCTGTTTCAGGAAATTGTGTTTCAGCTCTGGAAATCCTATCCATCATTCAGGGGAGAATCCAAAATAAGTTCCTGGATCTACAGAATTGCTTTAAATACAGCAATGGCATTTTATCGAAAACCCAAACTAAAAGTTGATTATTTGGAAGAATTACCTGCACAAATTTTGCCAGCTAATGAGAAAAAACTTTCAGAAAACGAGGAAAAATTATTTGTGGCTTTGCGATGTTTAAATGATACTGAAAAAGCATTAATAGCTCTTTACCTGGATGATTTCAATTACCTGGAAATATCGAAACTATTAGGAATAAGCGAAAGCAATGTAGGTGTTAGACTCAATCGCATTAAAAATAAAATAAAAGAAACATTAAATTAAACAATATGGAGCTACAGGATTTAAAATCAGATTGGCAAAATGCCGGTAATACTTTCAAAACTGACATCGATATACTCAATATGACCAGGATTACCAATCATCCAACTTTAAAAAAGATAAGGAAAAAATTAATTGCAGAGATTATTTGCCTCATGTTCTTTTTGGTTATTTACTATGACTGGTTTGATGGCAGCAAAAAACCACTTTATGCCAATATTTTGCTGGCAACCGGGATAATCTTATATATTGCCAACGATATTATTGGCTATGTTTCAATAGCCAACCCGATAAATGGATTATCCTTAAAAGTATCTTTTAAAAATTACCTGGCAAGACTTAAACACCTCTCGCTTTTTTCCCTGATTTTTTCTTTTGTATACAGTGTTTGCGTTATTGTATTCTTTACATCTGCAATAACGCTTACCCCGGAAAAAAGCTTTTTAGTGTTAGGCCTTATAATTATTTTATTTCAACTTATGTTTTGGTCCTATAGAATTTGGACTGCCAGGATAAAGTGGTTGGTGCAGCAAGTAAAAGATTTTGATACAGATGAAGATAAATAGCCGTCATCAGGATCTCAAAATCTACCACCTGTCATCCACGAAACCGCGATCAGTCTCGGGACTAATAATGCGAGACTGGTTTGTATATTTATTAAAGATGTTCACCAATAAATACCGTTATATACTTATTGTTATTCTCGCAGGGTATTCATACCTTAATACGTTCTTTTCAGAAGTATATTCCTATTACCATATTAATGCAAAGTGGTTTGGTATATTGTTATTATTTGTTTGTATAACGTTTTTTGTTTGGGAAATCAACCGCTTTTTAGAAAATATATTAAACAAATATTTCCCTGAATTATTCTACACCCGGTTTTTATTATCGTGATTTATTTTTATGCTCCCTTCCAATAAAGTTATTCTTAGAGCCGTATCATCATTATAGGCCATTATATTGAAGTGCGTACCGATCGGGGATTGTTCATTTCCGGATGGGCTGAAATTACCCTGCTGATCATTGCTTTTTGTTCCTTGCTATACTCATCAGCTTCGAGCCATTTCAATACCGCTGCCGTTTCTTCGGGCGTACACGAATCTTCCAGATACTTATGAAAAAAATTCCCGAAATTCTGATGATGATCCAATTGTTGATTTTGGTAATTACATTTGGAAGCAATTAATCTTCCCGCACCAAAAGAATTTACAATTTGAAATTGTGAGGTGTAAGATTTGACCGTTTGCAACCAGGAAATGCCCGGGAAGGAAACGGGTTTGAAAGATGGGTTCAGGTGCTATTACCTGCCTGATCAGAACTTAAAAATTTCTATATTTAAGTTGTCAGCTACGTTATGATGTTAAATAAAACGATCAGCATTTTTTATGGCCTCCTATTTATTCGCCAGGATAAAATTACGAATCGCACGCGTTGATTTAACGATATGATCATTGATCGTAGAAGCGGAGATGCCAAGGAGCCGGCTCACTTCGAGGTAAGACCTTCCCTCCATTTTACACAGGTAAAAAACTTTTTTTCGTTGTGGCGGAAGGTTTTCTATCGCCTTATTCAGTAGCGCTGTTTCTTCGCTGTGAAGAATTTTATCACCTGCATTCCTGTATTCTTCTTCGGACGCCTCCTGTACATGATGATACAACTCCCGCTCACGTTTTAATTTCCGAAAAAAATCATGCACTTTATTTTCTGCGATGCGAAAGAGGTAACCTTTGAGACTATGGTTAATGGTAATGGTCTCGCGTTTTTCCCAAACAATAAAAAAGATATCCTGTAAAATTTCTTCAGCAGCTTGTTCAGCCTTCACTAATTTAAGCAGGTTGAGGTATAAAGGTTGGCTGTACAATTCGTATAACCGCGTAAATGCCCGCTTATTACCCGCTTTAAGCTGGATCAATAATTCATGTTCATCAAAAAATGCATATGCAGTCATTACCTATTTTGTTAAGCAGCAGGGTTAAAGAAGTTACTATCACAAAGTTGCAAGAATCCTGTTTATGCGGGTACGGTTAAAGATTGGTTACGGAGTAAAGCGCGGCTTCCAAAAACACAGCCGCGTTACCTTTGAACCTGGCTCCATTTTCCTCCCCCATGTATAACCGCAAGCCTGGAACTTATCGACAAAGTCTATTAAAAAACTGTATCCCAAAACCGGTGTCTTATTTTAAATAAACTTAAATAAAACTCTAAAAGGGAAAAAAATAATCTCTTTTTTATTTTGTTCGCTTGAAAGAGCCGGGTAATTTTTTATATTAAAAATAAGGTATTAAAATAAAATTAACAGGAAATTAAAGTGATTACATTTATTAAAATAAGCCTATACCAAATAAAACCTTGAATCCGGATTTTATAAAATAATTTTTATATATCAAAAAGATATAAAATGAGAAGGTTACATTTTTTGCTTCCATTAGTAGCTGTATTTATCGCTACACAAGCCATATCACAACATGAACATCATGCTGCAGAACCACGATCGCTCCCAATTGTAAACAAAGTTGAAGTTCAGCCATTGCTGGCACAGGTAACGCGTTTGGGTGAAGCACTTTCATTTCTAGGCAGTTCACTTTCGGCGACAGATGCCATAAAAATAAAAGCCCTGCAACAATATCACGGAGAAAATGTTGTAAAAGAAATTCAGGCAATACTTGATCCTTATTGCCTTGCAATGGTCAATATCAACCCGGAAGCGCAGGTAAGCGTTCTGCGCGGTGCAGCAAAAGCAAGGCTAATTCAGGATGGATGGACGAGCTTCCTTATTAAGGTACGCAACGATGCAGGTGTAACGGCTGTATTAAATGTAGAAAGTCCTAATTCCTATCCCGCCTTACACCTGTCAAGCGGTAAACCACGCCACGAAGAAGAACATACGCTGACCCGGGAACAGGTAGCCAATCGTTTCCTTGAAACCAGCATGTATCGTAATCGTCCTCTCCAGCCAGATCTCTCTGGGTTAAGCCTGGAATATGCCGTTCTCCAGATCTATAGCAAAGATGCAGGCAAACGTGAAGCGGGATTAACTTTTAACATTGGCCAGGGCACCCAGGATATAGGGTTCCGCAATGCAATTCATATTTTATTCAATATTGACCGCGCTGTTAAAGTTATTATGCGAATCAGCGATGATGACGGTCTTCCGGCTATGGCCTCATTTGTAATTAAAGATGGAATTGAAAGAGTTTTAAATCCTGACAGCCTATACGATCCGTGGGGTGATGATTACCGAACGGCCAGGGCGCAGCGCGAAAATGGAGTTAATGTAAAAGGGTTAACCGGCATATATCCCTTGCCTTCACGACGCGTTGCCGCATATGATGCCTATCCCGATTTTTTTTTCCAGGCACAGATCTACCGCGCTGACGGCGAATATGTACTACTTCCACCGGGTAAATATGAGGTAACATTTACCCGTGGCCCTGAATATATATCTCAAAAAAAAGAGTTGGTAATTCCTCCAGGCAAAGATTCAATAGAAGTTTCCTTCCAGCTTAAGCGATGGATAAACATGGCTAAACTGGGATGGTATAGTGGAGACCATCATGTGCATGCCGCAGGTTGCAGTCACTATGAAAGTCCCGAAGAAGGTGTGCCGCCAATGCATATGTGGCGACAGATAATTGGTGAAGATTTAAACATAGGCGCCGTGCTTACCTGGGGACCAGGCTGGTATTATCAAAAGGCTTTTTTTACCGGTGAAATAAGCCCGCTTTCTACAAAGCAAAACATCATGCGGTATGATGTTGAAGTTTCAGGCTTCCCTTCTTCACATGCAGGCCACCTTGTATTGCTTCGCCTGAAAGAAGATGATTATCCTGGCACAACAACTATTGACGAATGGCCCAGCTGGACATTACCGGTATTAAAATGGGCCAAAGGCCAGGGTGCCGTAGTGGGGTATGCGCATTCGGGTTTGGGCCTGGAACCTCTAAAGCCAACAATAGATATATTGAACTATGAAACACCAAAAATGGATGGGATTGGCGCTAATGAATATATAGTTACGGTAGCCCTTGATGCGGTTGATTTTTTCAGTGCCGGCAATACGCCTGCTCCCTGGGAACTGAATATGTGGTATCATAGCCTTAATTGCGGATTTAGAACGCGTCTCAGCGGTGAAACAGATTTCCCCTGCGCATATGATGAACGGGTTGGAATCGCAAGAAGCTATTATAAATCAGATAGTGTTTTAAATTTCAATAATTATGCAGATGCGATACGCAAAGGGCGCAGCTATGTTTCAGAAGGGGGATCGCATATCATTGATTTTATGGCCGATGAACCAGGCTCAATTAACGCAAACAGTGAATTGCTGTTAAATAAGCCGCAAACAATCACCATCAGGGCAAAAGTTATTGCAAACCTTCCATTGCAACAGGATGAACTGGCAGCACAGGTGGCTCAACGACCAATTGACAAACAACCTTTTTGGAACATTGAACGCGCCCGTATTGGCACAAGCCGCAAGGTGCCGGTGGAACTGATTGTAAATGGCGAGGCAGTTGATACCATAGCAATTGAAGCCGATGGCTCCTGGAAGGATTTGACCTTCAGTTATACAATCAGTCGTTCATGCTGGATAGCGCTTCGCGTTTATCCCAGCTCACATACAAACCCGGTGTTTATTATTGTAAATGGAAAATCCATTGCATCTGCCAGGAGTGCAGAATGGAGCAGTAAAGCCGTTGATCAATGCTGGAAAATGAAACAATCGAAGATCCGCCAGGAAGATAAAGCGGAAGCAGAAGCCGCCTATAAAAAAGCAAAGGAATTTTACGATGACATGGCAAAAGCAGCAGGACGTAGATGAGTTCTATAGTTAGTCTATCGTAACTCCTGTATCACATTTATCTGGACTTTATTATTGCTGTGGGTGAGGCCGCATAGCCGAATAATTACTCATCTCACGGCCTGTGTCTCCAGGAATCATTTTCTCCAAAGATCATTTGAAACTCAAAACAATTTTTTATTCAACCGAACCGCGATAATGGTAACCTCAGGATGCTGTGAACGATTAATGCCGGACGCGGTGACCTCGTGCTTTTTGTTTTGTTTAAATGGCAATGGCTTTTTATCATATACATTATAAACCCGCACCGCATCTCTCCCGCCTACAGTAGGTAGCGTAAATGAACCCCCTTCATAAACTTTGTAGAGGTATACGTAAATTATTTTGTCCTTATAACAATAACCGAATTTTTCATCTTCAGGATCCCAGGGGCCACCTCTTGTTCCTTTTACCGCTTCCCCCACTTTACTTAACCATTGGCCTACTTCCCGCAGCACGTTGGCTTCTGCTGCTGGGATCACGCCATGCCTGCCTGGCCCTACATTTACCAGCAATGTCATATTGCGGGTAATGCAGTCAGATAGTATTCGTTTCAATTTATCTGCAGACAATAGCTCGTTAGGATCTTCTCCTATCTTTTCGTAACCCCATGCGTCACCTAATACAGAAAGGCATTTTTCATATTTCATTTATAAATTACCTGATGGAACAATTGCAAATACTGCAAGCAGCAGGTTTTATAAATTGATGCAACCCTGATTTTTTTATATGCC
>JBDTLZ010000293.1:0-9882 GCA_039934515.1 Ginsengibacter sp.
GGAACGGTTCTGCGGGGTAATGGATTTTGATCTCCTCCTGCCCCCTGAAAAAATAATGCAGCAGCACCGGGATACATTTTCTCTAATTCTATTTGAGCAAATCCCGCATAATCTCCCGACCAATCATAACCGTTTAAAACCGTGTTATGGCAGGCATATCCAAAGGCAATAGCTATAATGTTGCCAGATCTATTAGTTACTTTGATGACCGGTACAGCGTAGTCGTTTGGGCCTTTTAATTCTTCCTGGAATAACAACGACGGTTCATTATTATTTCTTCTGTTTACTTGAAACCTTGCTACTCCATTTTCTGAAAACACTTCTACAGGTTCCAATGATTTAAAGGCAGAAGCTGCTAAGGCAACAATTTTCTTTTCTAATTCTTCTGTATATTTTTTTATTTTTTTTAGCTGGGTTTCATTCAAAGGGTAAATATTAGTTAGAGAATTTTCTAATACCGGGCCTGAATGGGTATGAGAACAATTGATAATAATTTGCTCCCTGGATAAATTATTATTTATTTTTAATTGATTCCGAATTCGGTCTGATAAATTCTTTGGGATCGCACAAAGATCTGTCGTAATTAAAATACAGCGTTTACCATTAGCATCTTCTACTGCTAATGCCTTTGCCCATAGATCATGAATCTTACCTACAGAAGGATGATCCCGGCTGGCATATCCGGCCATCCACATAGAGTGTTCCGGCGTTATTACAACACGGGCCACTCCTGCTTTCCATCCTGTAATTTCTCTTTCACCTAAAGCATTTACACCTAAACAATTAATGAGTAAATAAACAGCATGTAAAATAAAAGATGTTATTTTCATTTTGTATTATTTCATAGTGTCTTTTATATGCTTGTACCTTAGAATTAATTATTGCTTCCAGCCGGATCATATAATGGTACGCCTGCTTTTTTTGCAAGTCTTAGAACTTCCCCAATTATAATAGCCTCAATACTTACTTCCCACGGAGCAGGCAAGAACCCTGAAGAAGATGTAAGGGACGAAACAGGTTCGTAGCCTCCTTCATTCAATATTGCTGCGGTAGGAATATAAGCCATTACATCATTGCAATATCCTGCAACAAAAACATTCTGGCCAAAGATTCTTTTCAACTCAAGTGCATATTCTACTACTAATTCCCCGCCCAGACTAAAAAGGACCTGCGCTCCAATTTTCCATACCTGCACAGGGTAAGGATAGGATGTTTTTAGAGGCTTGCCTGCCCGAAAATCATCTACCAGCACTTTCGCCCATTTTCCGATGTCCTCATCCAATGAACTGTCCTCAGCCATTTTCTCAAAGGCTTTGATATTTGGCGATTTGCTTATTGGCAATTCGATTTCTGAATAGGCATAAACAAGTTTTGGAGTGAGTAAATTCATATCTTCATTTAGTACTCTCTCTACGGCGGCGGCTAAAGAGTTGCCGTGCTGTTGGGCGGCGGCAATTGTTTTGCGAGGATATGCAATCTGATTTCCACCTGCCCCCTGAAAAAACAAAGCGGTTGAATTGGGATATAATCTTTCCAATTCTAATTGTGCGAATCCTGCATAATCGCCCGACCATTCATATCCATTTAAAACTGAATTGTGGCAGGCATAACTAAACACAACAGCGATTATATGACCTTCCTGGTTTTCAATTTTTATCACCGGGACCGCATAATCATTGGGGCCGAGAAACCCGGTTTTCAACGATAATTTATTTTCAAGATTATTTCTTCGGTTTAGCTGAAAACGGACAACTCCGTTTTGAGAAAAAAGCTGAACGGGTTCAAGCGAATTCATTGCGATTCCGACTACGGAAATGATTTCAGATTCCAGTTTATCGGTGTATTGATCCACGCGGGCTACCTGTGCTGAATCGTAAGTGTAAAAACAGGTTATACCTTTTATGACAGGACTGGAGTGAGTGTGAGAACAGTTCAGAATGATCTGATCCCTTGATAAATTGTATTTTATTTTTAACTGATCCCTGACCCTATCTGACATCGCTTTTGAAATTTCTTCGAGATCTGTTGTAATCAACACAGTCCTGTTTCCAGAACTATCTTCAAGAACCAATGCCTTTGCCCACAAATCGTGCATGGTACCCGTAGCCGGATGTTTCCTGGAAGTATATCCAGCCATCCAAATAGGTTGTTCCGGTGTAATTACTTCGCGACCCACTCCTGCTCTCCATCCTGTAGCAGTGTTTACATCAAAAGCTTTTGCACTTACATTAATTTGTAGTAAGCAAATAATGTTAATAATAGCAAGGAAATACTTCATCCTATATTTTTTTCTTCAGATTTCATCATATATACAAGAAGATCTGTCTTGTCAATATCGGTTATCATACCCGACAATGTCGGTTTCATAATAGTAAAACTTATCATTAATTGATACGCCCAATTCCAACAGGTATTGCAGGAGAAACCCCTACTTGCTTAGCTAATCTTAATATTTCGGGTATGATCATTGATTCTATATTTGTTGCCCAAGGCGATCCGGAGAATGGAGCGCTCGTTCCTTCATAGCCGCCTTCATTAAGTATAAGAGGAGTAGTAATATAGGCCATTACATCATTTGAATAACCAAAAACAAATGTATTTTGTCCGAATACCTGCTTTAATTTAAATGCATATTCTACCACTGGCTCCCCACCCATTGTTATAACAGGTTGGTCACCCATTTTCCAAACCTGAACCGGATAGGTATAGGTTGTTGGGAGTGATTCCCCTCTGTTTAATTTCTCAAGATTAATTTTGGCTTTGCGTATGACATAGATCGGAGTATTTGAAGTGTCAGAAATCATTTTAATAAGATCCTCTTTCGTTGCCGGAGGGTTGGCCGATTCAAGATTTATTTCAGAATAAGAAGTTAGTAAAGCAGGCGCCAGTACTCTCATGTCTTCACTTAATACCCTTTCTACGGCTGCTGCTAATGATCGACCATGCTGTTTGGCGGCTTCAACGGTCCTGCGTGGATAAGCTACCTGGTTACCACCGGCACCCTGCATAAAAAGAGATACTGCCTGGGGATACAATTTTTTTAATTCCGATTCTGCAAATGCCACATAATCGCCAGATAATTTATAATCTCTTAAAATAGAAGCGTGACATGCATAACTAAAGAGAATAGCCAAAGGATCCCCTGATTCTTTCACGATCTTAATAACGGGTACATCGTAAACATTCGGACCATTAAAATGAGATTGTAAATGTAATTTATACTCGATATTATTCCGTCGGTTTACCTGGAAACGGGCGACGCCATTACCTGCGTATAATTTTACAGGTTGTAATGTTTTTAATGCAGTTCCAACTATTTCTACTACATGGTTGGCCAGTTGCTCAGTATATTCCTTTGCTCTTTTTCCCAATACCGAAGTAGAATCAGAGAGTGGTGAATACAAAGCGGGACCGCTATGTGTATGAGAAACATTTAAGATCATCTGTGCCCTGGATAAGTTATATTTTGATGCCAGGCGATCTCTTAGCTGATCTGAAAATTCTTTTCCAATGCCGGCCAAATCGAATGTCACCATTACGGCCTGATCACCTTTGGCATCCTCCAATGCTAATGCCCTGACATAAAGCTCTGTCAAATTTCCTTCCGACGGTCTATTTCTAAAAGCAAAGCCTCCCATCATCATTGGTTTATCGGGAGTAACTAATGCGATTGCAACACCGGCTTTCCAACCTGTATCCTGCTTTTGATATCCATTTGCATAACTGAAGGAGAAAAGAGAAGAAAAGAAAATTATTATAGTAAAAATCTGTTTTTTCATTTATTAGATGCTTTTGCAATTTTATCTGCATTGGTATGAATTTTTTCTATCGCTGAAAAAATTTCATTCATTTCAGATTTGCCGGTGAGCAACAAATTCTGGGAAAACCAAACAGCCTCCTCATTACATAAAATATCGTTTTCAGGACAATTATTTTGCGCTAAATAATTTGCATAATTGAGTCTTTTCTTCGAATATGTTTTTACAAAATTTTTCGATTTGAATGCATCATTTAAGAATGGCATTGTGTTTAAAGTATTGTATCCACTATAACAAGGAACCCCCTCCGCGTTCAGTGCTGATATAAAACCATTTCTTGTCAACCCCTGAAATTCTTCTTTTTTATACCTAAAAGGAAAGAGATGATAAATAACCCTTGTTGCATCCGGATACATTTTCATTGGTAAAATGCCGGGTATCTGTTTCAGTTTTGATGCCAAATATTCAGCATTTTCAGTCCTTGTTTTTGTCTGTCCATCCAGTCGCACCAGTTGGGCCAGGCCTATGGCTGCCTGGTATTCAGTTAGCCGCAATTTGGTGGCGTTTATACCAGAGCCAACTTCTACGCTTCCGATCAAAGTTCCAAACGGAGTACCGAGGTTATGATACGAATAGCAACGATCCATGAAAACTTCGTCATTACTTACAATGGCCCCCCCTTCCCCGATCGGCAGGTTTTTTGAGTTTTGAAAACTAAACCCTCCTGCATGACCAATTGTGCCGACCTTTTGGTGATTAAATTCCGCAAGATGTGCCTGGCATGCATCTTCAACTACAAACAGGTTATGTTTTTTAGCGATCTCCATTATGTGAGCCATGTCTGATGGCGCTCCTGCCAGGTGCACAGGCATAATCGCCCTTGTTTGGGATGTGATCTTCGCTTCAATTTTAGTAGCGTCAATTTGAAATGTCTCCGGGTCCGTATCCACAAAAATGGGGATTGCTCCTGTCGCCAATACTGCCTGGGCCGTAGCAATGAAAGTATATGGAGGAATAATTACTTCATCTCCGGCCCCAATACCTAATTGTATTAAAGAGACAATCAATGAATTTGTTCCATTGACAACGGTAAGGCAACGAGTTGTGCCAACCGTTTCAGCCCATTTTTTTTCAAATTCATCCACTACTTTTCTGCGCGACCATACGCCACTTCTAAGTGTTTCCAGCACAAGTTTTTCATCTGTCGCGGGGTTCCACATGGGCCATTTTGGCCAGCTTCCTTCAATTTTTGGTTTTCCACCTAATATTGCTGGTACTGTTGCATTTTTAGTTGCATGGGCAAATAAATCCGGTGTAATCCCTGTTGCCATCAGGGTGGCAACTCCGGCAATTGAATTTTGTTTTAAAAATTCGCGTCTTGAATATTCTTTTTTTGACATCTTTTTAACCTGTTTTTAAAATATGAAAGATGGTTGTTCTGATGATACCCGTTATCCTCCAAAGTGAAATATACAACAATTTGGTGTACGTACACGGATTTTATTATAAAATAATTTTATTGTTCCCATTCTACCTCAAAGCTATGTATTACGGGTTTATTATTCAGTTGTATTTCTTTAAACTTTTCATCTGATTTTTTCTGCAGATCTTTTTCCATCTTTTTGTTGGTCATGTATTCGTCAAAGTTCTTTTTATAATAATCAATATATTCCCGGGGCTGGCCTTTAAACCTTTCTAAACTTTTTGTAAAAAGTTTTTCGCTGTTGTCATCAAGGTTTCGATACAGATGGATATCGCTGCCTAATAGCCCGTATTCTACATATTTTATCTGGCGAAGCCTCCTTTCTAATTCCCAATATTGGTCTAAAAATCTTAAAACTGATGCCGCCTGCTGATTCTGTGGTGTAAGATAATTTTTCGCCAGATTTATACCTGTATTAAGGTCTCTTTCAGAATAAGTGCCTGCTACGACCGAATCAATCTTCAATATATAAGTTCCTTTTTTTAGAGATTTTATTTGAAGAATTTCTTTGTTAAATTTCTCCGTAAATGAAAATAATGAATCCGGATTAAAATCTCCCGACAGCAAGGGGTAAGGCAGAGAAGTTTCCCGGCATTTAAATGAAACAGATGAATGATTATACCGGATGTCGCTTATATTACTTTGTAGCGCTTCCTTGATTTTATGGTTCTTTGCATCAATGCTAATATAAGCTACAGAAGCCGGTACATGTTGCGATTTTAAAAATTCCCCGGCCATTAAAAAATGACCTTCGATGCCGGGATGAACCCGGTCAGCACCAATGATTGTTGCTTTCTTATCCAATTTTTGCACCCCTGCATTTACAGTATTCATTATCGTCCAATAATCCACAACCGGCAGTTTGAATCTGGCTGCTAATTTTTTGATATATCCGGCGCATCGCTTTAACGCATTATTGACACCAGGGGCATTGTTTGATAGAAGGTCAGCGGTCTGATCGTAAATGGAAGGTGTTTGCAAAATTACTTTGCTACCTGCTTTAATCAATATTCTTACTATACTATCCAGGTCTTTAAAATACCTGTTAAGGGCATCTTGCTGCTGCTTTTGTATCCCAGGCTCAACTTGTCTCGCTTTATCGTACAAGCTACGATTAACATCATTCATCCCAACCATAACTACTGACCATGTGGGTTGATGTACAAGGATATCACTATCCATTCGCCTTAGTATCCCATTTGCCACATCGCCTGAAATACCGCAATTATAAAATTTTATTTTCCTGTCGGGGAACCTGGTAACATAAAATAATTCAATATAATTATGAAACCTTCCATTCATTGTTATGCTGTTGCCTATAAAACAAACTCTATCGTTGTCTTTAAATAAATGAAATTGACTAAGGGTTTTATTGGTAAAGAGTATAAGACAAACAAGAAAGGGGGCATATTTCATGTTTTTCATATTGAGAAATTTAATGGCGATCCGCATTTTTGTTTAAGAGTCATACCAGGCATATAAGGACGCCAACAATTAGGCTGTCGAATAATGTTATTTATTTTTAGAGGTTATTTTTTCAGTTTTTATAAGCAATCCTAAACGCTTTAGATTCTTTTACATCCAAAACCAGCAATATTCAAAGGGCTTAGCTCCCCATCGATCAGGGAAAAACCTCCCGAAAAAACATCCGCTGATAAATCAAAGCTACCGTCTAAATCTAAATACCTGGTTGAGGGGCAGGCAAACGCAGCATGTAAAGCCGCAGAAATACTAACAATACTCTCATCATAACATCCCCAAAAGAGTTCGATATTTGCAGCCTTTGCAACCGCAGCTATCTCGAATGCACCCAGCAAACCACCACACTTCATAAGTTTAATATTAAAGATTCCGCAAGCTCGCGGTTCCATCGCTAAAAAAAATGCTGAGCTATCGTTTTTGAGGGATTCATCGCAAGCGATAACTGTACGCAGGTCCTTAGGGAATGCTTTCATTTCGGCTTCAGCGCCGACAGGCAGTGGCTGTTCTATTAATTCAAGCCCGAGTGATTTTGTAGCTTCAAAAAAGGCAATAGTTTGTGAGGGCGTATAACCCTGGTTAGCATCAACACGAATACGAAAATGATTGCCAAAAGTTTCACGCAACTTAGTGAAGCGTTCAATATCTTCTTCCAGGTTAAGGCCTGTTTTTACTTTCAGGATTCTAAATCCCCGCTTCTTGTATTCTTTAGCCTCATGTAGGGTCTCCTCCAAATTAGAAATACCAACTGTGACCGATGTAGGTAGGCTGCGATGATGTCGTCCATAAAAATCAACTACAGGAATGTCAAGATATTTTCCAAAAGCATCATGCAATGCAATATCAATAGCAGTCCTGCTAGCCGGATATTTTAGGAATAAATTATTTGATTCCGCTATTATTGAACGGAAATGACGTATATCTTTACCTATCCATCTTTGAATAATTTCAGATTGAAGGTTTGAAATAGTGTCTTCCATTTTTTCTCCAAAGACGTATTCAGAAGGTGCCGCAGCGCCATAACCTGTTAAACCATTCTCTAATTCAATTTCCAAAAACACGTTTTCTACCGATGACGTTATTTTGTAGGCAATCGTGTATGGTTTTGTAAGGCCTAAATCCAAAGAATAAGATCGTATGTGTTTAATTTTCATTTATTTTATTTAGAAGTGATTGTACAAAATTTTCTAACCCGTCTTCCATAGTAAGCACTACCGGAATCTTAAGGCTCCTGGTATACGTTTCTTTATAGGTCTGCGACTCCGTATCAGTCAATCCCTCGGTATTTAGCATTAGTCCAATAACTTCCGAACCGTAGAGATTGATAAGCTCCATTTCGTTTTTTACTGATGGTATCCTACCCCAGGTTGTCTTATAATCAAAATGTTCCCGGGAGGGCTGATGTATCAGAATAACTTTCTTTGCATTTCCTGATACCAGGTACTCCGCGCCACACGGGCCACTTGGATTTCTAAGTGAAGATTGTCCCTCCAAAAGAATAAGATCGGGCTTTTCCGCCTTATATGCAGTAATAATAGCATGCGACAACTCACCGCTTACAAAATCATTAAGAGTCGAATCGAGAATAAAGCCGTATTTAATTCCCTGCATCCATCCTGTTTGTCCTGTGTAAATAACTTCGGTTCTTAATCCCGCTTTTTCCAAAGCCTCTTGTAAGAGTAAGGTCGCTGTCCGTTTACCCATTGCACAATCCATTCCCAAAACTGCAATGATTGGGCAATGTACCTGGTATATGTCCTCCGACCAGAAATGTAAATCCCTGAAAGCTTTAGGTCTTCTCACATCTATAAGCCCGGCACCATGTGTATTTGCTAATTCAACTAATTCAGGCTGATCTGATAAATAATAGTGTAATCCATTAACAACAGATATTCCTCTAACCAGGAAATTTTTAATCACTTCTAATAATTCGTCCGGCAATATCCCCCCCTTTGTCGCAACGCCGATGATGCAATAATCGGGCTTCCCTCTTTTTTCAATTGCATCATCTAAATTATCATAAACAGGAATACCTCGATTGATGCCGTCTACTACTTCTCCGGCATCCTTACCCGCTGAATGCGAATCAATGACAGCCCTTATATTGAATCTGTTTGAACCCCGAATTAGCCCATGGGATGTTTTTGAATCTTTTTTATGCAGCACTCCGTTACTGAGAACAAACGCGGTACCCCATTTATCTGAATTTACAATACTCATGTTTTTTTGTTTTATATAGATTCATTCGTGTTTGGTTAAATACTAACTACAAAGAAGGAATTTAATGGCTATCCGAAATTTGTTAAGTATTTAACTGAGGCATTTGACATACTCGCCACCAATAATCTGTCGAATAATTTTTTCTTCGAAATACCTTCTATTAAATTTGCAACACAACCCGCTTACCTGGTTCTTCAGTACATTTGTCATTGGGTTATCATTACAAGAGCGTTAAATTATCTCCTTCTTTATTCCTCCTTTTACCAAATTTATTTATTTAGGTGAACATGTTCAGATATTTCAGATTTATTTTTATTCAATATATTTTTTGTGGATGGGATAGGGATACGGATAGGCCTTATATCCAGGCTTTGGTACAAAATGATAATCCCGGCCTTCTTTCCACCAGTCCGGCTCCTCATTATCAAACGAGGGGAAACTATTCCATTCATCTTCAAGAAACGGGCTGACCTTATTATTCCAGATAAACACATCCCCATCTCCCATAGAAGATTGGGTACCTTTATGGTCAGGCCCAAAGGCCTTTCCACTTAAATACCCCGGACCATACAATACTGGATAAGGTTGTGGTGTTCCTCCCAAATACCAGTTGGACAACCTGACCGCATAGCGGTAACCTTTTACTTCATTGTTATATACTACTGCTTCGCCGGCCCGGATAGCAATTCCGGCGGTTTCCAGAGAAGCCATTCCTACTCTTTGTCCTTTTTTAATAAGCGCTCCATAGGTGTACATTGTATTGATAAGCTTATTATTATATACTTCAACAGCCCTGGTTCCATAAGTATTTCCCCCTCCCTTCTTTCTTGCCTCATGCGTATCAATAGCATGTCCACCGGAGGCCGCTATATTATTCAAAACAGTATTATACCTGAAAACATATAGACCGCAACCACCTGCAGCAACAGAATGGCGATGAAA
>JBDTLZ010000294.1:0-14652 GCA_039934515.1 Ginsengibacter sp.
TCACACATAAAGGTGCCATCTTTTATTTCGGGCGGGGCAGCCTGTATTGAAGAACGCCTATCATCAAAATGATAAACACCATTTTCATTCAGATGAGTATCAAAGTATGTCTTCTTGCAGGATGAGTACAATAAAATATACAGGCCTTCCCTTTTACTACAATCACATCGCCATGTGCCCCGCCCGGCCCGCCGGCCCGTCTTCAGGCGATTGGAAGCACTATCAAGGATAAGCCCCTGTTTTTCCCACGTACCTGCATCTTTTGAACGATACACACGCATACCACACTAATCATCAGTTTCATCGGGTAATAATTACCATACCTGAATATTTTGGGCCCTTCCTGTTGAGTATTTCCCAATACAGGTTCTCATTAAAACTCCATTCATATAAGCCTTTACTCCCGGCCAGCATAACTGCTGCATTGCGTGCGGCATCTTTATACTATACTGATCTATCAAATGTAGTGCAGGAACTTTATTTAGCATATTAGTTCAACATCCAGAGCATCACTTTAACCGTAGTGGCTACACCTGATCCGGCATTTATATAATCTGCTTCGTCGAAATAACAATGATATCCGCAAGAATTCCCATCCCATGTAGTCACATGTCCCGTTGCATCGCCCCATCCTGAAACCCGGAACGCAATTATACCTTTATGTCCTTCAAAAGCGCTGCGGTAATCGGGATCGGCAGGCGTCCTGGCTATGCCTGGTTGTCCAAATGTTTTCACCAATTGTTTGATCATGTCAATTACACGGTAAATATATTTCAGGCCGTCGCCCCCGGTTCCATACAGGATTGTTCTATCGATCATTTTAATTTTGGCTCCTCCATAATTTAATCCCCGGCATACACGTAAAGTACATGAATTAGATTCTTCTCCTGTATCAGGATCCATGTGGTAATTTAGCGCAACTTTTCCTCCAATCAGTTTGTACACATCGCCGGCACTTTTGCCTTCGCCGGGATAGTTGGCTTCAATGTCAACAAATAATGGCCTGCCTGGCCCGGCAACAGTTTTTGGCCTTTGCAATTTTATAATTTCCGCAGTTGCTGCTTTCGATATTATTTTCCCGGATTTTATTTTCCCGGTTGCACCTTTTTTTGCCGCTTTCTTTGCAACCGGAGTTTGTTTAGAAACTATTTTTTGTGTTGCCAGCTTTTTTAAGCCGGTCTTTTGGGATTTTGCAGTCCTGGAAACTGTCTTTTTTGATGCTTTTTTTTTAGATAAAGCTGCCTTGGGGTTTATCTTTTTGCTTACCATATGTTTTCTATTGATGGTATAAGACAGCTATTTGTAAATCACCGTAGGCCACCTTTATGATATGATGGCTTAACACTAACAAATAGCTTTCCGGTTAAATTATTTTTAAGATGAAGTTAGGTGTTTTTACCGTTGTTTTTTTGTAAATACGATGGAAATTTACACCCTATAACAGGGAACTTATGGGCTGCATGAAAATATCATGCAATACTATATGTAGGCGATATATTGATAATCGTAGCCCTTTGAGAAGTTTATTATAAACGCTTCCCCGCTAAAATCTTCCCTTCCATTTAGATAATTTTGGAGCGTCGCTATTTTATATGATAAGGCATGCAGTAAATCAAATAACTCATGCGGTGTTCTGTTATAATAATCGAGCCCGCCAAAGCCGGATTCAAAAATAATGATCGGCTTAAATTTTAGTAAAATATTTTGTGCCCCCTTTAATACGTTAAATTCAGCACCCTCTACATCTATTTTTATAAAATCTAATTTTTCCTCTTTAAACAGGTCATCTAATTTTCTTACCGGGACTATTATTTCCCTGGGCAATGAACCAGAAATTTCAGGAATGTTTCTTGCCCTGAGACCGCTAAGAGAATGTCTTTTGGGAAAATAATAAAATATGCCATCATCATTTTCATCGGAAAGTGCTACCTGTTGAACGGACACTCTTTTCCTATCATATTTGGATCTCAGGTATCTTATCAAATCAGGAATGGGCTCTATCGCTAGTATCTTTCCTTTAGGACATTGTTTATATAAAAAATTCAGGATCTGGCCTTCATTTACGCCTATATCAATGCAAACTGCATCTGCTGGCAGTTTCCGTATTATTTCGATAGTCTGCATGTCATACACATGAAATTTATTTTTCAAATATTTATTGTAAATCCTGTACAGTTCATACACCACCTGCCGGATAATATTTTTTACATTAATTCCCAGGTATTGAAAAATATTTATTTGCACGAAATATTTGTAGGTACACATTATAGATTCTATTGCTTCTTACAGGAAGGGAATATTATACACCAGGTCAACCTGTAACCCCACCCATAATTTTAGATTGGCAACACTGCCGGAAGTATAACTATTACTTAAAAAATATGGAGGCTTGATGATATAAAAAGGTTTTTCTGCACTTTTAACCGGGTTGCTGAATGAATAGGGCTGGCCATTTTCGTAATAATAAATACCCAGGTAATTTACCACAGGGCCGAACCTTACCCTCCAATTATTCAACTTCCTTTCAAGTAGAAAACCGACACGTGTCAATTTGTTCCTGGACAGAATTCTATGAGATGTATCTACTATAAAGTATTTTGATAACTTACCAAATGTGACCTGTATGTTAAGATCCAGGCCATTCTTCAGCCGTATCGAAGTGCCAGCGCCATATCGTACGCATGAGGTAGTAAAATTGGTATTCCATGACAGATGGCCATACAAAAAAGGCGATCCAATCTCAAGTGTCGTGTTAAAATAAAATACCTCACTTAAAGATATGCCAGGCCTTACAACAAACTTACCAGTACCTTTTTTAGCACCGGATCTTTGTTTAGGTGAGCTTGCTGTTTCCCCGTGAATATTATTATTATGGTTACCAGGAACTGACGCGAAAACCCTGGCCGTATCATTTGTACTGGAAATTTCATTATCCAACCCTGAAGTATCGAATACAGGGCTTTTCACAAGGCCCTCAGTGCCTGGTAAAGAATAAGCAGGTAAATAATTGTTTTTCAAAATAGTGTCGGTATCTGCCGCTTTATTTTCCCCGGCATTCTGAATTGCCCGGCTTGTAAGTGGTTTCCCGATCACAGGATTGCCGCTATTTTTTATAACCATCTTAGGGCGGTAACCCGCATTTGGTATGCCGGGTTTACTTCCTCCCTTCGCCAAGATTTGGCCTGCCCTGGACAGTTTATTACTGAAAACCTGCGGATCATTTACAAGGATGATGTGATCTCCAAGGAGGCTATAATGAATACCTATATCGTGTTGTAAAGTTAAAAGCCATTCAGCCAACGTTTGTTTTTTATTCTTCGTGTAAATAATCGCAGCCGGGTTGATTTTGTTTGAGTTAAATGAGAAATCTATTTGCGTTTGCCTCGTAAAATTATTCAATAATGAGTCAAGCCTTAACCGGTTGCCTTGAATGCTTACCATACGATTAAGGTGTTGAGAATAGTCCTGGCCTTGTACATAAAGTGTGGTGTATGCAAGAACTGCGAGCATCAGGAATTGAAATATTTTATCTTTAATTGCAGCCATTGCCAGCTATATTAATTGTATTTTTTTGAATCGTGTACTTAATATTCAATGTCACAGAAATTACATGCATGATATAATCGAGCGATTTATTTTCAAATCTTGCTGTCATGCGGCAATGCAAAAGAGTATTGTTTCGGAAAAGTATGGTAATTCCAAAAGCCTTTTCAAGATAGTAAGCAATTTCCTGCAGCGACGCCTCTGTGAAAGAAAAAGTACCCGTGGCATACCCCATGCTGTTGGCATCAACAGAATCTTCAATTCTTAGTGCTTTATCAGCGTGGCTGTATATTCCTGTCTGGCCCTTTGAAATAGTTATTTCATTTTGGCTGGTGTACATTTTAACTATTCCAGATTGTACCTGTACTACTATTGAAGCGGGATTTTGTTTTTTGCTTACATTAAATGACGTTCCAACTACCTCGATACTGAGCCCATCTTCGTTGATTATAAATGGATGCATCTTATCGGGCGCCACATTGAAATAAGCTTCGCCATTCAAGCTAAGGTGTCGCGAAGTGTTATTAAAATTTTCGGCAAATTTCATATGGCTGTTCCGGTTCAAAATTATTATGGACCCGTCGGGAAGTGTATCCTTTAAAAGTTCTTCTGAAGCTGCCAGTGTTATAAATTTTTGATTCGATAAAGTTTTATGATCATTAAAAATATTATAAAGAATTACACCGCATATTATGACGCCAACCAGCACTGCGGCAACTGCATATAAACGATACCAGTTTTTAATACCTGTGGAAGATTTTTTCTCCGAAACCGAATTTTGTAATTGTGCCCACCCTGCTGCAACACCAGGACTTTTATGCGTTGCGGATCTGGTGACCATTTCCCACATTTCTTTTGCCTCATCAAACTGTTGTCTATTCCCGGGCTTACGAATCCATTCGTCAAAATAAATTGCTTCGCCGGGGGTCGCTTCGCCAGAAAGGTATTTTGTGATTAAAATGATATCGACGCCTGTATTGTCCATCATGTTTTTATAAGATCAGTAAGAAGATTTCTCAGGATTTTTAATGCTTTACCCATTTGTGCTTCAACCGTTTTTACAGAGATATTCAGCTCCATCGCAATTTCTGCGTAACGCTTTCCCTCGTCCCTGCTTTTTATAAAAACCTCCCTGCATTTGACTGGCAATGTATCGATCGCTGCGCTAACCTGATTATTTATCTCACGGTCTTCATTTAAGTAACTCGTACCGGCTGAAGGCAGTGCAAGCTTATCCTCATATTTTTGTTTGGTCTTTTTATCCCGTATACTATTCAGGCAAAGATGATAAACTGATTTATACAGGTAAAATTTACCTGATTGCTCAATGTTTACCCGGCTCCTTTTCTCCCAAAGTTTTACAAATGCAAGCTGCACAATATCTTCTGCCTCTTCATTGTCCTTTACGATCGTAAAAGCATAGCTATGTAGCCTTTCATAATTGCTGTGAAAGTATTTTTTGAACAAATCCTCCATTGAGGTAGTTTGGTGTTGGTCGTTTATGATATGGTCAATTACTATTTAAAAATTACTTTCTACATTCTTCTTATATAAAGACACGCAAATTAGAAAATACCCTTATGGCGAATAAATTTATCAGGATGTGCTGAGGATAAGTGAGCGGGTTTTGCTTTTATTTATGGTCAAAGTAAGGAATTTCATCATGGCTCACCAACTCCTTTTGTTGCCAGAAAGCCTGGGTAACGACGTGGCCACCAGGAGTGTGTAACAACCTCCCAAAAATTGCATTTATGGGATTAAAGGTATAATCGGTTACACCAACGGTAAAAGTTTCCGGTGCCGGGGGAAAATCGGTTGGTACCGGTGGCGATCCTTCTCCGGTTTTTGCTACCGGTGCCGGAGGAGCTTTGGGTGGCGGTGATGGAACAACAACGACCGTATATTTATTAAATTCAAGCAAGTCTTTTAAAAACTGTACCCTCGGAGGTTTTACGTTCTTTTCAACAATCGCACACTTAATGCCATCGAGTTCTTCAAATTCATGATTTTTATTGATAGCCATAATAAAATAAATGTATACCCGTGGGGATTTAAGTAAGTTTCGAATTTCGCATTCCCGTTTTTAGTTATTGAAGTACATAAAATTAACCCCAAAAATAACCACCCTTGTCGTTTTCAACCAGTTTTACAAAATCCTGTATTTTTTTTACGGTTGGTACCGGGTCATAATTGTACCATTTTAAATCTGCCCGTAACCAAAATACTTTCCAAATGTTTCTACGCATTACAAATGTTGCCTTGGCTACCGCATGTTCCCTGATCTCATTGGGCCTTCTCCACGCTGGCCTAACTTCGTAAATTATTATACTTTGATTTTCGATCTTATAAATTATATCCAGCTGGTGCCTGATCTTTTCAGGTGGCCGGTTCCCTTCAATAAAGTTTTCGAGCACTTCTGTAATTTCCAGTCTGTGTATTACATCAATCGGCACTGATTTTCAATTTATCGTTTTACGTCAGTATATAAATGCCTTCCTTTTAAGATCCCGTTTTACTAAAGTTGGGTAATATAATCGTATATCCAACTTAACAACCCTACGAGTATAATACCTCCGGCACAAATGATCATCCCAAATTTAGCAGATGGATCTATGTATACCTTTTCAACCGGCCGGTCATTTTTATCCATGAAAACGGCCCTTATAACCCTAAGATAATAATATAGAGAAACGACCAGGTTTAATGCGGCAACAATAATAAAAAAATAATTTCCTTTTGATGCTCCCGCAGTGATTAAAAATAATTTTCCAAAAAATCCGGCAGTTGGTGGAATGCCTGCCAGTGAAAATAACGCCAACGCCAGGATCCAGCTTAAGAATGGATTGGTTTGATACAATCCTTTATAGTCATCGATTCGCTCCTTACCCGTTTGTTGAGATATAACCCCGGCCACTGCGAATGCGGCAAGATTGGAAAATGTATAGATCAAGACAAAATATACTACCGATGATATCCCGTCCGGTGAATTACCGCTAATTCCCAGCAGTATAAATCCTACCTGGGCAATAGAAGAATAGGCAAGGAAACGTTTTATATTTTGTTGTCTTAATGCAAACAGGTTACCAATGATCATTGTGGCGATAGATAATACCATCAGCATATTGTACCACAACACGCTCATAGGTGCAAATACTTTGTACAAAACAGTGATCAATATAAATGCGACAGAAGCCTTGGAGACTACTGATAAAAAAGAGCTGACTACAACAGGAGCACCTTCATATACATCAGCTGCCCATAAATGAAAAGGTACAACCGACAACTTAAATAAAAAGGCAGTAAATAAAAATACAAATGCGAGTACCTGCAACGGGCTTCCATCCAGTAGTAGAGGCATCTCTGTAAAGCTGATAGTGCCTGTGGAACCATATATCAATGAAATTCCAAACAACAAAATACCGGACGAGAATGCAGATGACAGGACCATTTTCATGGCGGCTTCTGATGATATTTTCTTATCCAGGTCAAAATTAGCCATGGCAGCGATAGGCAACGTAGAAAGCTCCAATGAAAGGAAGAACATGAGAAAGTTACCACTTGAAATCATAAAGAACATTCCAAGCAATGCAGATAACATAAGTATGAAAAACTCTGGCATGTGTTCATTTTTCTTTAACCAGTCTGCAAATAACAAGGACACCAGGTATATTCCAAAGCTTAGGATGCTTTTCTGAAAAGCTATTAAAGTATTTGCCAGGTAAAGTCCGCCAAATAACGAACCCGTTTTGTTTAAGAAAAATCCGGCAATGAAATTAGCCAGCAATAGAAACTGCACCAGTGATAAAAGGCGTTCATTTTTCATCCCCTGCCCTACCTTTATAAATAATAAAAAGAAGATGATAAAGGTGATCACCAGTTCAGATTTCATTAATATCAAAATGTCGTTCCACATAAATTTTATTCGCTATACCCGTTAACTACTAAAATTATCTTCCTTCGATTTTATTTATTATTATTTCTGTAGCAGGGCGCACGAGATCATTCAACCAAAACGGGGCCACGCCAATCGCTATAATGCCCGCAATTAAAATAATGGCCGCCAGTCTTTCGTTCCACCGTGCATCAGCTAAACCAGCATAACTTTCTTTAAGTGGCCCCATGGCGGTTTGACTGATCGCCCTTAATATGTATACTGCAGTGACGACAATCGACATGCATGCTGCTATAGTTGCGATGCGATAAAATATACCGGGTTGTTGCCACGATCCAATAAGTATGGTCACTTCTGCCACGAAACCACTAAGCCCGGGCAATCCCAGTGAACATAATCCCACTATAAATAAGACGGTAATAATAAATGGCATTACTTTCAACAGCCCACCCATTTCATTTACCAGCCTGGTGTGCGTACGTTCGTAGATCATGCCTATCACTGCAAAGAAAAGAGCCGTCATTAATCCATGTGAAACCATCTGTATCACCGCGCCCGTTATAGCTGTTTTTGTAAGCATGCCAATACCCAGTAAAATAAATCCGCAATGGCTCACAGATGAGTAAGCATTGATGTATTTTAAGTCTTTCTGCATCATCGTAGCAAAGGCCCCGTACAAAATACCAATGGCGGATAAAAGAATTATTATCGTTGCATATTCCTTTGCACCTTCGGGCATAATATAAGTAGCCACCCTCAAACAACCATAGCTACCCAGTTTCATAGAAATACCGGCCAGGAACATGGAACCTGCTGTTGGTGCCGAGGAGTGGCCATCAGGCACCCATGTATGAAATGGAAATAACGCAGTAAATACTCCAAAACCAATAAAGAGAAGCGGAAAACAAATCTTTTGTACCGCAAGAGGGATATGGTTCTGAGATAAGACCAGGAGATCAAAAGTATTTTCTGAGCCCCCAAAATAAATACCCAATAAACCTACTAAAACCAATGCAGAACCACCCATCAACATGAGGGCAAGTTTATTGGCGGCATATTCTTTTTTTCCACTTCCCCATATACCGATCAACAGGTACTTGGGTATTACAGCGATTTCAAGAAAAAAGAACAGAATGAAGAGGTCGATCGAAATAAAAAAACCATAAGCACCAAGGCTGAGCAGGATAAGCAAAAAATAAAATTCTTTAGTCATCTTGGTGATATTCCACGACACCAGCACACCCGATATTACAACAAAAGCTGTTAGTAAAATCATCGCCACCGAAATTCCATCAACCCCCAAATGGAAAAGAATATGCCAGGCAGGAAAAAAATTATATTTCGATTCGAATAGCATTTGTGCTGTATTTCCAGCAGTCCTTTCATTGCGAAAGGCAAACAACAGGATAAACGCCAGTACAAACTGCAATGCCGAACCACCCAGCGCTACCCCTCTTACCTGCGCCGGTGTCTGCACAACCAGTATACCAATTGCAGTGAGTAAGGGCAATAATATCAGCAATGTTAGATTCATGTATAATTTTTTAGTCCCAGCTTCGCTTTCCTTCAATCAAAGCTTAAGAGGGATGGAAGTTTATAACTTCAACCGTCTTTTTAATGATCATCCTCCCAAATTCCGAAAACAAAAAATATGACCAGTCAGAACTATGTTTTAAAAAAATACCGATCAATTCTCATTTCCATATATAAATAAAAAGAACAGCGAGGCCTATTGCACCGGCTAAAAAATAAATGGCATATTGCTGAACTTTTCCTGACTGAAATCCCTTTATATTTTCTGAAACTCCCTTCGTAATATTTCCTGTTGCATTCATCAAACCATCCACTACATTTTTATCGAACCATGCTGCGGGCCTGCCTATGAAATTGAATACTATTTTTTTTGTTACAAACAAATACAATTCATCAATATAAAATTTATGAAAGGCTGCTTTATAAAAGCCATTAAGGGCAGCGGCAATGGCAGCCGGCTTATTGCTTTCTTTTTTGTACAACCACATGGCCGTGAATATACCCCCCATTGCGAAGGCTACCGGGGCAATTGAAAATTCAAAATGAAATGTTGATGCAAGAGGCCTTCCATCGGAACTCACAAAATTTCCGAAAGGGATAAACCCGGCAAGAGCAGCGCCAACAGCTAATAAAACCAATGGCAATAATATTGGGAAACCTCCTTCGCCATGAGACTTAAGGTCATGCGCCTCACTTACAGGATCGCTAATAGAATAAGACTTGTTCCAGAAAATATTAAAATACAGGCGGAACATATATAAGGCTGTGAGCCCTGAGGTGATTAACGCAATATAATAGATGATGGTATCGTGTTGATAGGCTGCCAGTAATATTCCTTCTTTACTGAAAAATCCCGCAAATGGAGGTATCCCGGAAATCGCAAGACAAGCAATCAGAAATGTTATATGGGTAACGGGCAAATATTTTCTTAATCCTCCCATGTCTTTCATTTCATTGCTGTGTATAAAATGAATCACAGAGCCTGCCCCAAGAAACAACAATGCTTTAAACATGGCATGGGTAAAAAGATGAAACATTGAAGCTGTAAATCCCAATCCTTCTTCTCCCCCCGAGCCGGATACACCTAACGCAAACATCATAAATCCGATCTGTGACATGGTAGAATAAGCCAAAACTCTTTTGATATCGGTTTGCGTACACGCAATTACAGCGGCAAATAAAGCAGAAAATATCCCCACATAAGAAACGACTTCCAATGCCGGAGGAGACATGCTGAAAACAGGAAATAGCCTTGCTACCAGGAACACACCCGCGACCACCATTGTTGCAGCGTGTATCAATGCAGATACCGGCGTTGGGCCTTCCATTGCATCGGGCAACCATATGTGCAACGGGAACATGGCACTTTTTCCTGCGCCACCTATAAATACCATAACAATTCCCCATGTTAACGCCGAAATGCCGAGGAATGAAGCTGAGACGGCAGTTTGAAATTCAGGCGCTGCCGGAGATGTCAACCGTTGTATGAGCGTGGTAAAATCGAGGGTGCCTGCGTAGAAAGATAATACCAATATTCCTATTAAAAAGCCAAGATCGGCAAATCGCGTTACGATGAATGCTTTTTTACAAGCGGCAACTGCGGCAGGGCGATCATAATAATAACCAATTAATAGAAAAGATGATACGCCCACCAGCTCCCAGAAAATATACATCTGTAAAATATTGGAAGACATTACAAGCCCCAGCATAGAAAAAGTAAAGAGGCCGAGAAATGAATAGTAAGTGGGAAACCGTTCTTCCCCTTTCATATACGCCAAACTATAAATGTGGACCATCAGCGAAATAAAACTTACCACGACCAGCATCATTACAGAAATTGGGTCCAGGATAATGCCCATGTCAATTGAAAAGCCGGGAGAAAATTCAAGCCATGTATATTTTAGCACCGTTAATTTCTGATAAACACCCTCTACTTTCCCATACTCAAAAAAGTATCCATAGGCGATATAAAAAGACAGCAGGAATGATCCTGCCAGGAATAGGGTTCCAATAAATCCAGATACTTTTTTTATATGGTTTCTCCCAAATAAACCAAATAGCAGAAATCCGGCCAGCGGCAACAATGGAATCAATAATAATGTCCAGGTTATCTCCCTTGTGGTTGCAAGAACCTGTAAGAAATTAATTTGCAGGAAGTCATTTATCATAAAAAATATCGCTCTTCTTTATTGCGTTTTTGATATTGATATAAACAGTTAATATTTCATTTCTTCGGCATTTTCCACATCTATTGATTGGTGGCTCCTGTATAAATTAATAATAATAGCAATAGCGACTGCTGCTTCCGCTGCTGCTATGGCAATTATAAAAATGGAAAAAAACAAGCCATCCATTTTATCTGGCCACAAATATTTATTAAAAGCAATAAAATTCAGGTTTACACTATTTAACACCAGTTCTACGCTCATCAACATAGTGATAAGGTTTCTCCTTGTAAGGAAACCAAACACTCCAATAAAAAATAAGGCAGCACTGATAAATAATACATGATATAGTCCGGGTTGTATCATGCTATTGCAGGTTTTGAACGTAAGGCTATTACAATACAGCCGATCATTGCGGCAAGCAGTAATATGCTTACCAATTCAAACGGCAGGGCAAAACCGTTATCCTTTATGCCCAGCATCGCATTCCCAATATTTTCAACGTTTGGCACTATTGTTCCGGAAGATACCGTACTATATGTATGCTGGTAAACCTGTAAAGTGGTTAAAGCAAAACCACAAAAAGCTGCCAATGCTGAAAATATTGTTCTTCCGATTTTTTGTTTGGGCAGTAGATCTCCGGCCTGCTGCGTTAAAAAAATTGAAAAAATAATAAGTACCGTTATTCCACCAACATACACGATTATCTGAACAGCCGCCAGGAAATCGTATTGCATCCAGAAGAACAATCCTGCAATGCCAATCAATGCAAATAAGAGAAATATCGCTGCCCGGAATATTTGCCGGGTAGTGACTGCCAGGAGGCCACTTACCAAAGTAAGCGCCGCAAGCATGTAAAATATTATTGTTGATCCGGTCATGTAAAATTATATTTCACTTCAATTTACTGCTCTCGTTTATCCCATTTTTTTCGGGGTTATCATTCAACTCCGTCCCTGATCTTTGACCCGGGCTTGTTTAAAATTTTGGTAAGTTCACTCCTGTCATAGACGCTGTGCTCAAATGTTTGTGCCATTTTTATTGCATCTGTGGGACATGCTACTACGCACAGGTTACACATTGTACATAACTCAAGATGGTAAACAAATTTGTCCAAAGCCTTTTTCTTTTTGCCTTCAGGAGTAATGTCAAATTTCGTGATGATCTTGATCGTTGCATTCGGGCAAGCCAGTTCACATGCAGTGCAGCCGGTACACGCATGTTCGTTATGTTCATCATGAGGCATCACTACTTCGCCCTTAAATCGTTCAGGCAAGTTCATCGTTTCACGATTGTCCGGATATTCCTGCGTGATAATCTCTTTATGATGTGAAAAATAATAGAGGGTACGGCGAAGGCCTGTTACCAGCGATGTAAGCCCGTTAAAAACTTCTTTTAAATAATGTCCCAATCCTCCCGTGGACTTAGATGAGGGGCCGGATTTATCTGAAGAACTACTCATTATTTAAAATGTTACCGGTTTTATTTACAGTATTCAATAGATGAATTTTAATTTAATCTGTTATATCGCTGTTTCTCTTTCGTTTTAAAAAGTATCATTTTTAAAAATGCCAACCCATTATTGCCATTAATGTTACCAGCAAGATATTGAACATGCTTATCGGTAGTAAATATTTCCATTCCAGGTTTAACAACTGATCGATACGCAATCTTGGAAAAGTCCACCTGAACCACATGATCAGGAATATCAGGAAAAATGTTTTCCCAAAGAACCATATACTTGATGGAATATAGTCCATAATATGATTAAATCCTTCCCAATGCCCAATATGAAAGGGCATCCATCCTCCAAGGAACAATGTTGCCCCTATAGCACATACTATAAATACATTTACATATTCAGCCAAAAAAAACAAAGCGAATTTCATTCCCGAATATTCAGTATGAAACCCTGCTGTCAATTCCGATTCAGCTTCTGCAAGATCAAAGGGAGCCCGGTTTGTTTCTGCTGTTACTGCAATGATAAAAATAATGAAAGCAATAATTACAGGGATATGTCCTTTAAAGATCCACCAGCCATCAGCCTGGGATTGTATGATATCGTTCAGGCTCAGGCTGCCGGTTAGCACAACGATGGAAAGAATTGATAGCCCCGCAGATAATTCATAACTCACTATTTGAGCGCCACTTCGCATCGCTCCCATCAGTGAATACTTGTTATTGCTCGCCCAACCGGCCATTAGAATACTGATGACCATAATAGACGAAACCGCAGACACATATAGTACGCCAATATTCAAATCCCACATTTGAAAATCCTTTGCAAAGGCAATGGGAGCCATAAGCAACATAGCTACTATGATAGCAATGAACGGCGCGAGGTTGAATAAAAATTTATCAGCTCCGTCGGGAGTCATGCCTTCTTTTACCAGCAACTTCACCGTATCGGCAAGTGATTGAAACATTCCCCCGGGCCCTACACGGTTGGGGCCAAGACGAATCTGTATCCATGCTGAAACCTTTCTTTCCATGAGGACCAAAACGAGCCCGAGTATTGCAAATAAACTAATCACACATATCCCTGCGATCACCATCTCAATCACTAAAACCCAGGTGGGGCCACAGTTTGCCCGCAACCAACTGTCTATAGATTTTGATATGTTAGAAAAGCTCCACATAGAAAATTGTACTTCTTAATTGTTTATTTAAAATAACTACAATAAAAAACTATCGGCTGACGGTGTTGCATTGGGCCTTCGAAAAGCTTTGGCATTACCTGTCTATATCTGGTATTACCAAATCAAGCGTGCCCATCATTGCTACAAGGTCGCCCAACTTACCGCCTCTTGCCATATGATCAAGGGCCGAAAGATTAGAAAAGCCCGGTGAACGGAATTTGATTCTGTAAGGCGTTGCGCCACCTTCACTCACGATAAATACCCCAAAGTCCCCTCTTGCTGTTTCTACACGTTGGTAAAATTCTCCCTTAGGTAATTTCAATACTGCTTTCGTCTTAGCCTGGAAATCTCCTCCCGGTATTTCATCGATCAGCTGTTCTATTATTCTTATGGATTGATTCATCTCCCTGATGCGCACCATATACCTTGCAAATGAATCTCCTCCTGTTTCCAATATTTCATCAAACGAGAGCCTTTCATATATTTCGTAGGGATATAATTTCCTGATATCACAGGAAACTCCGCTACCCCTGGCCGTCGGCCCGGAACAGCCATAAGAAATGGCATCTTCCCGGGATAAATATCCAACGTCTTTCATGCGGTTTTGGAAAATAATATTGTCGGTGACCAGCTCACTATATTCTCCCACTTTCGATTTATATAAACTGATAAAATTTTTTACCCGTTTTTGAAAATTGGGATGAATATCCTGCATTACGCCACCTGGAACCATGTAATTCATGGTAAGCCTTGCGCCACACGTTTCCTCCATTATATCATTGATAGACTCCCGTTCCCGAAAGGCATAGAAGAAAGGAGTGAATGCACCCAGGTCCATCGCCATTGCTCCCCACCACAGCTCATGGGAAGCAATCCTTGT
>JBDTLZ010000295.1:0-4541 GCA_039934515.1 Ginsengibacter sp.
AACCTGTATCAAAAGTTTAGGAAACTTCTATTCTATCCATTGAACTACGGGACCATTTTTATTCAGGATGGCAAAATTAATGGTTTCGTTCTGAAATCCCCCGCTATTATTGAGTGGTAAAATCATGAAAAACAGGAGCCTACTGTAAACAAAAGTGTATTATGCACTTTGATGAACAGTAGGCCCTGAACACATTTTCCCTAAAATCCTCACAAAGTGGCCATATCAATCACAAACCTGTAACGCACATCGCCTGCCAGCATTCTTTCATAGGCTTCATTGATATAGTTAATATTGACCACCTCTACATCGCTCACGATGTTATGCTCCGCGCAATAATCAAGCATCTCCTGTGTTTCAGGAATACCCCCAATTAAGGAACCGGCCAGCGTTCTTCTCTTCATAATAAGGCTGAAGACGTGAATTTGTGCAGGCGTTGGAGGCGCGCCTACGCACACCAACTTTCCATCTGTTTTGAGCATGTTGAGGTAAGAAGCATAATCATGTTCTGCAGAAACAGTGTCCAGAATAAAATCGAAATACCCGGCTACAGACTGCGCCTGCCCGGCATCTGATGTTAATACAAATTTATGGGCGCCTAATCTTTTTGCATCCTTTTCTTTTGACGGGCTATGGCTGAGCATCGTAACCTCGGCACCGAAAGAAACCGCCAGCTTTACACCCATATGACCCAGCCCTCCCAGGCCAACAACACCCACTTTATCACCTTTACCAACCTTCCAATGCCGCAACGGCGAATAGGTGGTGATACCTGCACAAAGCAACGGGGCAACTCCTTCCAGCGGAAGCTTATCAGAAATGCGAAGAACAAAATCTTCATGAACAACTATTTGTTTACTATACCCTCCATAAGTAATGCCGCTGCCATCTTTTTCTTTGCCGTTGTATGTCCCTACCATTCCAACAAGACAATATTGCTCCAGGCCCTGCTTGCAGTTCTCACATACCCGGCAACTGTCCACCAGGCACCCAACCGCTGCAAGATCACCGGTTTTAAATTTGGTTACATGTTCGCCAACTGCAGTAATACGGCCCACAATCTCATGTCCCGGAACAGCAGGATAAATAGTACCGCCCCACTCATTGCGCGCAGTATGCAAATCACTATGGCAAATACCACAGTACATGATTTCGATTTGTATATCATGCGGTTTTGGACTTCTTCTCTCAATATTCAACGGTTCAATAGGCGTGGTCGCACTCCTGGCCCCATATGCTTTTGTTGCTGTCATAATTAATTTTTTAGTGCACAAAGTTAGGCGCTAAAAAGTTACGGGCGTATCATATAAGTTTAAAACCTTCAACAGGTTGTTTCTGTTTACAATAAGGATCATTTTTTAAAGGAAATCTACTAAAATAACCGAGATCATGAAATGTAAACCAGGCGGAGATATAAGCTGTATTGCCATTTCTATTCCAGGCGCCAGACCGTTATAAACAAATTCAGTCCATATTTGTAAATAAAATAAAAACATGTCCTTACTTTTTGAACCTTTAATTATCCGGAGCATTGAACTAAAGAACAGGATTACGGTTTCGCCCATGTGCGAATATTCGAGCATTGATGGATTTGCCAATGACTGGCACCTTGTGCATTTGGGCAGCCGTGCTGTTGGGGGCACCGCTCTCGTAATTACCGAGGCTACTGCTGTGTCACCTGAAGGAAGAATCACCCACGATGACCTTGGCATATGGAAAGATGAGCACATACCTTTTCTTAAACGCATAACTACTTTTATTGAAAGCCAGCTCGCCGTACCAGGTATACAGCTTGCACATGCCGGCCGCAAGGCAAGCAATTCCAGTCCATGGAAAGGTGGTAAGGCTTTACAAAAGGACGAAGGGGCATGGATAACCTTTGCGCCAAGCCCCATAGCTTTCATAGAAGGCGACCCCCTGCCAAAAGAAATGAACTTTAATGATATCAATAAAGTTGTTAAAGATTTCGGTGCGGCGGCACGAAGAGCGCTAAAAGCAGGATTTAAAGTCTTTGAAATCCACGCGGCACATGGCTACCTGCTCAACGAATTCTTATCTCCAGTAACCAACCATCGGCATGATGAATATGGAGGTTTTTTTGAAAACAGGATAAGATTACTGTTGGAAGTTATTGATATCGTGCGCGAAGTCATAACAGAAGAATTGCCATTATTTGTGAGGATATCGGCAACCGATTGGGTTGAAGGTGGATGGACCATTGAAGATTCTGTAAAACTTGCGGGAGTTTTAAAGACCAAAGATGTGGATTTGATAGATTGTTCTTCTGGAGGGAATTCCATTGCTCAGAAAATTCCGGTCGGGCCGTTGTACCAGGCGCACTTTGCAGAAAAAATAAAAAAAGAGATTGGCATTCTTACCGGTGCTGTGGGGCTTATAACTACAGCCGAAGAAGCGGAACAGGTTCTTAGCAATCAACAGGCAGATATTATTATAATGGCAAGGCAGTTGCTTAGGGAACCCTATTTCCCCTTGCATGCTGCAAAACAACTCGGCACAGAAGTGCCATGGCCGGTACAATATGAAAGGGCAAAGAGATAATACAGATGACACGACCGTCGCACTTTATACAAATAACGTTGGACTAAAGGCAAAAAATTCCCGTCGGGGACCGGAGTATTGAACTTTGGAACTATCTGGTAATTGTTTTCTTTATTTTTTTACATCGACTGTTATCGCCGCAGCTAATTTATTACCATAGGAGCGGTGAATGCCATCAGCAAACTGCAATGCCAACCTGTGTTTGCCTGGAGTAAGTGTAACCGTTGTTTCTTTTTGCGCGTTTCCAAAATGAATATGTGTGCTGTCTTTAGGTACCACAACACCTGTTTCTGTAGAATCTCCCGCATCAATCAATAAATGAAAGTGCCCGGATGCAGGTTTTATTCCTTTTGATGCTGAATCAACTGCAATTCTTGTTGCAGCCATTTCAACTTTCAAAGGCGAAGACACTGATTGCCCATCTTTTAAATTTTTAAATGAAACTTTTGCCCCTTCAGGAATTGCAGGAAGCGCATCAATTGCTCCCATATTCATTGCGGTATGGGAAGTGTCTGCATGCACCATAGAATCGGAGGTGCTGGTAGCGGTCGAATCCGTAACAGGAGTAGTTTCGTTGGATCCGGAATTACAGGACACGAGGCCCATCAATAATATTGCAGGAATGCTAAGAAATTTTTTCATTATATTTTGTTTGAAGGTTTAATACGCTAAATAAAGATCATGTAATATGCCAAAGCTTGTGTCATAGAAAAATAATATCCCAAAAAAAGATAATAAAGGTAACCTATCATTATGAATTCAAATGAGTTCACTTCAAATGTATTTTTTTACAGGCGGCCAGTTAAAAGTGTATCGTGACCCATTTTCCCGGTAAATTGCTTAAATAAAAAGCCCTCTCATAATTCTGTAGAATTTATGAAAGAGCTTGAAATTCTTAAAATTATCAGCTGCTAAAGGGAGTTATTTTACCTGTTATTTTTTTTATCTTTTTCGTTACCGATAATATATCCGCCGGCTGCGCCGATAACGCCACCTATTGCTGCACCGCTTCCTTTATGCTTACTGATGATTGCACCACCCACAGCACCGGCTGCGCCACCGATTACCGCGCCTTTCGCCCTGCTGCTCCATCCTTTCTTTTTGGTGGAAGTTGTGGTCGTAGTTGCAGTCGAACTGCCGGTAGCGGCAGTGCTCCCGCCACCGGATGTTGATGTGGAGGTCGTTGTTGATTTACTGCTTTTAGAAACTGCTACAGGTTTTGCTTCCTTTTGTACTTCTGTGGCTTTATCGGAAGATGAACTTCCATTTTGATAGCTTGCAGAATCTGTAAGCATTACCTTGTTTGTCTCTAAATCAGTTTTCGAATCACTTTTGCACGCTGCAAACACAGTGGCAATTGTAATGATCATTAGCATTTTTTTCATAAACTTTAATTTTTGGCTGAATTATTTTATAGCCGTTGTAAATAATGGATATCCAATGATACTCCCTTGTGATAAATAATGCCATCAAGGGCATTTTAAATAATAATTAAAAAATCGGGTGACAGTATGTAAATAAATCCCTGGCATGCTTTGGTGCTCACAAACAGGCCGGTTGAATCTTACTAAAACAAACACTGATTATTTCTTTTGGAAGGCCAACGTAATCCCTGATTTACTTTAAGTATGAAAACCTGCTCACTGATAATGAGGGTATTTAAGGAATTCTAATTGAGAAAAAGTAACTAAACTAAAGATGGCTAATAAATGGTTGTTACCTATAAACGTAATTTAAACAGTTCTATTATACCAGCTATCATATTAATCCATGCAGCTTATCATTTTAAGCAGAAGTATTGCGCCGGTAAATCCACCTGGAGAAAATAAAACCCGGAGGTAAAACCGGGTTTGAGTACACACTTTTTATTATTTTAATTGTCGATATTTTTTTTATCAATGTTTTTACCTATTATATAACCGCCTGCGGCTCCAACGACGCCCCCGATAACTGCTCCCAATCCTTTCTTTTTACTCAGGATG
>JBDTLZ010000296.1:0-38909 GCA_039934515.1 Ginsengibacter sp.
AAATGGTGGGGGATAATTATTCTTTTCTTGATTCAACAGAAGTGCCTTATGGAAGGCCCATAAGAAAGTTCAATTCATTTTATGAAGCATCAGACCAGGCAAGCATCAGCAGGCTGTACGGCGGCATACATTTTTTAAATGCATTGAACACCGGGAGGGGCATGGGCAGAGCGATTGGCAATTTAGTAATAGCAAAACTTAATTAATCACCATTGTACGAATAACGGGAAAAAACAATGCAAAAACATAGTAGGATAAACAAGGTTACCTTGTTTTTAGCATTTGCAATTATAGCAGCAGCGCAACGTCTATGAACTTCTCACACCGTAATGTTCGGTATCCGGGATCGTTGAATTTTAAATCTCATTCAAGATTTTTCCTTAGTTAACCTAATAAAATTAATCTAAACACCAATGAAATTAAATAAATTACTGGTTAATTTCAAGGCATAACGAGCGGGTATTGCATCGCCCGGTGCATGAAAGAAATTAATAACGAGAAATTAGTTATGCGCAATCTCCTTTAATAACTCCACGGCTTTACTTTCTTTTATTTTACCGGTCCTGTTATACAATATAGAAACCCGCAATGCCTTGAGACCTGTCATTCCCTGCAGGTCTTTGAGGGTGAGCCATTCTAAATCGGAGCCAACATAATTAATGAACTGCAGGTAATTAATATAATTCATGTATTCTTTAACCTCTTTCTCATTTGAATATATTATCGCAATTTTTCCAGGTTGTGTAAGCCTTTCGCTGGAATCTTTGATCGTGGCCTTGTCAATTCTTTTTTTGATGATCTCATAACGGGCATTGTACGCCCCGTCAACATCAAACTTTTTTTCTTCCATTCGAAAGCGGATACTTAGCGGCTGGCTATGAACCAAAATAAGTGAGCATATGGTAAGTTTGGCTTTCAGATCGGGTTTAAGCTGGTGGATCTCGTTTTCAATTTCACAAGTTACCATCAGTTGCCAGAGGCGAAGGTTCTGCAAATAAATCTTGCTGAATTTTTGGTTGTTCACCAGTGACTGGCCGATATACATGTTGTGTTCTACTCCATCGGATTTATATTTTTCAAAATAATGCGGGAACATATCCTGCGCCGCCTGCTGGGTTTTGTTGAGGTATGCTGATATATTCTCGTTTATCAGCTTAACACTTTGTTCATAATCTTTCCGCTTTTTATAAATAAGCCCCAATACCGGGTCGAGCTGACTTTCATAGTGCTGCAGTGTCTCGTTTATTTCAGTGTTAAGGCTTTGAAGATGGCTGAAAACCGGGTGTATCTCTTTTTTTAGGAATTCCAATACGATGTTTTCATCTCCCGCCGACAATTCCTTCCGCAATTGTTGTATGTAATTTTCAACACGAAAACGAAGGTCTTTATAAAATGGAAGGCCGAATTTTTTAACGGAGATATTCAGGATGTTTTTTACCAGCGATAGCTGTTCAATAATATCGGACTGGATAGAGCGGTTGCGCTCGGTGGACGAACCCTGGATATCTGACTGGCCATATAATGGATAAACATTAGGGAAAATAATATCTTCCATTATATCATCATCACTCTTCATTTTTAACTCAATGAATTTTTCTGCAGCTTCTATAAAACGCCAGGCCACCGAAGCATGAATGGCGGTGCATTTTTGCCGGATGATGGCGTCGATCTGGTTCTTCATCTCATCCTGCGAACGCTTCATCGCTATGGTGAATAACGATAATATTTCCTGTAATTTGTAAACGGTTATTGTATTTAAGGCGTTCGGCTCTTCGGAGCCTGCCTCGAGTATTCCGATCAGTTCATTATTATAAAATAAAGGCATGGCGAGGTAACTCCTCAACCCCAGCTTCGAAAGTTTTTTGACAAAAATATTTTCGCTGTTTACCGTTTGATCTATATCCTGGAATACCAGCGGTTGGTTCTTTTCAAACATGAAAAGATTGGACTCGTTACAAAACGCGTCATCGATTTTTATATTTTTTTTATCTGAAAGCACAATGCTGTGCCAAAAGCCAAAACCAATTGATTGCAATAACTGCCTTTCCTTATCATATGAAATAAATCCTGTTCTTAGCCTGGGTATATTTAGCATTGCGCTAAGATTCGCCTGTATTTGCTCAAGGATAACGGAACTCGTTAAAGAGTCTTTTTTTATCAGGTCAAATTTCAAAGCGGAAACAGATTCATCACGGGTAACATCGAAAAGCGTGAGGATAGTGAATCCCTCAAACTTAAAGCTGTTTGGCGGAATTTTTTTCTTCCATAGCTCCGTATTACCAAAATTATTGGTGAGTTCATAAATTTCCTTTTCTGTTAGCGGCTTTACGTCTTTACCCGGAATGATCTCTGTAAAGTCAACATTTATAAAAGCCCTGTACCGGCGGATGATCCCTGTGTGCTTATCAGGAATATTAAAAAATAAATTCGGAGAAAGGCTTACGTTGGCTTTGTAATAACTGTTTAGAATGGTGATGCAACTAAACATATACACCAGGTCAGCGCTACTTTCCGGTATCAGCATATCGTCCTGTGCTAAATCAAGTATACCACTGAAGCGGCTGGTAAGATTAAACAACATAGGCCTGAATGGAATACCTGCCGCTTTAATTTCGTTGGTTGTGGTAAGCGAAGGAAAAAATGGAGACAGCAGCAAATGAATTTCTTCCCGGTACTTTTCTATATAGCTAAAGTCATCGAATGGTTTCGAAAGCTCCGGAGTTTTTTCAATTCGCTTTATCACCTCTTTTGCACGGTTTGATTCGAAAGGGTCTGGAAGCGCAGCCTGCTCCTTCCACCAATTGATCAGCTTTTTAAAATTGATCTGTAAGTGAAAAGGCAGGGCGTAGTCGTCGTGTAAGAAAGTATTTTTATAATGATGGACATAAGACATAACAGGTATTTAATTTTACAGGATCGCAATTGAAATCATGATCCTAAAAAGATCCGGAATGCAAAATTAGGGAAAATTAAAAAAGTGGCGATGCCTTATATCCTTAAAATACTACCGGGCATCACTCCCTGCAATTCTGCTTTTTGTGGGTTGGCGACCGGTAATGGCGGCTTTTTTTAGGTATCGCAATTGATCTGTTGTGGTTGAAATAACAATTTGAAAAGCACGGATCAAACTCCCGCAATCCTTTTTTTATATTCGCCCAAAGCCTCATCTAAACGTGCTTTGCTATCCCCGGCACCCGGAACATTGTGGGATGGATGAATAAATAACTTCACACCCCGTGCTTCCAAAATTTCTGCAACCGTAGTAATCGTCATCCACACACACGTAATAAACGCCATAGTAGAAACAGGTCCTATTTTATCGACGTGATTTTTTAAAGGAACCGATGCGTCTTCGGCAGGGGCGCAGGTATCAACAACGATATCTGCCAGTTGAAAAATATTTTTCCCCGTTGAATGCTTTGTCGTTTTGTCCTTTCCTTCAGCCGCAGAACCAAAAACAATTACCTTCATCCCTTTCTTTTTTGCCTCAATAGCAACATCAATATTCACATTATTCACACCGGTGTGAGAAAAAAGCCACATGGTATCGCGGCTATCAAACGTGTACCCTTTCATTATTTCAACACCATAGCCTTCTACGCGCTCTAAAAAAATAAACTGGTGTACACCCATCTCGCCGGTTATGTTAGTAAAGAAGCTAAGGGGCAATTCTATGATGGGGTGAAAGCCAACAAACCCCCCGATTCTTGGATACATTTCTTCAATTGGCAAAGTAGCATGGCCGCAACCAAATGTGTGCACCCACCGTCCGCATTCTATGGTATCAGCCATTACATGCGCGGCTTTACTGATATTGTCCATTTGTGTGTTTTCAATTTCAGACATAATATTCCGGGCATTGCTGAGCCATTGTTTTGCTAACATAATTTTGCTTTAATAATTATTCGTATTAATTTTTTTTAAGATAGAAATGCACAATACCGTCATTACTGCTAATTCTGCAAAGGCAACCGTCAACAGTTGACCAATACCATAAACCTGCACAATAATTCCCATACAGTAGTTAACGATCATATTTCCACAAAGGGCGATTACTAAAACCAAACTAAATGCGGTACCGGAAAACTCCTTATACCGGTTCCCGACAAAACCCAGCATTATTGGAAATCCGGCGGCAAAGCCTGCTCCCAACAATATTAATCCCACAACTGCCGCAGCGAAAGAATGACCTGCCGTTAAAAAGAGCAATCCAAAAAATGCCAATAAAAAAGAACCAATCCAGATTTTTACCGCACTGGTATTTCTAAAAATACTTCCCAGCAACAATCGCATAACAGTCATACCGGCGACAAACAAAGAAAGTGCATACAATGCATTATTTGCCTTAACAGACATTTGTGTTGAAAGGTAGGTCGTGATCCAGTTATTAATAATGGCTTCGAAACTACTTTGACAAAAAAGAAAAAATGCTATTAAGATTAACGCACCGTCTTTCAACAGTGAAATTCCAGGCATAACCTTTATGTTGTCCGTTTGTTTTGGTACAGGAAATTTAATAAGCAAATAGAAAATGCCCACGACAAGCGTAACAAACCCAACTATAGACACGATGATACTATAATTAAAACTGTTCTCCAGAACTCCAATAATGAATGGCATTCCCAATGCCCCAATCCCATAAAAAACGCCCAGCAAACTCAAGTTAGCACCCTTCCTATTTTCACTAATATCAGCAACAAGTGCATTGGTAGCACCATTGATGATGCCTCCGCCAAAACCAAATAAGAAAATACAAACTTGTAGCAGCGATCTTGACGGTGCATAGGCGATTCCTTCGAAGCCGGCAAACATTGAAACGCATGCAAGGGCCAATAATAATTTATAGCCATACTTATCGCAAAAAGGCCCGAAAAGTAAAGATCCCATTAAGATCCCAAAAGGTAAAATAGAAAAAAGCGTGCCTGAAGAAATCTCGTCAAGTTGAAATTTTTCTTTAAGTCCCGGTACCACGGAGCCTAACGTAATTAAACTGATACCGAAAAATAACATTCCCGCACAGGCTGAACCAAAAAGCAATCTTTTGTTATACATCATTTCCTGAATAATTATGGATGAATGTTTTTTAACGCAAGATAACCGGCGCCGTAAACTCCCGCATCACTCCCCAGTGACGATGATTGAAAAGTAACCTGGTGTATGCTGATAGGTTGTGCCCATTTCGCCGCCTCTTTTTTTATCTGCGGAATTAAAGGGATTGCCGGTCCGAAAACCCCTCCGCCAAAAATAATTTTTTCGGGGTTGAACAAACTTACAAGATTGGCTGCTGCCATGCCCCAAAATTCAATACACCATCGAATCACTTTTACTGCAACGGGATCGTTTTTGTCAAAAGCCGCAAATACATCATGAGAATTTATTTTTGCAATTGGCTTCGCATTTAGATACCCGGTATACCCTTTTGTTACGTTTAGTAAAGCGCGGGCGGTTTTTGCAATCCCTTCTCCTGACGTATAATTTTCAAGACATCCGCAATCACTATACTCATTTTTAAAAGGCCTTTCAAGTGCCATCCAGCCAATTGCTCCTGCGATATCATGTGCGCCTCTCAAAACATGTCCACCAATTAAAATGCCTGCCCCGATGCCTGTACCCACGGCTAAAAAAATTGCATCCTTACACCGCTTTGCATTGCCGTGCCATACTTCTCCTAAAATATAACAGGCCCGGTCGCTATCGATCGTGACAGGAATTCCTCCTGTGTAACTGGTAATTTCATTTAGTAACGCATAGTCATCCCAGCCTTGAATATTGGGAGCCCAAACAGTACCTGTTTTTATCCTGTAAATTCCAGGCACCGAAATACCGATAGAATTTATATCGCCATAAATTTTTGAGTCTCTAATTTTTAGAAAACATTGTACAATTAATTCGCCCACCTGAGCTCCCTTGCGCGTCCCCAGGTGATGGCTTTCTTTATACAATATTTTGCCTTTTTGATCAAAAAGGGCTAATGCCAGCTTCGTTCCACCAAGATCAATTCCTAACAGAACCATCTTATTGTAAATATTTTAAGATTTAGAATGATCATTTTTTTTGAAAACTTAAAATCAGCACTTAACTGTTTCGTTTACCACACTTTTACTTAATTAATTGAAAATTGTTTTGCCACTGCGCCCGATGATTTTCCTCTCTTGCTCAAATTCTTTTTTGCACGCTTGTAGCATCTGCCCGGTAACAGGCCGACCCGACATCGATACTGGATTTATGAAAGTTATATTTTTTTCGCTTAATGCCGATGCTAATGAAACATCACCCCAGTTTAAAAACCCAGGGAGGTGAATGCCTGTACTAAAAAATTCTATTGAATCCCGGTTATCGAATAAATAGCTGACCGGTGCGGCGTACAACGAAACACTTGCTACATTTTCTCCAAGCGCTGCAAGATATAAACAAGCAAGGCCTGCCTCTTTAATCCCATACAAACTTACTTTTCCTCCAGGGTATTTATTATGAATAAACCGCTCAACAATGCCAAGTTCTTTTACCCATTCACCCAAAACAGTTTTCCCCAATAATAAATAAGACTTGGATAAAACGCGAAGCCTTCCAACACTATCGTAAGAGTGCAGCGAAGGCGATGCAGTTTCGCCCGTTCCGGATAAATCAACGAGGGCAATTCCAGAGCCCGACTTTATTAGTTCTTCAATTAAAGAAGGCGATATACTTTCTTTTCCACCGGGGCCACTTACAACTACGATTTCCTTTGAAGCAACACCGGGTGGATACAACAACACTGGAATAAGCTTGTTATCAGAAGTCGCTAATCCTATTTTTTGCCAATTTTGTGTAGTGCCGTAATTATGTATTTTTTTAAGGATTGATTTTTCATTAACCCGTAATATGTTTTTTAGCCCGGCTCTTTTTGATTGAATATCAAAGGATGTGCTCTTTAAATAACTGTTTCTTAATTCCTTTCCTTTTTGTTTACAAAATTTTTCGGTGGTTGATACTCCAGGATCTCTTTTACCGGATGCATACACCATTATTTTCTCATTAGGAAGTGTATTGAAAGGCAATTCTGTTACACGGGCTCCGGCACCTGTTCCTTTTAAATGCAGATTAAACCAGCCGAGCATAGATTCCCGATCTTCAGGCCAATAACCATGGGTAAGATTAAATGTATCATAGGCAATGTTGGCTTCCGCGCCCAACATCCGGAATACCGGCTGCGCATTTTTATAACTACGCAGCATTTCCCTGGGATTGAAAGCAGCATTGGCATCCTTTTCATGATTACACATTTTTATAGATCTTGGCGCAATCAAAGCAAGAACCCCTGATTCTTCAGTAAAAGTCAATGCATCTGTCAATACTTCGCATATACACGGCGAGCCCATAACAAACGATTCATAGGTTCCCGCACTTACCACAGGTACTGCGGCTTTAATGCGATCATCCATTGCCGTAAGCCATATCGTTTGGTTTCCGCCGCCACTTGAACCAGTGGCACCAATATTATTATGATCAACATAGGGAAGTGAATCGAGCAAGTCCACTCCCCGGGTATTATCGGTTACCTGCATTCCCATCAAAGACTCGCCAATATCCATTAGTGCGAATCCAAGATTATTTTCATCTCCATGATCTTCAAAAACACCATGAATGGTAGTTCTTTCACCGGAGCCCCAGGGATCAATACAAAGACCCACATAACCATGTAATGCCAGTGTAATTCCTACTGATTGGTATTTGTCATACAGCCGGCCTGTGGTGCTATGCCCCATCATTACAATCACACCGGGAAATTTCCCCGTGCCTTCCGGGATGTATAGGTTGGCGGTGGCATATATTCCCGGCCGTGTTTGAAAGGCGATATTCTTAATTGAATAACCTGGCATCTGTACATTACCCGTCTCTTGTAAATTCAATGGGAGTTTTTGGTTAAGGAGTGCACCTGTCTTTTTTATGATCCTATTTTTCAATTGGATCCTGTAGGCATCCCAGGCAGTTTTATTTTGTGGCAAAGGATGTAAGGGATATTTAAGCGCGGCTTCACGTATAAGGATATTTTCAATAAGGTTTGTTTTATTCGAATCGAAAACATGCGGCACGCTATCGATTGCCCTGTCATAGCTGGAAGGATTAATGGCGAAAGTTGTAATGGGGAAAACTGACACTATGAATATGACTTTAAGCCCGGCGCAAAAGTTGATTTTAGAAAAGCAGTTGTTCATCAATCTTATTTTTTATAACCAATTGGTGTAAGGTTTCTTAAATAAATATTCATGCAAACACAGGGAGATTATTATTTTGTTTATGAAAATAAGGCTTTTGCAAATTTCAATACGTTTACAGCCTGGTTTTGATATACCGTACCTGATCTAATAATTGATTGCAATGTAATAAACCTTTCAGCATATTTAGAACACCTGTATTACAATATAAATAACGATAACAGTTTTACTATTTTCAATGTGCGCTCCGTTGTGCGATTAAATCTCCAAGTTTAACCCGGGCAGCATCCCATTTTTCAGCATGGTAACTCCAAACGTCGAGGTTGCCAATCGAATTTACTCCGAAAGGTTGATTGATGATACTATTGATAATAATATTAACCCGGTCATTATTCTTATCAAGGTGAGACAATAACCGCATATACTCATATTCCTGAACACCATTTCTCATGGTCTTTAACCTGACCGAAGGGCAAGGACCATCAACATTGGGTACAATACCGGGGCTATATACAAGTAAAGCACTCCCATTTAACTTTTTATAGTTAAATACCGAATCGGCTTCTGACCCTTTCTTGTAGGCATCCTTCCACGTTTCAGGATCATACCAGGCCCGCTCCCACCCTGATCCTATTCCCCAACTGATCCAGGAATAGGTATTATACTTACGGCAGCTCCAGCTGATTGCCCGGTCATTTACCAGTGGCAGATCAATAAAGGTGGAACTTCCGACCCAGCTATTGATCTTGCTTTCATAAATCATCGGACCATACAACCAGTCTTTGATCCCCATAGCCTGGTATTTTTTTATTTCATCTACATTATAATTAATCGTATGAGTTGCCCATGCATTAATTGATTTTCCGATTATTTTCATAGCATCTTCGGTATAACCACCATCTACTCTAAACTGTGCTTCAGGATAATTCTTATGAAACATATTTCCATAGTAAACCATTCGTGACCATGCCTCAGGGAAATAAGACTCGTCTAATCCATTCAGGTAAACTGTTATGTCTGTTTTCTTTAGATTTATAAAAGACTGAAGATGGCTACGCACCATTTTTATAATATCGACATATTGGGATTGATTTGATAGTTCGCGTTCTACATCCGGCTTACCTACGTCCGGCCATCCCGCAGTTCCATGTTTGCCATATACATCAAAGGGCAATAGAAATGTTTCAATAGGCTCACCATATCCCGGTCCATAATTGTAACCATATTTTTTCGTGAATGCTTCTCCTGTAATATATTTCTTAAGGCGCCCGTCAAAAGACGCCCAGTTAATTTTTAATGGCGATCCATGTGAAACTACCAGTCCAGGTTTATAGGTCGGATCCATAAGTGCTACCCGGTTTCGTTTGAAGAGCTGGTAAACTTCCAGTTCCGCTTCTTTGTTCATGCCGGAAAGAAATCCTTCATGCTGCAGGCTTGCCTTCAATTTATTTTCATTGGGAATTGCAAAATCCCAAATGGCCAGGTCGCAAGCCAGTTTTTGTGTTTCTCCATTTATAGTAACTGAAACTGCAGTAGTATATACTCCTGGTTTTACATCTGCATATTGAAACGGGACATATTGATCCACCCAAATTATGAGCGACTTCTGGCCGTCGATACGATTATTAAAATCTGGCAGCCACAGCGGATAAACAAGTCGTTCGTTGTTCTTCACTGAATCCTGTTGCAGGTATTTGAAGGGGATTAACGCATCGGGGTACCACCCGGTTCCCAGTGAAGCTTTAGGATACCCGGTGCTTGGAGTTTGAACTTTCACTGACCATTCCAAAAAGAGTTCAGGCTTTATTTTTAACGCAACAGAATCACTACGAAAGGAAGGCATATCAATTTTGATATCTTTTAAAACAGAGTCGGGATTATTATTGATAATTACAAGTTGAAATGAAATGTATTCGCCCCTCGCTGCTTTTAGTGAAACTTTATTGCCATTATAAACCCAGTTTCTATCCAGTAAATTTTCTTTGGGAGCAATGCTGTCAACGGTGTAATATTTTTCGTCTATTATTTTATTAGTAACCGGGTTTAATCGTATTGATGATGGGAGGGCAGAAATGGTCCAGCCGGGTGAAGTGTTTTTTGCTTGAGATAAAACACCGGCATCCGATAGCAGCACCATCGATAGTATCATAAGAAATTTTATCATAGATAATAATGGGATTACTGAATTATACGCCCGATGCTATTTGTAAGACACAGTAAATGAAAGTTATTATTTAGTGATGACCAGGTTATTTTTTTTAAACGCTGCAATAAGATAATCGGCAAAACGCATAAAGCCAAGATCAGTAAGATGAACTCCATCAACGGTTGACTCATTGTCATCGCCGATGCCCCCTTTACTCTCAATATAAACCAGGTTCGTTACGCCTTTTGATATTAGTTTGTCATACCCCGCCCTTAGCGCTTTATTTTTCGCACTTATATCATCGCGTATGTTGTTCTGAAAGAAGCTTCCTGCATATTGAAGATTTTCAACAAAGGCTATTGGGGTCTTTGGGTGTTTTGCCCGAATGGTTTCTACCAGCGGTATAACATTAGTCTGAACCTCTTCAAGGCTCATATTCGGCACGCAGTCTATCACATAAAATGAAGCCTGCATAGCGGCCAAAACCTCAACAACAGGAGGTTCCATCCTGCCATTGCCGCTAAATCCAAAATTTACACAATCCACGCCAAGCTTACGGGAGATAATATTGCTATAGGCCATGCCAGGCCTGGATGCACACCCACCTTGTGTTATACTGGTTCCATAAAAAACGATGGGCAGGTATTTATTTGCCACGGCCTTTTCTATCGTGGCGACCGAATCAATGCCAATTTCTAAGTGTGATACTCCATCATATAGTGGAAGGAACATCCTGTATTCACGCACAACCGGTGCAAGTGTGCTCACCAATAAAGCCTCGTTTTCTTTTCCTTCCGGCCGGCCTGTGTTTATATATTTCCATGTGCCGTCCACTTTGCAGTATAGGTCAACACCCTTGATTCCTGTTTCGGCCATATGGTTCATTTTGTTATCATTCATCACCCCCCATTTTACTTTTATCAATGTGGAGTTTGATAAGAACCCGATAGAAATGCCGGCCGAATTTTTAGACAGATCCCACACAGGTGGCCTTACTTTTGCTTTATAAGAAATGGGGAGGCGGTCGTAGGGGCTTTCTTTTTCACTTTCGGGAATTGTGGTTCCCTCAATGAGGAAGTATTCCCTGCCATAATATTTAATATTTTGTTGAGACGCCTGCTGTGAAAATACCGGCATTGAAATAACTGACAGGATAATTAACCATTTGTATCGCAGCATAAATATTTTATTTTTATTGAAAGCCATTAGATAATTTTTTATAAATGATATGTGGTGTAAAGGTCTGACAGATTCAATGATTTTATAATTGTACTGCAAGGAAATTAAACATCTTACTGCCCATAGGATTCATTACTTCAAAAGGTAGGATAATTACTTAGATTTTATTACAAAAAAAGGAAGATTCAATTATCGGCTAAGGTCACAGTATATTTTCGCATTAAAGAATTATTTATGAATTTTTATTCTAAAGCCCTTCCTTAATCTAACAATATTCATTTGCAATAATTATTGTTTTGAGAAGGCGGGCAGCGATCTTATTATCCGGTAATTTTCATCATAGGCTTTGTCATCAGGCAACGCTGCATCTTTGCCATGAAAGGTTGCATCAACCCATTGAAGAATTGTGTTACCCGGATCATTTTCCGACAATGACTGCAGGATGTTTTCAGCATCTTTTTCTTTACCGTTTTTTCGCAATGCCCATAAAGTAACCAGGTGATTCACGGTTGAAATATGTCTTCCGTAGGCATTTTTATCACGGTCAAATAAAAGGATCTTATCGAGCATTTGTTTTGCTGCCATTGTATTACCCAGCCTGAAAAAGCATTCATATGCCAGCCAGTCTTCAAGGCGCTCATCGATGTCGCTTTCATAAGGCTTTCCAACACCAAGGTTCGCCGGCCATTTCCTTGCATCTGTGACATAACTTACCGCTTTGGAATAATTTTCTTTTCGCATTTGTTCCACTGCAAGCATCATTACCGCTTCCTTATATATATCACGCCCATTCGTAGATCCCTCGTTGGGCAATATGACCAATTTCTTCATGATTTTCCATGCCGCAGCGTAGTCATGGTTCATAATAAGTGACTTGCCATACAACATGCCGATATGATAATTTGCAGGATCTTGCAGGTAATATTTCGCGGCTACAGGTAATGCTTTTTGTGGCTCATGCCTGGCAATATACCATTCAACAAGGTTTGCCCCAAACCTCCATTGCTTCGGGTCAATTTCGGCAGCATGAACCAGGTCTGCAAGATTGAGCGCCGTATAGAGGCTATCGTTTTTGTATAAGCTGGCACGGGTTGCATAGTAGGGTGCATAACCTGGTTGATTGCCAATTTGTGCAAACAGTTCCTTTACTCTTTGCATGTGGTTCATATACCATTCGATCAAAGAAAGGTGGTACTTCAATAACCAGTGATCATTTTTTTCGATGAGCGTTTCTAAAATGTCCGCGGTTTCGGGACGAAAGGGAAAAACCAGTTGAGGATCGAGTTTTGAAGTATCCAGCAATTTGTTTTCAAGAAAAGCTTGCCAATACAAGACTTCTGTATGTTGCGGAGCTAATTTTAAAACATTATCAGCTTCCTCAGTCCGTCCAATAGTATTGTACCAAATCGCCAGTTCCAAAAAGGTTTCATGCGGCATCTCATTCCTTATCATTCCTGTGAAATGATCTTTTTCAGCATCACGCCCACTCCATAAATATTTTTCATACTGTGCAAAATGATTAAGCGGGTCGTAGGCAAGCAGCGTGTCAAGCGCCTTACCGGCTTCCTGTTTATTTTGCAACAAACGGTAACAAACAGCAAGCAACTGGTAGGCGTCAACTGCATATTTATTAAAATCAATGCTTTTCTGCGAATATTCAATGCACCTGGAAATGTTACCTTCCTTACAATAAATATTTGCGAGCATAGTATAAGCTGCACTGCGGTATTCCATTCCTGTTGACGCCCAATCCAACCCTTCTTTGGCATCAACGGTGTTGCCAAGTTTATTATTTATCAATCCATAGTAATAATTGGCTGCCGGATCATAGGTGTTTACTGATAATGCCTTTTTAGCCATTTCCAGGGCCTCATGGTATTGCCTGTTATTATACAATATCATTGAAAGATCCACTAATGCAGGCGTGAAATAAGGCTCTTTCGCAAGACATTCCCTTAATTTTTTTTCTGCCAGTACATAGTATCTTTTATGGATCTCTTCCTTGCCCTGCATGTATAAACCGAATGAAGAATTCCTGTCAAAATCAACTGGAGTTTCGGCAGGCCTGCCAATCTCATTCGCAGTTGGCGCCGATTCATAATCCAATTTATGTGCGCCCAATGTTACTATGTAATCACCGGAGGTGTTATTGAATTGAAATGAATCGACAAAAAGCTGAAGTGGTTGCAGCGTTAGTTTTTTGGAATAAATATTTTTATTTCCTGCAGTTATATGAAGTTCGTCGTTAGTCGCTTGTAACGGCGAAAAATATATTATGAACCAGCCATTGTCTTTTTTAATATTCAACACTCCGTAATTATTGCCAATGACAATCCCCCTGGTTTTTACAGCCGGAAACCAATATTCTGTCCATGTGTCGGTAGTATGCGGAAGAAAGCCTTTGTTCTTAAAAGGCGTGAATGAGCTTGTCCCCTGAGGCTGATTAAACAATCTCCCACTCTGTACTTCAACCTCCTGGCCATCGGTATCCGTCAACAGTTTTTCCCACGTCATTCCCTGGCCAGACAATCCCCAAAGCCAAATCTTTTTTCCTGCTTTGTCATCATAGGTAGCGAAATGTCCCATCCCAAAATCTTCATCGTGCCAAAAACCACCATAAAAATTAGAATATTTGCCAAACACATGATAGGATTTATATCCACCAAAATCATTATTATCATAAAAGGAAAGATCTGTTCCGTCTTCTGAAACTGGCCACTTTTTATACTCCCCTTCATGGCTCAGGTATTTTGTTCCCGGGTTGATAAATTGAAGATTACCGCTTGACTTGATACCGGCATTCATCCAGTTATAATATGGCTGCTCAACGGCTGAGGCATTATACCAAAATGAGCTGGTAGTAAAATAGGCTCTATCTTTTTCCAGGTTAATATCAAGCCTCCAGGTCGTTCGGGTAAGTAAATCCAGCACACCTATCACGCAACTAACGCTTCCGTTACTTTTATGAATTATTGTATAATCCACGGGTGTGGCTACATTGGGGGTATGGCCGATGATGCCGTAATTTGCTTCGATTCCGCCATTGGTCCACGCACCGCGTAAAGCAACATCGCGAAATTTTATAACGTGGTTATAATAAATAAATGGCTCACCCGTGGACTTTTCAATTGCGGTCCAAATTTTACCACCGATTTGGGGCAAGATCATTACCCTGATATAGTCATTCTCTAATTCCACTACCTTCCAATCTTTTTGAATAGGCTTATCGGTGTAGCCGTCAAAACGAAAATATGGATAGATCTTGCCAAACTGTGGTATGGGATCGGGATCTGAAAATGGATAGGTTGTAAAAGTTTTACTGTATTCCCTAACTGTGGCTTTTTGTTGCGCTGCTGATGTTGCACAAAAATTCAAAATGAAGCCAATTGCATACAGAGATCTTTTCATGATAAATTAATGAACGGATGAATTAGATACCATCTTTGACTGCAGAACATGTAAAAAGATGAACCACAAAATCAATATTTCAACACCGGTGTAAGAATATCCTCTGTAGAATTTTTATCGCCTTTAGCGGGACCATGCCATACGCCACCACCAAATGTTATCACATAAATTTTGCCTGGGTCCAACAGATCGGGGTCAACTCTTTTACCCCACTTGAAATTGTAACCCTTGATGCGCGTCCATGTTTCACCGCGGTCCTCCGAACTGTAAGCCGAGCCATTAAAGCCACATGCGTAAAAAGTTTTACTCAATGCATCATAAGTAATATCGTGAATATGCTGATCTTTTTGCTGAACAGGTATCCATGATCGCCCATCATCTTTGGAAACAAATATTCCTCCTCCAATGTCCGGTGATAATTTTCCTTTTGTATCCCTGCCCCATGCAGATAAAAGAAGCCTTCCACTACTTTCTTCGTCTGCCACGATACTCATCGGGCCGTTGGTTTCGGAAGGAAGTGCCACCTTTTTCCAGGACGCTGCACCATCGTCGGAACGGTAAACAGCTCCGTCGCCGGCGTTTCCGATACTGCCATCATCACTCCTCCGGTTAATTACCAGGAATAATGCGCCATCCTTATTGCGTTTAGTAATTCTCCAGGCAAAAGGTTCGTTACCGGCGATACCAGTATTTTTTTCCTTCCATGTTTTTCCACCATCAACTGATTTATAAACACCTTTACCAAATACACTTGCATATAATGTTCTTGATTCTTTATTACTGGACAGGTCAAGCAATAGGTGTGTAAAAGCACCTTCTCCTATATCACTGCTTGAAGGCTTCCATGTTTTTCCTCCATCTTCAGTAATTACAATTCCACCCTCATATCCATTGATTCCATTTTTGCGAAACATTTTTGGCCTCGGAAGATCATGAACATCGCTCATCGCCGCCCAGGCTTTCCCTTTAACTTCCGGATCAAATGCGATCCAATAAGTACTATTTTGCCATTTTCGCGGCACTCCATTGTTCTTTGTTGCACTCGCCCAACTCATCCCACCGTCGGTACTTTCCATTAGCCCGATATCCGTATTACAAATAAACATATGGTATTTATCAAAAGGATCTGATGTGATGAGGTATCCGGTAGTCACATCCAATCCCCTTGACACCCAGCCGGCATTTTGTTTTCTTTTGGTATATACCTGCTGCCATGTTTTCCCTCCATCCAGGGTGGTAACGGTTCTTCCAAAGTCTGTGGCATAGCAAACTCCGGGATCCGATGGAGATACACCAATTGAAAATGGATTCTCTCCCCAGGTGGGTCCAAAACGGTCATTTATCCAGCCTCCTGCAAAATTTACAGAAGGAAGGTTGCCATTCTTTTTGATAATATCTTTCCAGCACAGTACCCACGTTTTTCCAAAATCCTCACTTTTTGCTACGCCTATAAAACTGGTATCGCTATTTGCTTTCAAATTATTATAGGATACATATACAGTGCCCGGGTGGCCTGAAGAAGTAGCGATGGTCCTCCATTCGGGCAGGGTAGCGCCTGTCATCGTCATACCGGTAAGGCCCTCCTGCCGGTTCTGCCAGGAGGTACCGCCATCTTCAGAATAATAGATCCCCGATGTATTTCCTTTAGGATCAAAATAGGATTTACCCGAAATGGCATATATAATAAACCGGTTATTGTTTGTATCAAACCCGCCGGTAAAATGTGTAAGGGATGCACCAACAGGTGCTTTATTTATTGTAAAATTTCGATTAGCCATTACCGTTATGCCCGTGGTTCCGGTAATATAAAGGGTCCGGTTATCTTTTGGTGAAGAAGGCAGGACGTAAATATTTTTTGCCTGTTTTTCAAGTTCTTTTTCCTTCACCCATTTTAATCCGCCGTCACTTGAAATATAAAGTGCTATGGCTTTGTCAATTGATATAACTGCGAATAGTTTTTTGGAATCCGCAGGGTCAATGGCAAGGGCCTGCACCTCTCTTATTGTGCTGTCGCGTGTCACCACAATTTCCTGTGCGTGATCACCTTTTGCCACAAGGCCTGTTGTTTCGGAAGGAGAAGGGTATAAAAGATTCCAGGTAATGCCTTTATCTGTACTTTTAAATAAGCCTACGGATTTTGCATAAACCGTGTTTGGATCCAATGGATCAAAAACATAATAACGAACCGGGCTGTGGAGATTAAACATTCTCCATGATTCTCCGCTGTTATATGTGACATAAGCGCCGGTCATATCACAACTTACAAATGCATATTTTGGATCAAAAGGACTAACCTCCGGATAAAACATTGCTCCACCTCCTCCATACCCAATCGTTTCCCATGCATCCTTCCCCGCACCGGCTTGCAAGGTTGCATTTTCATTTGGATCCTTTTTTTCCTTCGAAGTGCTACAGCCTGCAAGAGTTGCAATGACAAAAAAGATAAGGATAGTAATGACAAATTTCCCGCCTTTAGAGAAACCAGAACTTAACGAAAAGAAATAATTTTTCATATCGAATTTAGAATAATGATTTATTCAGTCACCGGTTTTCCATGCCAGACGCTGGAACCGAATGTGGTTATATAAATACTTTCAGGATCATTGCGATCTATGACTACCCGCTGGCCCCAATGAAAATCATATCCTTTTATTTTCTTCCAGGTTTTGCCATAATCGTCGCTCCGGTAAGCCGCTCGGTTGAAAGTATTGCAGTATAACCTGCCGGGATGGTATTCATCAGGGGTGACATCATATATATACTGCTTGTCATCGAAGATGCTTTTCCAGGTATTCCCACCGTCTTCTGAAAGAAAGATCCCGCCTTTCATTTTTAGAATTTCGTTGCCTCCCGTTGATCGTGCCACATCTCCCCCAATGAGATCGCTCAAATCTATATTCGCCCAACATCCCAGGTACAAGCGGTCTGGGTTCCCTGGATCAATGCCGATACCATTGGGGAATAATAAGCCGGGCGTCACATTTAGTTTCGTCCAGTTTTCGGCGCCATCAGTAGACCGGTACACTGCACCCGAATAAAATCCGCGGCCTTTTTTTCCATCCTTATGCATAGGTGTTGCACTTACTGTAAGAAACAGGTTGCCGTTACCGGCAAGTGTAAGTTCAAAAGCACAGGTATTTTCTTCGATCCCTTTATTTTTTAAAGCCCAGGTTTTACCGTCGTCGGTAGATTTGAATACACCCTTACTGTATACACTTGTATAAAGTGTGCGGTTACCGGAAGGTGATTTTTTATCTAATACGATAGAAGTCGCGGGGGAATTATCTCCCATACCTTCAGCCGTTGGCTTCCAGGTTTTACCTCCATCATTAGAAACACAGATGCCGCCTTTTGCACGCTCTTTCCACCGGGGATCCCGCGTCATTTTTCCCCTTGGAAAATCGTGCATACCCGACCAGGCCGACCATATTTTGTCTTTTACAAGTGGATCAAACACAACCCAGTAACACGTATTTATCCATTCAACAGGAACGCCTGTAGCAGATCTTGTCCAGCTCTTGCCCCTGTTGTATGAATGATGATAGCCAATATCTGTATAACTTATTGCAATGTGGTTGCTATCAAATGGATCAAAGTGCACACCATAGGCGGTAGTTACATCCATTCCCCTGCTACTGAAACTTCCATCGGGGCGCGGATCGCTGTACACCTGCGTCCAGGTTTTACCGCCATCAATTGTTTTCATTGTCCGGTACCAATCGGTCACAATAGCCACATTACCATCAGCCGGATAAACGCCCACATCCATCAAACGTATGTATTCGCCGCCAAAAGCCTTTTCGGCCCACGCATCTTCCAGGTTGGCCACACCGATTCCGTCTTTCACTCCATATTTCCCCGAACCGCCTCCACCCTTCCAAACCCAGTTCCAGCTTTTACCCGCATCATTTGTTTTTAATGCGCCGTACCAATACAATAATTTGCTGTCCTTCTTTTCTTCATAACGGTTACACACCAGGTATACCTGCGCAGCATCAGCTTCTGCACAACTGATCATCGAATAACTGGGCTTTATACCATCATGATTTGTAATTACTGTATCCATGATCCTGTTCCAGTTTTCGCCTTTATCTTCAGAACGCCAAACCTCGCTGTATCCAAATTCACCATTGATTTCCTGTTTAACATCATAGTGGAGGGCATAAAATACGATCTTCCCATTATTGGAAAGTGCGCCTGACGAATAACTAAAAACCGGCGACATTGTTTGAGGAACCTCTTTGCCTGAAAGCTCGTGCGTTTCTTTATTGAAAGTGTAGACGGTGCTCCCGGTAAAAATAAAAAGATCATTCTTCGCAGTCGTATTATTGGTATAGATCGATAGCACAGGCTTGTTAAGGATCACTTTCTTCCATGACTGGCCGCTATCAGCGGTATAAAATAATTCAGCGCCCTTGCTGAAGTACATCCTGCCCGGTTGTGATGGATCAACACGGATAGCGCTTATCTCATGCCTGCCATTAAATAAAGTTGTGTCTTTTAACGCTACCGAGAAACCGGCATGATCACCTTCGAATTTTTCTGATTTAATTGCTGATGGAGCAGGAAACAACTGCTGCCAGGTTTTACCGTCATCGGTTGAACGGTTTAAAAAAGTTGATCCAATGTACAGGGTATTTTTATTCGTTGGATCGTATGCATAGGCAGAGGCTCCATTTGGAAAATTTACCTGGTGGTAGGAATTTCCTCCGTTATCCGTGACATAGGAACCTGTCATATCGCAACGCACCACGAAATCTTTGGGTGAGTTAAATGAGAAAGTTGGAATAAAGGTAGCACCACCGCCACCGGGCCCGAGTTTTTCCCAATGGGGGTCCACTGTTGCCTGTTTAATTTCCCCGTTTTGAGACTGGCATGATGATAAAAGAAAAATGGCAAAAAGGAAATTGGCTGCCCGAACTACCAGGGCATACCCGATGTATATTTTTTTATTCAACTTCAGAAAAATTTTGAATTGGATATGACAGAATCAAACATACTCACACTTCTGTGAAAATGAACAGGCAAACGTTTGTGTAAATTTTCAAATAATTCGATAAAAATTATAACAGGCCGTAATCGTGATTAAGTTAGCGGTATCATGGGCCTGCGTAGTCAATTGCAACAAATGGCATGCTGCCGATTATGTCATAACATGATAAATTAGCATAAAAAAAACTGATATGGATTAGCGGGATAAATTTCCTTTTTCAAAAATATATAAAATGCCCAGGTAGTTACCTATTAACCAATGATTATAATCCACTTCCCTGATCTTAGGAAGTTGCGCAACCATGAACTCAACACCCTTTGAGAATATTGTTGAAATTTTCAATTCCGATTGATACGCCAGATTTATGGTGTTGGATAACCGGGATTCTGTATCAGCATTTTATTGATCCTTAAATCAGTTTCAGGGATCGGGAACAGGTAGTCATCTTCTGTAAAATTAGCCCTGTCAGCCGCACGAACGGTTACATTAGGATCGTCCAATATTCTCTTTCTGCAGATATCGAACCAACGGTCGCAGTTTTCAAACATCAACTCCCAACTCCTTTCCTGTATGACCGCGGCATCAAATGCTGCTTTTGTCATTGAAGTTGTTAGCAACGGATGTCCCGCGTTGGGCACAAAACCATTAGCCCGGTTGATCACAAGGTTAATTGCATCAACAGCATTTTGTGGGGCCGTACCTCCACCACTGGCCATATTGGCTGCTTCTGCATATATTAAAAGGACGTCTGCATACCTTATGATCGGGTAATTTACGATAGAAGAATATCCCTGGAAATCGTCAGCTGAAATATAAAAGAAGAATTTTTTACAGTACGGCACCTGTTCCGGAAAATCAGTATAATGTTTTCCACCCCAATCGGTAAACAGGTAGGCTTCTTTTCTTTTTTGATCGGGCCACCTGTGTTCAAAGGATGTGTCAACTGCAGCATCACCCCATGCGCCAAAATAATCCTCAGTTGTCCATATTTCCGGATCAGTAGCAATATCGTCATATGTTGAGTTATAGCTCCACATCATTTCGGGGCCATACTTATTATTCAGGCTAAATACCTGGTCTACTGAATCAACGAGATGGTAAGTGCCCGACGTCATTACTTCAAGCGCTACATCGGCAGCCTTCTGATAATTGCTTGGGTCATTCAGCGGATAGGTTGCCATAGCAAGGTACGCCTTAGCCAGGATGCCTTTTGCAGCGCCGCTGGTTGGTTTTCCCGGAGCACCATCCCACGATTCAGGAAGGTGGGCGGCTGCGAATGTAAGATCACTGACAATTAATCCATAAACATCGGCAACTGAAGCCCGTGCCATCGGGTTCAAAATAGGATCCGGGGTATCTTCTGTAATTAATGGCACGCCGCCGAACATCCGCACCAGCATAAAATAGTTATGAGCACGTAAGAATTTTCCTTGCCCTTCCAATCCATCGAGTGTTTCCTGCGTTTCTCCTTTTATATTGCCGCTTTTTATTGAACCAAGAGCGTTATTAATATTCAACAAGGCCATATAATGACGATTCCATAAGTCATCGGCATTGTCTGCGGGAATTGTCAAATCACCATTATTGAGCTGGTCATCATTAACGAATGGGCCGTAGGCATAACCATAACCTTCCCAATAATTCCATAAATAGTTCATCGATCCCGCGTAGGCAGCTTCTATCTGAAGCACCGAGTTTCCAAAGCTGGAGGGAGGTACCGAACTTATGGGTTTTTCCTCAAGCTTTTTACTGCATGAAAACGATAGCAGGATAACCACAGAGAGTAAGGAGTAGCGAAGTAGATACATTATTCTTGTTTTCATATCTGTATATTATTAAAATGTAACGTTTAAACCGAAGGTGATTATTTTGGAAGTAGGATAATTACTTAAATCCACACCTATCTGGGCGTCGTTGGTATTATACGCGCTCACTTCAGGGTCATATCCTGTATAATCTGTAAAAGTTATAAGGTTAGTGGCACTTACATAGGCCCGTAATTTTGAAACTCCGATTGCGCGGGTAACAGATACAGGAAGTGAATAAGTGAGGGTGATATTCTTTAACCTTACATAAGAGCCATCCTCTACATATCTTTGCACCCGGCCTCTATCACCGTTATTTTTACCCAGGACAACTTTATTTTGAAGGCCTGCATTTTGCCGGGTAACCGCATCAATAAAGGCAGGAACATCAGTATCCTGGTTGTCTGGCGTCCAGCGGTGAAGCAAACGAATGCTTGTTCCTTCGCTTTGATTTTCAAGGCGTATTCTTGCCTGGTTAAAAATGTCGTTTCCTTCAGAACCCTGGATAAGAAAGTTCAATTCAAAGTTATTATACGATACCCGGTTATTCCATCCAAAAATATAATCAGGAATTGAATTACCTATTTTCATTATATCGGAAGCGTTAATAACTCCATCATTATTGAAGTCTGTGTAATGCGGGTCTCCTGGTAATTGTCCAAATGCGGCTGCTTCTGAAGCTTTACCAGTACTCCAGGTTCCTTCGTAACCATATCCATACATCTGGCCAAAGGGTTCTCCAACCCGTAGCTGCATAAATCCGTTTGCAAGGCTGTAGCCACCATAAGTTGTTTTAAACTCGAGTTGTGTTACTTCTCCAAGATCTAAAACCTTATTTCTGTTCCAGGAGATATTAAATCCTGAATTCCATCTTACCTTACCAACAAGAGGATCCCCGCTGATCCCGATTTCAACTCCTTTATTTTCCACCGAACCAACGTTATCTATAATGCTTGAGAATCCTGTGTAGCCCGGCAGTGTGCGATTCAACAGCAGGTCTTTTGTTGTTTTAGAATATACATCAACGGTTGCGCTCAACCTACCTTTAAAAATAGATACATCCAACCCGATATTTTTTTGGGTAGTGCTTTCCCATTTCAGGTTCGGGTTAGCCGGATTTGCAATAATAAATCCAAGGTCTGTTCCGCTATTTCCTGCATAAGGATAGTTAGCACCGGAATTGATTGCAGAAATCGTTTGGTAAGCCCTGATCGCCTGGTTTCCAACAGTACCCCAGCTACCACGGAGCTTCAATTCTGAAAAGAAGTTCAGATTTTGTATAAATCTTTCTTCACTCATTTTCCAGGCAAGCGAGCCGGAAGGAAAATAGCCCCATTTATTATTGATACCAAAAACTGAAGAACCGTCTGCGCGGTAACTAAGTGTCAGCAGGTATTTGTTTTCAAACGCATAGTTTATCCTGCCGAGATAAGAAATGAGAACGCGCTTATTTACATTTGAATACTTTGAATTTATTTGTTCTGCACCACCGAGGTCATCAGCACCGGTTTGATCCACGGTAAATTTTGAAGCCACCAGGCCTGAACTTTCTGATTTGGAATATTGTTGTTCTCCAACCGCCATAAGGGTAATATGGTGCTTGCTGCCTATATTTTTATCGTAGGTGAGGATATTAGAATTTTGATAAAAGGTATTCAACGCATCGTCAATCGTTGCATATCCTACTTTGCCACCAATAGGTTTGCCTTCCCAGGTTTTACCATTATAATAACTTTTATTGTTGCCATTATCAATGATGGCGCCACCTGATACCCTTAACTTCAGGCCTTCGATGATTTTAATATCCAGGTAGGTGTTAATATTATTGGTAATAGTATTATTGTTTATGTTAGGTTCCTTGGCAGCGGCGAGTGGGTTCCAGGTATCATATGGGCCATAACCGGGCGGGGCCTTGTTATAGTTACCATCTGCATCATAAGGTGGCGTTGTAGGGTCCCATCGTGGGGCAACATTTACTGCCTGGCCAAGGAAGCTGAGAGCGGTTCCCCCTCCATATGGTGGTGAATTGCCTGCTTCTTTCGAACCTCCCCAGGCTAAACCAAAACTCACATTCTTATTTATATCGGCACTTACATTGGCGCGTAGTGTAAAACGTTTATAAGCCGAATTCACCAGGATTCCCTGCTGATCCAGATAGCCACCGGAAACAACATACCGCATATTATCGGTTCCGCCACTGATGGACAATTGATGATTGGTAAGGGGTGCGGTTCTGTAAATTTCATCCTGCCAGTCGGTTCCTCCTGTGGTTTTCAACTCATTGATGCGTGCGTCGCTGAAAAATGGTGGTTTAACCCCTGAGCCATTGTCGCTTGCTCTATCCGCATTTCGGGTTAAAGCATAATCGACAGGCCCCATTAGATCCAGTTTGTGACGTATGCTTTGAGAACCATAGTTAAAACTATAATCGATTACGGGCTTGCCTTTTTTACCGCTTTTTGTAGTGATCAAAATAACACCATTAGCTCCTCTCGATCCATATATGGCCGTCGCCGATGCATCTTTCAATATCTCCATCGATTCAACGTCATTTGGATTCAGTGACGTAAGGCTGCCGCCCTGCAGCCCATCAATAACGATCAACGCGTTATTACCTCCATTAATAGAATTCATACCCCTTACACGGATGGTTGCATCGGCCCCGGGAGCCCCGGCTGTATTCAATACAAACACGCCCGCAGCACGACCCTGGAGCGCCTGGTCAACACGCTGTGTAGAAAGTTGGGTAAGGTCTGAACCCTTTACAGAACTTATCGACCCGGTAAGGTCACTCTTTTTCTGGGTTCCATATCCTACAACAACAACTTCGCCCATCAGGGCTTCGTTTGTTTCAAGTGGTATAGTTATATCGTTCTGCCTGGCGTCGACGATATATTCTTTATTTCCATAACCAACTGAACTTACGATAAGGGTAACCCTTGAAGAACTTACAGGTAGAGAAAACGTACCGTCTGATGAAGCGGCAACAGAAGCCGTCGAACCCTTCACGGCAATTGTTGCGCCTGCGACAGGTGTGTTATCTTTTGCAGTAGTTATTTTCCCCCTTAATACTTTGTTTTGGGCCAGGAGATGTAAAGACCCGGATACAAGACATAAAATAATAAGCAATTTTTTGGATAGGCTCATAAGTAACGCGGTTTAATTTTTTAAAACTTCAGATTTATCTGTGATTGATTCTCAATCAATCATTATTTTAACAAATGTTGTAATGGTAATTCGCTGGTCCAAGGAAGAATTTATCATCCTGGGAACACGTGGCGATTTTAATTTTAATGTAATATAATAGTTTTAACAAAGACAATTTCACGCAAACGTTTGCGTTGGTTTGCATTCGTGAAAATGTTCTCCATGTAATATTTGATGCATCTTACACTTCTCAATTCATTAACTTTTTTTATAAACCAGCATCTTACCGGGCAATAAAAATTTTGATTCATTACTAAAAAATATTTTTTTACGAAATGATTTGACGCGTGTCATTTGCAAAAAAATATCATTTGACAATTCAATTACATTATTATTTTATGGACGGTTAGCAAATTTTGAAATTGCGTTACTCCAGAAAAGTCCAAGTTGTTTTGCACCTTTAACATTAGGGTGAAGATAAAATACACCTTGTTGCCCGTTTTCTGGTTTCATATCACTGAGGTAATGGCTCTTAAAATAATGAAAGGCTTTTTTATCACCCGTGAAAACATGGCCTGCATTTGTTTTTGAATAGGCATGAACAAGTGCGTCAATTACGGGTAAATAAGTTTGCAATCTTGTGAGGCCTTCCTTTAAATATTTTGATCCGTTATAGGTATTTGGGGAATACCATATGGGATAGTTAATTATTACTTTACTGGCCGGGTAGCTATGCAACAGGCTGTCAATTATTACCTTTAAATTATTACTATAAGATCCCGGAGACACAGGCGAACCCAGGGGGCCGTCAACTGCGCTGTCATTGGTTCCCAACATAATAGAAAAAATCAATGTCGCTTGCTTGTCTGCATAAAATTGATCCGCAGCGTTTACAACTTTAGGAAAATGGGTCGCCGTTGAGGGGAGAAAATCAACAGTAGTACAACCACTCACACCCTGGTTAGAAAATTGTAACCTGCCGGCACCAAGTTGCTTTTTAAGAAATGAGGTCGCAAAAAATGGCGGTGCCCTATTTTCTTCCTCACCCTGGGTGATGCTATCGCCAATAAATACAATATTAATTTTCGGCTTTACAGAAAAACAAAACCCACAAAAGGAAATTATCGACAGGACTAGTATCTGCGAAATATTTTTAGAATTCATGTCACTTATTTTATTAGCAAAAGTACTATGATGTGATGATGGGATTGTTTTTTTATTTATGACAGCACCGTCCGTCGGGCAAAAGAAATAAAAAAGCTTCCAATCTGGAATGAATTGGGCAAATTATATTATATCCCGGGAAGTTTATTAAAATTAAAGAACAAGGATAAGAAATATTTATTTCTCTTTACTTTATAATAATTATGGCTTCTTAAATAGCATTGCAAAATAAATTTTTCTGAAGCTTCTTTGTCCGTATTTTCCGGACAATGAAAAGCATGTGGCTTGCTTGCGGTGACCAAAATATACTTTGGAAAAACACCCAGGTGCCAAAAGTATTATAGAAATATTTATTCAGGCTAATAATATAATTGTAAATGAATTCCGGAATTGCAGCAACCAGCAAATCAGATAGTGCCTTACAAAGATTATTATCCCCCGATTTTTTGCGCGGGTTGATCATGACCCCCTTAATGTTTGGCGAAACAGGCTCCTTTCAAACTATATATCATGTAGCGCCAGGTTCTTTTACCAAACTCCTCTCTGAGCAATTTCAACATTCTGAATGACATGGTTTTACAGCCCGGGATGTTATATTACCCGCATTTATGACATTAGCCGGCACCGCCATGGCATGTTCATACCAAAAACAACAACAGTCAGGATATACCTGGAAGCAATCATTTTTAAAGGTTCTGAAAAGGAGTTTTTGGTTGCTGTTCCTGGGTATCCTAATTTATTCCGTCCGGGATGGGCACCTGAATTTTCAGCTAAGCAACGTCCTCACACAACTTGCATTTACAACACTGATCGCATTCTCTGTTATTAATAAGAAGGTATGGTGGCAGTTAACCGTTACGATAATTTGCCTGCTCCTTCCTGAAATTTTATTCTGCAGTATCCTTATACCCGGTTAGGTATGAATTCGATAGTCATTTATCTCTTTTTTATTTATTGGCGATAAATGGTTGAACGGCTGTATGGAAATCTTATGCTGTGAACTAATGAATTTCATGAACGTGCCGCTTGCAGCCGGGGCAACTTTAAGTTGCATCGTTGTTTTTATGATGGAATGGTACCTGTATTATTACCTCTATAAAAAGAAAATATTTTTCAGGTTATAACTCCTATAGGTCAAAGCATTCTTTATTTTGGCAGATAAAGAAACACTTTGTCATGCATCGTGTAAAGCCGGTATTTTTTACCATCAAAAACTAAAATCGGGCTGGAGTGATCGCCTTCAACAATTGGATTACCAGGATATTTTACCCAATGTACCAGGTCGGTGGACATGGCGACATTTGATGTCCATTTTGTGGACGACAGCATAGGCGCTTCAGATGCATGGTAATAAAGGTAATACCTGTTTTTATACTTGATAACCTGGTTCGCAGCAACGGCACTGAAATCATAGTTCGCTGGGCCTGTTTTAATGACCGGTTCGTCCTGCACGTTTGTCCAGTTTTTATGGTCACTTGATTCCGCCAGCCAGATGGCTTCATCATTTCGTTCATAAAAAAGATACCACTTTCCTTTCTCTATCCATACTGTCGGCGTTCCATATGGCCCTGGAATAGGTGTGCCATCAACTTTCCGAATAGTGAGATCACCTTCTTCTTTCCACTTAATACCATCATTTGAAACAAGGCTGTGGGCTATATCATTCCTCCCTTCGGCAAACATATAATATTTGCCATCCTGGGGGATCACGCACATATCTTCGGTCCATTTTTTATTAAAGATCGGGGCAGTGGAATACCTGTTCCATTTTATACCGTCCCTGGAGGTAGCATAGCCAAGGTACTTGGTGATCGTGTCAGGTCCGTTATACCCGGTATACCACATTTTGTAAAGTCCATTTTCCAACAGGATATACCCGCGTTCACGTATTTGTTTATCCCAGGTATCGATGCCCGTGCCTTTAAAAACAGGGTTCATTTTATAGGGTGCAAAGTCAACCATCGCTGCCGGAAATTCGTCTTTATCAATAAAAGCGGAGGGTTTCTTTTGCTGTCCTGAACTGCTAAGTGAAAAAAACAGGAATGATAGTATTGCATAACAGGTAATTGATTTCATTGTATTAATATTAAAAAGTATGGATATAAAGATGTACAATTTATTTTTTCATTTATTGCTTCGCTAAAATCTCTTTTGTAATTGCGGCAACTTCCTTCAGCAGCAAGGGAAACGCGGGCTCAGCCATACTTCCATGTTCAAAACCTTCCAATTCATACAGCCTGGTGCGTTGATGACCCGCAAGCTTCATCATCCGGCACAGGTAAGCATTTTCTTCATAGCGGCCCAATAATTCCAATTCGCGGTCACCGGTTATAAGAAGCATCGGTGGTGCATCTGCCCGTACAAAATACAGCGGTGCATATTGATCTATTACAGGTTGTGTTTCTTTAATGCCCTTTTCTTCTCTTACGGTGAAGTGTGTTATTGCCTGGCCGCTAAAAGGAACCAGCGCGGCAATATTATTTGCATCTATATTATAAATGCTTAAATATTTTTTATTAAGTGTGATCATCATGTCAAGATACCCCCCGGCAGAATGGCCCGAAAGAAATATGAGGTTGGGGTTGCCGCCATAACCTGCGATATGTTTAAATACCCACGCAACGGCTGCCGCAGCATCCTCGATATAAGCAGGTGCCATTACTTTTGGCGATAGCCGGTATTCAACACCTGCAACCGCATAACCTTTATCCATCAGCGCTTTGGGAATTTCTTTAGTACCACCGGTAAGTCCGCCACCGTGAAACCATACAATTGTCGGATAGTTGTTTTCACCTTTTGGATAGTATAGATCGAGTGTGCATTGTGATGCAATATAACGGTCTCGCTTATTGATGGAATCATTATAATAGCGCACATCTTTTTCAGTAACATATTGCTGCTGGGGTCTCGCATACAAAAAACTTATAATGAAGAGAAAGACGAAGAGATTTTTCATAGAGCCAAATTATCGAATTACCAGCAATTCATCTTTTTATATTTGGAGTAATGCTTCCAACAGCCCAAAATGATAAAAGCCATAAGGTTTCGCAACTGTTAAAAGATGACGGGATTGATTGCGTTTATAATAAATTTTTAGCTTATTAAAAAAACAGCTACAAATCGAGGGACAAATAATTATTCAAATTTTCTTGGGCACTTTCTTATTTAACATTCTTTGCAGGTTTATTTCTATAATATTAAATTGCGCGCAATATTATTTTTCAAGTACTAACGCGACACATTGCAGATTTATTTATCTAAAATCCGAAAATAAAAAAATGATAAGCCCTGCTTTCGCAATTTATTTTATGTAGTCATAATCGACTTACTAACGCCGGGCAATAGCCGACAATAAATGATTAAACAACATATAATAACGGCCCGGATAAACTTATCCACAGGGAAAGGATATTTTTTTTTTTTGGTTCACAAAAATCTGTTAAATTTGGCTTATTAACACTAATTGCATAGGCCAACGTATGCTGCTACTTAACAATAATCAATCATTCCAAAACTTTCCTTATGTCAAGAACGAAACATTTACTTATTCTTCCTCTATTGCTATTCGGAACTTTCTTATTCGCACAAAACAGAACTATTACCGGTAAGATACTTTCTGCAAAAGATAACTCCCCGGTTGCGGGGGCAACAATTGCAGTTAAAGGTACTACCAAGGGGGTCTCAACCTCAGCTGATGGCTCATTTAACATTCCTGCATCCGATGGAAGGGTTACCCTGCAGCTATCTTCCGTTGGCTTTGAAAGAAAAGAAGTTGTAGTAGGTGCCGGGCAAAATACCATAACAATCAGTCTCGCAGAAGATACCCGCCAATTGGGAGAAGTCGTGGTTACAGCGCTTGGCATTCAACGGCAGTCTAAAACACTGGTGTATGCCACCCAATCTATTAAACCAGCCGACCTTACTGAAGCAAGAGACCCTAATAACGTTATTAACTCCTTGGCAGGTAAGGTTTCGAATGCCCTTATCACACAGGGTTCCGGTGGACCAGGTAGTGGAGTAAGGATCGTTTTGCGGGGAAACCGTTCCATCCAGGGAAGCAACAATGCCCTTATTGTGGTTGATGGCGTTCCCATTACCAATGGCACAAACGGTACAGTAACCAGTGACTTTGGTGGTACGCAGGGTTCTGATGGTGCTTCAAGTATCAACCCTGATGATATTGAATCCATGACAATTTTAAGAGGTGCTTCCGCCGCCGCCCTTTACGGCAGCCAGGCCGGTAATGGCGTTATCGTTATTACCACCAAGAAAGGAAAAAAAGATAAAATGACTATCAGCGTGAACTCCGGTATAGTCTCTGAAAATCCTTTTTTACTTCCCGCCATGCAAAATTCGTATGGACAGGGAAATTCAGGGGTGTTTAACCGTAATTCAGGTGAAAGCTGGGGCCCTAAATTAGACGGCCATGCCGATTCAGCGTATAATGGTGAAACGAGGAATTATTCGGCTCAGCCTGACAATATTAAAGACTTCTTCAGAACGGGTATTTCCCTGAATAATTCGATTGGGATTTCCTCTGGTTCAGAAAAAATGCAGACTTATCTCTCTTATTCTAATAATGCTGTCGAAGGAATACTTCCCAGGAATGATTTGTACCGTCACACTTTCAACCTGCGGTTAACCAACCAGATAAGCAAGAGATTATCAACAGATGCCAAAGTTACTTATGTGCTCCAGGATATAAAAAGCAAATACCCTAATGGAGAGTCGTTATCACCGGTTATGGATTTGTACCTTGTTCCACGAAACGTAAGCCTGGATGATATAAAACATTACCAGGACCTCAATGCTTTTGGAGTACCAGTGCCTGCAGCATACCCCACACCCAACCCGGCTCTTTGGGAAAATCCGTATTGGATAGTGAACCGCACTGAAAACAATGAAAAACGCGATCGTATATTGGGATTTGTATCTGCCACGTATAATATTAATAACTGGTTGCATCTTACAGGAAGGGCTAATCTCGATAAGATCAACGATCGTTTGGATGCACTTCGGTACCAGGGAACCTTGGGTGTTTCAGCAACGGGTGGAGGCAGGTATGGAAGGAGTGTGATCAATGTAACTCAAAAGTGGCTGGATCTGATTTTAGATGGTAACAACAGGATCACCGACAAGCTTAAGGTAGACTACAGGATTGGCGCTATATACAAAGACAACAAATATGACCAAATTGATCTTGGCCAGGACGGTCTGAACGTTGTAAACTTTTTCAGTTTAAACTTTGCTTCAGCAGCTGCCAACCACCAGGGTGGGTCGGAAGTACAAACCCAGGCTGTGTTTGGCCAGGTTAACCTTGCTTATAAAGATGCTATCTTTATAGATGCCAGTTTGCGCAACGAGTGGGATTCCCGTCTTCCGTCTCCCTATAGTTTCTCCTATCCATCAGTTGGCATCTCTGCAGTTATATCTGACCTCACCAAATTGCCAACAGCAATATCCTTTCTGAAATTAAGTGGTAACTATGCCCAGGTAGGTAATGGTGGCCAGGAACAGATCAGGTTTAATACCTTCAGTTATGCCCAGGGCGCCGGTGCAGGTTATATAAGCCGTGGTACTACAAAGGCAATCGAAGATTTAAAACCGGAAGTTGTAAAAAGCATAGAATTGGGTTTTGACGCAAGGTTTATGGACAATCGCTTAGGACTGCAGTTTACAGTATATAAGAGCAATTCCGTTAACCAGTTGCTCAAAGTTAGTGTACCGGTTGCTACCGGTTACGGAGATCAGTATATCAACGCCGGGAATATTCAGAATAAAGGACTCGAACTGGTGCTAAGTGCAACTCCAGTGCGGGGTAAAAATTTCAATTGGGATTTAAATTTCAACCTGGGCCTGAACAGGAATAAGGTTATAAAGATCACAGATTCCATCAAATCATTCGACCTGGAAGGATTTAGCCGGTCTGCCACCCCAATAATCAAAGAAGGTGGTAGTTATGGCGATATGATCGGCTTTGTATGGTTAAAGGATGCCGCGACCGGGAAATACCGGGTTACTGCAGATGGAAAACCGTTGTCTACGATTACCACGGGCGATTTGCAACCCGTTGGTAATTTTAATCCGCGCGCAACAATGGGCTTAACCAATAACTTCTCCTACAAAGGGGTTTTCCTTAGATTATTAATTGACGGTCGTATTGGCGGTACCGTTATGGATGGTACAGAACAGTTAATGGCCTTCAATGGAGCTACCAAGGGTACCGACAAATTTAGGGAAGGAGGTTGGAACTTGGGTGGTGTTGATGCAAATGGAGCCGATGTAAAAGCCACTATAAATGCACAGGATTATTGGACAACTGCTTCCGGTGGCCGTTATGGTTCTGCCGAATTCTTTACTTATGATGCCACCAATTTCAGGATTCGTGAATTATCGGTTGGATACAATATCCCAATGCCGACAGCATTTGTAATTAAAACTGCAAGGCTTTCCTTTATAGCCCGTAACCTGCTGTTTCTTTACAGGGGCAGCTCCAGGTTGAGTATACCTGGTATCGGCAAACGCAAAATGTCTTTTGACCCCGATATGACCCTGGGTAATAGCAACTGGCAAGGTATTTCTTATGGTACGTTCCCTTCTACAAGAAGCATCGGACTTAACTTACAGTTAACTTTTTAATTCGTACAAAAATAAAAATAATTTATTATGAAAAATTCTATTAAGTTTTTAAAAAAACATGTTTCTCTGGCATGTTTACTTAGCATGGCCCTATTCTTATCGGCATGCACCAAAAAATTTGACGATATAAATACTGATAAGAATGCCCTTGCTAATTTGGGAAGTGATCAGTTACCTTTTCTTTTCTCTACTGCGGAGGCTAATGGAACAAATAGCGGCTGGGCATACCAGGTTGCCCAAAACCTTTTCCATGACCAGTATGCGCAATATTTTGCAAATACAACTACCTATTTTCCATCTGACCGGCTTGTTATTCGTATGGACTGGATTGGTTCTTTGTGGAGCCCTTTATATACTACAACCATGCCGCAGCTACAAACGCTCATGGAAAAGTATGATCCCGCTTCTGCAGAATCTGCACTGGCTAATATATGGTGGGTAATAGCATTTCAACGGGTGACCGATACATGGGGGCCGATTCCCTATTTTCATGCTGGTGAGGCTGCATTTAGTGTGCCTTACGATCCGCAGGATCAAATTTATGACGATTTCTTCAAAAGATTGGCTGCTTCAGTTGCTATACTTAAAGGGAAAACCGGTGAAACACCTTACGGCGGATTTGACCTGATCTACGGCGGTAGCGTATCTAAGTGGATAAAATTTGCCAATACGCTTCGGTTAAGATTAGCTATCAGGGTATCAAAAGTGGATCCTGCCCGCGGTAAAACAGAAGGTGAAGCTGCAGTTGCAGACGGTGTGATGACAACAAGCCCTGATGATGATGCACTCATTGAAAAAAGTATTGTTAATGGTGATGTTAATGGACTGTCAGTTATGGATTGGAATGAATTCCGGATGAGTTCAGCGATGTCCTCTGTTCTCAACGGATATAAAGATCCACGCCTACCGGTTTATTTCAATCCTACAAAGTCAAGCTGGCAGGCAAATGAATTAGCCAATGGTAAAGCTAAAACCGACGATGGCAGCAATTTTGATCCTGCTGATCTAGCACATCCTTTAAAATATCATGGTTTAAGGAATGGCCTTCTTCCAGGTGATATGACCCACCCGCTTAATACAGCAGATAATAATTCACGTCATGGTGAACGCTGGAATAGCGCAGGGGCAGGTGTTACATTCATAGGAAAGTCGTATGGCGGTGGCCAGGCTACACCATCAAATGTTATGGCTGCGGCAGAGGCTTATTTCCTGCGCGCTGAAGGTGTTTTGCTGGGTTGGAACATGGGAGGCGGTACCGCAAAAGAATATTATGAAGGCGGTATCAAAGCCTCAATGAACCAATGGGGCATTACTGATGACGCGGAAATTACCGCTTATATTAACAGTACAAATACCCCAATTCCTCCGGGAGATGATCAAAGTTCTCCTGCCCTAAGCACTGTACCGGTTCTTTTCGGCGCTACTCTCGATGTTCAACTGCAACAGGTTGCTATTCAAAAATGGCTCGCTTTGTATCCCGATGGCAACGAAGGATGGGCTGATATCAGGCGGAGTGGACAATTGAAACTTTATCCTGTTGTAAACAGTGATAACCCGGATCTGCCGCTTCATCCTACTGCTGATCAAAGGATCAGGAGGATCAATTTCATGACTTCCGAGATCCAGACAAATGGAGCTGAAGTTAAAAAGGCAATACCATTACTTGGCGGAGATGATAAAATAACTACACCTCTCTGGTGGGATAAAAACTAACTAACTCTTTTTATAAAAAAACAGATTCCAGCAATTCGTGGGATCTGTTTTTTTTTGGAGCTAATCGCCTCGTATTTCCATATTATCAACTGAATAAATGTACTTCTTTATCGAAGGGTAGCGATTTTTTCGATACCGCAATCCCTCAGAAGTTATAGTACTATATTAACCAGCCATAAAAGTATATAGTGTACTAAAAAACTTTTCTACATTTACTGCAATTATTATTTGATTATGTTTAAATATTCTTCCGGCATACTAATATTTGTGTTCCTGGTTTTTAATTCATGTGAAAACAAAACTTCAACTTTATTTACCATTCTTGATAAAGATAAAACCGGCATAAACTTTCAGAACACTCTCTTTGATGAGCCACTATTAAACGTGGTGTATTATTCTTATTTCTACAATGGCGGAGGAGTTGCTATAGGAGATATTAATAACGACGGCCTGCAGGATATTTTATTTACAGGCAATATGGTTAAAAACCGCCTGTTTTTAAATAAAGGAAATTTTGAGTTTGAAGATATAACAGCACGCAGTGGCGTTGCAGACAAACAAGGTTGGTGTACGGGCGCAACGATGGCAGATGTTAATGGTGATGGCAAACTGGATATTTATATCTGCCGCAGCCTCGATGTCGACCCTTCGAAAAGAGAAAATTTACTTTTTATCAATAATGGCGATTTGACCTTTTCAGAAAAAGGACGTGAATATGGCCTGGCAGACCCGGGATATTCAACACAAGCAGCATTTTTTGACTATGATAAAGACGGAGACCTGGATTGTTTTATCATCAATCATTCCTTACAAAAATATTCGGCCGGTGTACAGGACCATCCTGAATTGCGAAACGAGCACAATCCTTCCTACGAAAGTAAATTATACCGAAACGATAACGGGCATTTTACTGATGTGACAAAAATGGCGGGAATTACGTCAAATGTGTTGACCTTCGGTTTGGGAATAGCAGTTTCAGACCTAAATAACGATGGATGGCCTGATGTTGCCGTATCAAATGATTTTAATGAACCGGATTACCTTTTCATCAATAACCGCAATGGAACTTTTACAGAACAACTTTCAAAAGCCATGGACCAGGTTTCATTGTATTCCATGGGCTCCGATGCAGCTGATTATAACAATGACGGCCTCGTCGATCTCGTAACATTAGATATGATGCCCGAAGATAACAAGACTATAAAAATGCACAGCGGCGCGGAAAACTTTGACAAATTTCAATTTCTCTTTTCCCGGGGGTTTTATTACCAATATAGCCGTAACATGCTGCAGAAAAATAATGGGGATGGCACTTTCAGCGAGGTTGGCCAATTGGCGGGCGTGTCCAATACAGATTGGAGCTGGGCAGCGCTCTTTGGTGATTATGATAACGATGGTTACAAGGATCTTTTTGTAAGCAATGGTTATGTAAAGGACTATACCGACATGGATTTTGTAAAATATTCGGTAGGCAGGTATATTCGTACAATGCAAAAGGATTCTGTGGATGCTGTTCCGGTATATATTCAAAAAATGCCAACAATTGAAATACCTAATTACATCTTTCAAAACCAGGGGAATGGCACTTTTTTAAAAAAGACCGCGGAATGGGGATTTGACGAAAAGGTCGTTTCCTCAGGTGCTGCATATGCGGATCTTGATAACGATGGTGATCTCGACCTTGTGATAAATAACGAAAACAATTACGCAGGTATTTATAAAAACAACGCGGAAACCCTGGAAAAAAATAATTACCTGCGAGTTATTTTGAAAGGCAATGCCGGCAATGAAAGAGGTATAGGCGCTAAAGTAAAATTGTTCTGCAAAGGCGAACTGTATTTCCAGGAAGAGTCACCCGTAAGGGGATTTCAGTCGTCCGTTGATCCGGTGTTGAATTTTGGTATTGGCAAGAACACTGTAATTGACTCAATATTGGTAATATGGCCAGGTGACGATTTTCAAAGGCTCAACAAAATAAAGCCCAATCAGACATTAACGCTTAAACTTAGTGATGCCAAACAGAAATGGGCGTACGATACTACAGGCAATACAAAAAAATCTATTTTTTTACAGGCCGCATTACCTAATGTACAACATCACGAAAATGAATTCAATGATTTTACAGTGCAAAGTTTATTGCCAAATTATCTATCCAGGCAGGGTCCGTGTATAGAGGTGGCAGATGTAAACAATGATGGTCTTGACGATTTTTTTATAGGTGGTGCAAAAGGAAAAATTTCGCAAATATTTATTCAGAATGCAGCGGGAACATTTACTGCGAAAACAGAACCGGGATTAGCAAAAGATTCGATAAGCGAAGATGTGGCAGCAATTTTTTTTGACGCAGATAACGATGGCGATAAAGACCTGTATGTTGCCGGCGGTGGCTATGAATTTCCTGAAAATGACCCTGCTTTCCAGGACAGGTTATACCTTAACGACGGTAAGGGAAATTTCACAAAAAAAGAAAATGCATTGCCTCAGTTGCTGTCAAGCAAAGGTTGTGTAAAAGCGGCAGACATTGATGGGGATGGCGACCTGGATTTATTTGTTGGGGGAAGGGTTGTTCCGGGGAAATATCCCTCACCACCGGGAAGTTATATTTTACTTAATAATGGCAATGGCATATTTACTGACGCCACGTCTGCAACATGCCCCGAATTAGAAAAAGCCGGAATGATAACAGATGCTGTGTGGGCTGATGTGAACGGCGATAAACAACCAGATTTGATTGTTGTTGGTGAATGGATGCCGATAAAAGTTTTTATTAATCACAAAGGCAGGTTGAAAGATGAGTCATCAAAATATATTCATTTTGCAAGTACAGGCTGGTGGAACAGGATATATGCAGATGATATGGATGGTGATGGAGACCAGGATATTATCATTGGAAATTGTGGTTCTAATACCCAGTTTCACGTAAATGAAAAAGAACCAATGACCTTGTATTATAAAGATTTTGATAATAACGGTTCCATTGATCCAATACTGTGTTATTATATAGACGGCGTTTCCTATCCGGCAACCTCACTGGATGACCTTACCGATCAGTTGCCTATGTTGAAGAAAAAGTTTCTTGAGTACAAGACTTACGCCGAAGCGACAATTAACGACATGTTTTCGGAAGATCAATTGAAAGATGCCGCTACTTTAAAAGCAGAGACCATGCAAACAGTTTACCTCGAAAACCAGGGCAGTAAAGGATTTAAATCTCACACTTTGCCTCTAGAAGCACAATACTCACCCATATATGGAATTGTGGCCACAGATGTAAACGGCGATGGCAAAAAGGATATAGTGCTTATGGGAAATAATACCTGGACAAGGATAAAATTTGGCAGGTATTCCGCTAATCACGGGGTTGTTCTTTTGGGCGATGGTAAAGGAAATTTTTCTTATGCAACACAACCGGAAAGCGGATTAAATATTCGCGGTAATGTAAGAAGCCTTAGGCTGATCAAAACAGGTAAAAAACAGGGCATTATCGCCGGAATTAATGACAGCAATGCGTTGCTTCTCCAGTTGAGATAGGATTTCACTCTGGCGACTCTCTCATTGGTCCGTATCAACCCCCCTATTGTTGCAAGCCAAATAAAATATCCTTCCTTGTATTTTTTAAACAGGTGGATACTTTTTCCATTAACAGCCTGTTTCCAACTTTCTTTTGAAGGCTTTCCGATTTCAAAATCAACTGCTCTATTGCTGATAAATATTTTGTCATTCCTACTTTATCCATCTGTTGAAAAATGTACACTGGTTTGCCCGTGTTATCGCTCACCAATGGTTCTAAACTAATAGCTGCCGATTCGGGATTGTACGTTTTTAAATTTTCGAAATAAGCATCCTCGGCATTTATAAATAATGTAAATAATTGGTTGTTTACACCAGGTAAGGTGGAAGAAAACATATTTGAGAGGATCAACTTGAATTCCTGCTGCCAGTTAGCAGCAGGATTCAATTCAATCGCTGCCTGTAGCCGTATGGTTGCTTCATCGCCGGGATTGGTTATGATGTGCATAAAATTTTCAACCGCTCGTCCACCTTGCCGGTACAATGCCAGCAAATCGTCGCAGGCCCGCTTTGCCGTAGGCAAAAACCAGCGGTCTCTTTCCCAATGCTGGGGAGGTTCAATATTAGGCGTCCCTATTGTGCTTAACAGGCAAGGCTTGATGGCTTCAACCAGCCTGCTTCGAAAACCAGGTGGTCTTGTATTGGGCCGCCATCCCCTCACATCTGTAAAATAATCTGCGCCCTTTGTCATCGGGGCGACATAAGAGAGATCCTCAGTTTTACTGATATCCATTCCCCAACTGGAAATACCAATAATTTTACCCGGGTAAGTCTTGCGAACATACTGCACAACCTTTTGATTGAGGGCCGCGTGGTATTCAAGATCGTTCATTGCTTTACTTTCCCCACAGGAGCACCGGCCGAGATCGGCGCTTTGTAAATTGAGACCGTCTACTGGAAAAGAAAAGATATAGTCAATGACTTTTTTTTGCCACTCCCAGCTTTCAGGA
>JBDTLZ010000297.1:0-4433 GCA_039934515.1 Ginsengibacter sp.
ACCTGCTCCTTAAACCGGGGGATTGGTGTTAGCAGGATCCTGGTAAGTATCACCCGGTGGCGTTGATGGCGGGGTTGTATTATCGTGATTGCCGATCCTGCCTTCAATATTTTTTTTCATACTATTAAAGCTATCCTTGATGTTATCGGTTGGCGATCTGAAAAGATAAGCAGATCCTAAAACCCCGATAGCAGCGATTGCAGAAATATAAAGCCCAAAACCAACCAGCGAGCCACCCATGATTGAGTCATTGATTTTGAAATAAAACCAAATGGCGCTAATTAAAGCGAGCGCTCCTGCAACTAAAACAATTCCCCACATGTTTTTGTCAAGATTTTTTGTTTGATCCCCCAGGTAGGCAATAATGCCACTTACCACAAAACATAGAAAAGCCAGTATGCCAATATCATGCATACCATTTTGGCTTTGTGTGTAACCGAAAATGGAAATGGAAATCCATGGTAAAAACATGGAAATAACGCCAACTGCGGCAGCAATTAAAATAAATTTTCTTTGTTTGTTCATTGTTTGAAAATTCATAAGCTAAATTTTAGTAAACCGTTAATTAATTAAAGTGTGAAATGGGCTTAGAGGGTATCAAACACAGATTGACTTTGAAATTAGAAAAATGTTTCTGACAAAACAAGCGATACCACTTATTTTTATTAACCAGGTAACTAGAGCAGGGAGAAAGGAGCAAATTATTTCCCGGGTGTTTACTTTTCTGCCGGAGGTAAATGTTTTATTACAAGAATTGTTTTTATTTAATTCCCAGGTTATTTTTTTTTCTTCACAAAAGCCAGTTTGCTTTCAAGTTCATCGAGATGAACCACGAGTACCTGGCGGTCGGAGCCTTTTTTATTATACTCGGCTTTATTGATTTCTACGACCCTTCTGCGCAAATCATCTGTCTCACTTTGAAGCGCTGTGAATTCCCGTTGTAAGATTGAATACTTTTCACGGAGGGTTATTTCCGAAAGCAATAGCTGCTCCAACTCTTTTTCGCGTTCTGTTGATGCGACCAATTGCCTTTTCAAAAGACCAATATGTTCCTGGAGGGAACGGTTATCATTTGCCCTTGATTCATGTTCACTTTGAAGCTCAATCCAGCGGGTGTTTTTATCTGAAGATTCTTTCAGTTTATTTTCGGTTTCCTCAAGCATTTGCCTGGTATAGTCGAGGTCATTTTCCAGCCTTTCTTTCACCGTATTTTCTTCATAATACATTTCTTTCCAATCCTCTTCATCCTCTCCTTTTTCCAAATTGGCAATTCTTAAAGGTGAAGGTGACAGGGAATTCAATTCCTCAAGAGCCTTTAGCCGTTCCTGCAATTTCGAAAACTGTATCTCGTAAAAAGTGTTGCTGTCTTCGACCGACTGAATTTTTTTATTTAACGCCCTTACGGTATCCTTTTGCGGGGGCGTGGGGGCAAGCAAATCTGAATTTTTATAAAATCCCAGGAAATATCTTTTATCGGCCGGCAAAAAATCATAAGTGCTTACGATCATACGGTATGCAAAAATGAAGCAGGTAATAAGAATGATAAGAGACAAAATCCACCAAACTAGCATAAGCATTATTTTTTAAGAATAATAACAGATTAATTAATAACTAAATGTTTCGGGGGATTATATCCTTGATGAATTCCAGAGGATTGGATTTCTTATTGTTAAAATAAGAAATACTAGCATGTAAAGTAAACTAAATTTATCCGGAAAGCAAGGTTCTTAAGAATAACAAAATAAAATATGTGTCTGATTTGCCGGGGATTATGACCTTGAAGAATTTCAAAGGATTGGCCTGTTATTTCTTAAATTAACAATAACAGCAAGCAGTTCGCATAGATAACGGTATAAATTACTTTCTATTGTGTTATAAATTTCACTGGAATGAAATTATGGATAATTTGAGGGGAATTACTATGGGGTACCACTCAAAATGAGCAGACAAAAGGCGTGCAAAACAAACATTACCCCGAAACAAGCGTTCCTACCTTTTCACCGGTAACAACGCGTAATAAAGTGCCTGGGGTATTCATGTCAAAGACAATTATAGGAAGCTGATTTTCCATACAAAGTGTGAAAGCGGTCATATCCATCACTTTTAGATTCTTCGTGATGCAATCGGCAAAAGTTATGCTTTCAAATTTCCTCGCGGTTTTGTCCTTTTCGGGATCTGCAGAATAAATTCCGTCGACCCTGGTACCTTTTAATATTATGTCCGCCTTTATCTCGATGGCACGTAATGAACCGGCCGTATCGGTTGTAAAGTAGGGATTACCGGTACCAGCTCCAAAAATCACCACCCGTCCTTTTTCAAGGTGTCTTATAGCCCGGCGGCGAATATACGGTTCGGCAATTTGTTCCATTTTGATTGCACTCTGAAGCCTCGTGTATACACCGACCCTTTCAAGGCCACTCTGCAGCGCCATTCCATTAATAACTGTCGCGAGCATACCCATATAATCCCCCTGTGCACGTTCAATGCCTGTTTCAGCTTCATTCATACCCCGGTAAATATTTCCGCCACCGATTACGATAGCTACCTGCACACCCAATTCTGTTATGAGTTTGATGTCTTGCGCATATTGTGAAATCACCTGCGAGTCGAGTCCGAAATTATTATCACCCATTAAAGATTCACCGGAAAGCTTGAGTAGGATTCGTTTAAACTTAGGAAGCATGGAGCGATTTAAAATTTAATTTTTGCGGGGTGAAGATAAAGGAATTTATAAGATGAACACTGCGTCGTTTTCATTTGCATAATAACTTTCATAAAAAGGGGCCGCACGAAGCGGCCCTCAATTGATTTTTTATAAAAGGCGTATACATCAGAAGAAAGTACATTATCCCAATGCTACTCTTTTAAATTCGGTAATGTTAAGTTCGGGATCTATACTTTTAAGGTACTCGGCAACCGATTTGTTGTTGTCTTTTACAAAGGGCTGAGCAAGCAAGGTACTTTCTTTAAAGAATTTATTTATTTTGCCCAGGGCAATTTTTTCAGCCATTTCTGCGGGCTTTCCTTCTGCTTTTACCTGCTCAACAGCAATGTCTTTTTCACGGGCAATAACTTCCGCCGGTACAGAATCGGCATCAACTGCAATAGGATTCATGGCGGCAATTTGCATAGCAACATCCTTACCTGCATCCTGGGCGTCCTTATTTAAGCCTACCAATACGCCCATTCTATACGATCCGTGGATGTATGCTGCAACAAATGGCGCATCTACTCTCTCGAACCTGGATACACTGATTTTTTCACCAATCTTCGCAACCTGTTCATTTATTTTATCTGCTACTGATTCATTTCCTATTTTAACCTTATTAAGCTCCTCAATACTTTTTATATTGTTAGCTATTGTTGCATCCATGATTGATTGTGCAAATGCTATGTATTCAGCATTTTTACTTACGAAATCTGTTTCACAGCTCACATTAATAATGTATCCCGTTTTATGATCACCTGATGTTTGTGCTATTATTACACCTTCTTTTGCTTCACGGTCACCTCGAAGTGCTGCTACTTTTTGCCCTTTCTTTCTTAAATAATCTATTGCTGCCTCAAAATCACCATTGGATTCTGTTAGTGCCTTACGGCAATCCATCATGCCGGCACCGGTTTGTTGACGTAATTTATTTATATCTGCTGCTGTTATTGTAGTTGTCATTTTTGCTTTATTAAAGTTTCGATTAATTAATTTTCAATCCCGGTGATTAACGGGATCAATTTTCAACTAAGAATGAAAAAGTGAGAAAATACTATCGGCGGCCACCCGGACCTCCAGGTCTGTTACCACCTGTACCAGGACCTGCTACACGGCGCTTTTGCGGGCCTGCAGGACCACGGCCTTTTCCACCGGCCGGTCCACCACTTCCGCCCCTGCGACGTTCTTTGTCTTCTTCAGTGCCCATATCAAATTTTATGGCATCTGAGCTGCCGTCATCAGTATCGTCCGTTTCTTCTGCTTTCTCCGCCTGCCTTTCTGCAAGGCCCTCAGCTATTGCTGCAACGATATAATTGGTTACAATAGCAATCGACTTGGTGGCATCATCATTTGCAGGGATAGAGAATTCAACTTTATTAGGATCGCAATTGGTATCGACCATTCCAAAAGTTGTTATATTAAGTCTTTTAGCTTCTGATAGTGCAATATGCTCGTGGCCTATATCCACAAGGAATAAGGCTGCAGGAACACGGCTGATTTGCGCAATACCACCCAAAACCTTTTCCATCTTATCCCGGTCACGGGTGAGGGTAAGGCGTTCTTTTTTAGTGATGCTATCCAATGTTCCGTCATTAAGCATTTTTTCAATGCTCTGCATTTTCTTAACACTTTTACGGACGGTGTTAAAATTGGTGAGCATACCCCCGAGCCAGCGCTCTGTTACAAAAGGCATGTTAATCCTCTTTGCTGCTTCCGTCACAATTTC
>JBDTLZ010000298.1:0-24280 GCA_039934515.1 Ginsengibacter sp.
TAATTGTCGCAACACTCAAATCATTAAATTTATCCAATAGCTAATAACGCTCAATCATAAGAAGAGTTGTTCCTCTTTAGGGGTTTGGGGCAAGATTGACAAATTGGAATGCACCCCATTGAAAAACCAGGAGTTATTGGGCGCGTTCCTCCATTTCCATTATTTTTTCGAAAAGCTTTTCATATTCTTCATTGACTTTTTTTAGCTGATCAGATTTTACCTGGTACCGTTTTTCAGCATCAGCAAATTTCTGCCTGTCAAGGTAAATTTCAGGTAAGGCGAGATCCGATTCAAGACTTAATTTTTCTTTATTAAATACGGCGATTTTTTCTTCCAGTTGCTGAAAAAGCTTTTGTGCTTTTTGTAATTCCTTTTGCGCCTCTTTATTTTGAGAGAGGTTATTAACAGGTTTTTTGCTTGCCGGCTCAATTGATTTTTTTTGAGCTACGATCTCTTTTTTCTTTCCAGCTTCTGCTTCGGCCGCTTTCCTTTCCTGCTTCCACCGTTCCCATTCATTGTAGGTTCCTACAAATTCCCGGATCTTATAATCTTCTATTTCCCAGATCTTATTGGCAGTTTGGTTTACAAAGTACCGGTCATGGCTAACCAGGATATAGCTTCCTTCATATTTGTTAAGTGCTTCGATCAATAAGTCAACCGAATGCATATCGAGGTGGTTGGTAGGTTCATCAAGCAAGAGAAAATTTGCTTTGCTCACAATCGTTTTTGCAAGAGCCACCCTGGCTTTCTCCCCCCCGCTGAGCACTTTGATTTTTTTCTCAACTTCATCACCACTAAACAAGAAGCAGCCGAGAAGCGTCCTTAATTCGAGCTCTGTTTTTCCACTGCCACATAGCTTCATTTCGTCGAGTACCGTGTTGTTAATATCCAGCGCCTCAAGCTGGTGCTGGGCATAAAATGCATCTTTCACATTATGGCCTTCAATCCTTTCCCCATCAAAAGTTTCAGTGCCCGCTACAATTCTTAATAGGGTCGATTTACCTTTTCCGTTAGCACCAATTAAACCAATCTTGTCACCACGGCTTATTTCAGCCCTTGCGTGCTCAACTATTTTTACATTCCCGAAATTCTTTGAAACATCTTTTAATGTGCACAGTACCCTGCCCGGCGTAATGCCAATGGTAAAGTTGATCCGCATATTGGGCCTTTCCAGGTCAGTATTTTCGATCCGTTCGATCTTATCCAACCGCTTCATGATACTTTGCGCCTGTGCGGCTTTTGATGCTTTTGCCTTAAAGCGTTCAACGAATCTTTCCTGCTGGCGTATATAATCCTGCTGATTTTCGTAAGCTCTTTTTTGTAATTCGATCCGCTGCATCTTTTCCTGCAGGTAATAGGAGTAATTACCTGTGTAGAAATGAAGTTCCTGTTGATAAAGCTCAACGATCTTTGTAACCATGCGATCAAGGAAATACCTGTCATGGGAAACTATCACAACAGAGCCGCGGTAATGCTGCAGATATTTCTCAAGCCATTCAATTGATGGTAGGTCAAGATGGTTGGTAGGCTCATCGAGCAGTAAAACATCGGGTGCCATTAATATCATCTTTGCCAGGAGAACCCTCATCCGCCATCCACCACTAAACTCTTTGTATGGACGCTGCAGGTCGGCATTTGGGAATCCCAGGCCCTGGAGTATTTCTTCAGTTTTATGGTGTATGTTATAACCTCCCAATATTTCAAGCTCGTGGAGTTTGTCTCCATAAAGATGAGCCAGCGCCTCGTCGGAACTCTTTTCAAGTTCGTGGCCAATCTTTTCAATTTCTTTTTCCAGCAACAGCACGTCTTCGAATGCTCCGAGTGCTACCTGCAATATAGAATCTTCGGTATCAAAACTCAGCAGATCCTGGTGCAGAAATCCAATAGTGGTTTCTTTGCCTTTTTCAACAGTTCCCGATGATGGCATGTATTGACCTGTAAAAACTTTGAGAAGTGTTGATTTTCCCGTTCCATTGTATCCAATGAGACCGATTCGTTCATTTGGCTGAATATGCCATGTGGCGTCTTCTACAATAACCCTTGCCCCAAATTCAAACGTAACATTTTGTAACCCTAAAAGCATAAGATCTTTTTGATAAGCCTGCAAAATTAAGTTCTATTTGGCGTAATTAATCAGTGTATATTTTCCGCCTTATGGTTTATACGTTAACTTTGCACAAAAATATAAGAGGTATGAAAAGGTTACTGGCGATTCTTTTTCTGGCAGCAGTTTTATTTATAACCTGGTGGTTTTTTATAAAAAAGGATACTTATAAAGCAGAACCAAAACAGGAAGCTGTGAAAATTGGAAAGCACTCAAAAGAGTTTAATGAAAGTGTGGCTGCCGTCGTGACCGATTATCTCAGTTTGAAAAGTGCTTTCGTTGATGCCGATACGATCAATGTAAAAATTAACGGCCGGAAGTTTATCGCAGCTATTGACAGTTTAAAGATCGATGAACTCAGGAAAGATGATGCCCAGATTCTATTAGCCGCCCGGCAGGCTGTAAGTGATGCAAAGATCAATGCACAGGCATTGTTGCAGGAAAGCGCCTTAACCGAAATGCGCGAAGATTTCAGGATGGTGTCTGAGAATCTTTATCCCTTTTTGAAAACTATTGGTTATGAAGGGCAAAAGCTTTACTGGCAAAACTGTCCAATGGCATTTGGGGAAAATAAAGAAGGCAACTGGCTGAGCAGTACTTCTGAAATAATCAATCCCTATCTCGGTAAAAATCATCCTGAATACAAATCTACCATGCTGAGCTGCGGGGAAACAAAGGATTCCCTGAAGTAACATTTATTTTAATCCACCTCTTGAAACTTGAAAAATTTAATTCTTCCTATCTTTTTTTGCAGTCCCCTATTTACTTTTTCGCAAAATAAATTTACAATCAGCGGGTATGTAAAGGATTCTCTCTCCGGCGAAACCCTCATAGGAGCTACTGTGTCAATATTGGGAAAATCAGAAGGAATAAGCTCTAATCAGTATGGCTTCTACTCAATAACACTTCCTGGTGGGACTTATGATCTTGCCTGTTCTTATGTCGGCTACCTACCGTCGGTCACGACCATCGATTTAAAAAGCAGCATGGGGTATAATTTTGAGATGGTACCAAAAGTTACCACCGAGCAGGCGATTATTGTTTCATCAAAAAAAAGGGACGCCAATGTGAAAAATGCGCAAATGGGAAAGCTGGATCTTTCAATAGGCCAGGTAAAATCAATCCCAGCATTTTTAGGCGAAATAGATGTATTGAAAACCATACAGCTTTTACCCGGAGTGCAAAGCGCCGGGGAAGGTAGTTCCGGCCTTTATGTGCGTGGGGGCGGGCCTGATCAGAATTTAATTCTCCTCGATGATGCGGTGGTATATAACACAGGTCACCTTTTTGGTTTCTTTTCAATTTTTAATGGGGACGCAATTAAAAGTACATCGCTTATTAAAGGCGGGATGCCCGCTCAATACGGAGGGCGGTTGTCAAGCGTGCTCGATATTTCCATGAAAGAAGGAAATGACAAGAATTTTGTCCTGGAAGGTGGGATAGGGCTGATTGCCTCGAGGATATCATTCCAGGGGCCCGTGAAAAAGAATAAGGCTTCCTTTATAATATCTGCCCGCAGAACTTATGTTGATGCACTGGTAAAACCATTTATAAAGAAGACCAATTCATTTAGCGGTTCGGGCTATTATTTTTACGATCTCAATGCCAAGATCAATTATAAATTTTCTGAAAAAGACCGTATTTATCTCAGCGGGTATTTTGGCAAGGACAAGTTTGATTTCGTTAATGGGAAGCAATCGCTTAAAGTGAACATACCGTGGGGAAATTCAACCGGAACATTTCGCTGGAATCACGTTTTCAACAACAGGTTATTTTCCAATACTACGGTTGTTTATAATGATTACAATTTTAATTTTGGCGCCAATCAAAATAATTTTCAAATCAACCTGCTGTCGGGTATCAAAGACTGGAACATAAAAGAAGATTTTGACCTCTACCCGTTTACCAATCACAAGATAAAATTCGGTGCGTTATACACCTACCATACTTTTACACCATCTGTTGTAAGCGGCAGCCAGGATTCTGTTGAATTTAAGCCGAACAATGCGCAGCAAAAATATGCACATGAAGCGGCTGTTTATATACAGGATGACTGGGATGTTAGTGATAAAATAAAGATCAATGCCGGCATCCGTGAAAGCGGGTTTCAGCAAGTGGGTAGTTATAGATTATATACCACAGATGCTAACGGAAATCGTACCGACAGCCTTCTTTATAAAAAAGGCCAGGCAGTAAAAACATATTTTGGTTTTGAGCCAAGGGCAACGATACGATATGCCATCAATGACGAAACTTCTTTGAAAGCGGCTGTCACACGAAACCTGCAATACATCCACCTCGTAAGTAATGCCGGTACTACGCTGCCTACCGACCTGTGGGTGCCGAGTACATTGAAAGTAAAGCCGCAGGAAAGCTGGCTTTATGCCCTGGGCCTGTTTAAAAATTTCAGGGACAATACCTATGAAACTTCACTGGAAGTATACTATAAGCATCTAAAGAACCAGATAGAATATGAAGAAGGCTATACCCCCGCCACATTGGAAGACACAGAAAATTTTTTCACGTTTGGGAAAGGCTGGAGTTATGGGTCAGAATTATTTATAAATAAAACGAAAGGGAAATTAACAGGTTGGATAGGATACACATTGAGCTGGACTTACAGAAAATTTCCCGGATTAAATTCAGGCAAGAAATATTTCGCTAAATATGACCGGCGTCATGATCTCTCAGTTGTTGGGATCTATGAACTTTCAAAAAAATGGAAGCTCTCCGGGACCTTCGTATTTGGGACCGGTAATGCAGCCACCTTGCCTCAGCGATTTTATATTTACCAGGGAGTAATAACACAGGAGTATAGCCGCATTAATGAATACAGGCTGCCTTCGTACCACAGGCTTGATTTTGCTGCAACTTTAAGCCCGAATAAACATCCCACAAGAAAATTGAAAAGCGAATGGGTCTTTAGTGTGTACAACATTTACAACAGGAAGAATCCGTATTTTATTTATTTTGACCAGGAAGGAAACCCATATAATGGAAGTTTGCAAGTGCAGGCGAAGCAGGTTTCTTTATTTCCTGTAATTCCGTCTGTGACCTGGAATTTCAGGTTTTAATGTTTGGCATAAATTCAAGAACTGTTAAAGCCTATAGCTACGATGAATGCAATGAATAAAACACCTGGTTATATTCGGCCTTTTCCAGAGTTGCGCACTTATTTATGAGAAAACAACAAGGTTTATCGAAGTGACCTGATTTAATAAAATTATCAAAAAAACCTTCCTGGTTTGGCCAGGCCAGGCACGAAACTTATACGTTAACCATTAAATTAGAAAAACTTAATCCTGGAATACACTTTCGTTTTTTGCATTCAAATATCCAAAACATTTTGGCCAGCAAATAAACTCCAATAGCAAAAGAAAAGATAAAAAATAGCCTTGGTAATAACAGGTGAGGAAAAGTTAGTGGGCAAAATATACAATTTTGGGTATTACATCAAGGAATTTGGGCAGGCCAGTCAATAGACTTTATCTGTTAAGGGCATATAGAACAAGGGGCGGTTATTTCAAATGAGCATATTAAAAATCAACTTTGTTAAAAACAGTAGCTACGGGGACCATCATTAAAAAAATCAACCTGGCTGTATTCAGCCTTTTTTATTTCAGTGCAGGTTGCAATCACTTTCTTCGCCCCGCAAATTACCTGGCGATGATCCCGCCATATTTTCCTTATAAAGAACTGGTCAATTATTCAAGTGGAATTTTAGAAATAGCGTGTTCTGTATTAATGCTGTTTCGTTCAAGAGCTAAAATGGCCATGCGACTTACTATTTTTTTATTAATTGCTTTCATACCGGCGCATATTTATTTAATACAAAGGCGTGGTTGTATCTCCGATAATTTTTGTTTCCCTGCGTGGGTCGCATGGGTAAGATTATTTCCGTTCCAATTTCTCCTGGTATGGTGGGCTTATAAAACCAGTCAGTTACAAAATGACCGGTTTCCTAAAAAGAGTCATATAGGTATGAAATAGAGTAGTGATACTATGAGCAATATGAATCTATAGAATGAAGGAAATAAGCCCGGCTATTTTTCGCCATGTACAAAAACGACGCTTCCGCTCTTTTCTGTATCGGAAGTTATTCTTACTTCGTACCGTTTTTCGCCGTCTGTTACAATCATCAGGGCAGTGTTTGGCGGTATGGTTCCTAAATTATCCGCATACATGGTTATTATATTTTCCCTGGCATTTTCATCCAAAGAGAGCGTTAGAGATATTGCTTTGGTCGTTAACATTTTATTTGACAGGATGATCCGGCCATTATAAAAAACGGTTATCGAATCACCATCAATTTCGCCATTATCGTAAAAGTCAACTTTGAATGTGGGCTGTACAATAGCAATCGTTTTTATAATATCTTTTCTGCGTGGCTCAAACCTTGTCACTGGTGACGTAATGGGTTCGGTTTGTTTTGTTTCTGGAATTTCCGAAGCAATATTTTTAGTGGGCTGATCCCTTTTTACTACAGGCGGTTTAGGTTTTGGGTTGGGTTTTGTCGCAGCCGTGTTGTTGATTTTCGGAACGTTCAATTTAGGTTTTGCCGCTGGCGCCGTTGTATTTTTTTTCAGGTCTGCTTTGGGTACAGTTTTTTCCGGGGTATTAATTGCCAGCGGGGTACGGTTAACAATTCTCCTGGACAGGATGGTAGTGCCATAACCGCAATTCCCGGTTTGATTTGGAGCCGCAATCCAGGTGCCACGGAGAATTTCAACATCCGCACTGTCTTGCACATAGTGCAACTTATGGGTTTGGAAACAATTTTGAAAATTGGGAGGTGTATTAAACTTTACCCTTTCGATTTCTGTAACCTCAATTTCTTTTGTCGCCTTATTTATGCTTCCTGATAATTTACAGATTGTATAAAATTTTTTAGCGCCTTCGGTAAAATACGTATAAGAATATCCTGTAACCGTGGAACCGGTTGTCTGTAATTCCAACACGTAATCAATATCGCTACCCGACATACCGGAAAAGCCATAACTCGATTCACTGAACCCGCCCTTCCACTGGCCATTGAAATCTTGCGCTGTAAGGGTACTGGAAATCAGTAATAGAATAAAAAAGTAAAATATCTTCATAACCCGGCTGGAATAATTTTTTGTAAGCTCACCTTCTTTTCTTATCAAATACAAAATTATAGGTAATTAAAAACTTATCATTCAAATGAATGTTTTCTTTGTCTAATACTTCGTTAAATTTGCATTTTTCAAAAATGCTTAAAAAAATAAAATCCTTGTTTGAGGTGACTGAATTATGAATATTACTTTCCCGGATGGCGCTGTAAGGCAATATGATGAAGGGTCTACAGCGTTAGACATTGCAAAGAAAATTAGTGAAGGGCTCGCAAGGAAAATCCTCGCTGCCGAAGTTGACGGAGAAGTATGGGACCTCACGAGGCCTATTAATAAAGATGCTTCTATAAAATTTCTGACATGGGATGATGATAAAGCCAAATCCACCTTCTGGCATTCTTCCGCGCACCTTATGGCTGAAGCAATAGAGTCTTCCTTTCCGGGTGTTAAATTTTGGGTAGGCCCCCCTGTTGAAAAGGGATTTTACTATGATATTGATTTAGGAGAAAACCATATAGCGGAAGGAGACCTTGAGAAGCTTGAAAAGAAAATGAGTGAACTCGCAAAACAGAACAGTTCGTTTGTAAGAAAGGAAATTTCTAAAGCTGATGCTGTAAAATATTTTGAAGAGAAAGGTGATGAATACAAACTCGATCTGCTTTCAGGCCTTGAAGATGGCAGTATTACTTTTTATACGCAAGGTGCTTTTACCGATTTGTGTCGTGGCCCGCACATTCCGTCCACAGGCACGATAAAAGGTATTAAACTTACCAGTATTGCCGGGGCATATTGGAAGGGTGATGAAAGAAATAAAATGCTTACCCGTGTTTATGGTGTTACTTTTCCATCTCAAAAAGAGCTGGATGAATACATGGTATTTCTTGAAGAAGCTAAAAAACGCGATCACAGGAAACTAGGCAAAGAATTGGAACTATTTGCATTTTCTGAAAGGGTAGGGCTCGGTCTTCCCTTATGGTTGCCAAAAGGAGCCATGTTGCGTGAAAGGCTCCAGCAGTTTTTACAGAAAGCGCAGATTGAATCTGGCTATTTGCCGGTAATGACACCTCACATCGGTTCAAAGAATTTATATGTTACGAGTGGGCATTATGAAAAGTATGGAAAAGACAGCTTCCAGGCAATAAAAACTCCACAGGAAGGAGAGGAGTTCTTTTTAAAGCCCATGAATTGCCCACATCATTGTGAAATTTATAAAGCGGCTCCAAGAAGCTATAAAGACCTTCCGCTCCGTCTTGCAGAGTTCGGAACGGTTTATCGTTATGAGCAGTCGGGTGAATTGCATGGGCTTACAAGGGTGAGGGGTTTTACACAGGACGATGCGCATTTATTTTGTATGCCGGCACAGGTAAAAGAAGAATTTAAAAAAGTGATTGATCTCGTACTGTATGTTTTTGCTTCGCTGGGTTTTACTGAATATACGGCGCAGATTTCATTGAGAGACCAGGAGGACAGATCTAAGTACATCGGGAGTGAAGAAAACTGGGAAATTGCAGAAAATTCAATTATTGAAGCAGCCGCAGAGAAGGGGTTGAATACTGTAATAGAATTTGGTGAAGCCGCGTTTTATGGCCCTAAGCTTGATTTTATGGTTCGCGATGCCATAGGCCGCAAATGGCAACTAGGCACCATCCAGGTTGATTATAATTTGCCTGAACGATTTGATTTAACGTATATTGGAGAAGATAATGCCAAACACAGGCCGGTAATGATACACCGCGCGCCTTTCGGGAGTATGGAGCGTTTTATTGCCGTACTTACCGAGCATTGCGCCGGTAAATTTCCGATGTGGCTTTCACCTGTCCAGGTGAAAATTCTACCGATAAGCGATAAGTTTTTGCCTTATGCAGAAAATGTTTTATCTGAATTAAAAAATAATGATATTCGTGCTGAAATTGACGACAGGAGCGAAAAAATAGGAAAAAAAATCAGGGATACCGAACTGGCAAAAGTGCCCCTGATGCTGGTTATAGGTGAAAAAGAAGTTAATGAAGAAAAGGTGTCAGTGAGGCGGCAAGGCAAGGGCGACGAAGGTATAAAATCGCTTTCCGACTTTATAGAAATGGTGCAGGAAGAGGTAAAAAGTAAAAAAGTATATAATGCGGCAACATAGTTGCTGTAATGATAACAAAGAAAACAATTTTAAACTAAAATCAATTAATGGCATTTCCACCAAGGCCCCCCAGAGGCGCGTTTAATCCAAGGTTCAGAAAAGAACAGCAGCAGGAACACAGGACCAACCACATGATAAAAGTACCCCAGGTACGACTGGTTGGCGAAAATATCGAAGTGGGTGTTTACCCGATAGCAGAAGCTCAAAGAATTGCAAATGACCAGGGGCTCGACCTGGTTGAAATTTCACCACAGGCAGATCCCCCTGTTTGCAAGGTGATAGATTATAATAAATTTCTTTACGAAAAGAAGAAGAAAGAAAAAGAAATGAAGGCCAAAAGCAAGGTTTCTGAAGTTAAAGAAATCCGCTTTACGCCCAATACCGATGATCATGACTTTGATTTCAAATCCAAACATGCCGAGAACTTTCTGAAAGATGGTAATAAGGTTAAGGCATATGTGCAATTCAAAGGAAGGGCCATTATGTTTAAAGAAAGAGGCGAATTGTTACTACTAAAATTTGCTGAAAGACTGGTAGAAGTAGGTACTCTTGAAAGCATGCCGAAACTTGAAGGAAAAAGGATGTTTGCGATTTTTGCACCAAGAAGTCAAAAGAAAAAATAACACGAAACGGGGAGTTCAAAATGGGCTATTGGCTACATTTATTTTGGCGGTTACTTCACCTGTAAAAGTATTTGGAACAGGGAGTACCGGTATATTTTCAATACCAGGGACGGTATAGAAGAGTGTCATTGCCAAATATAGATCCTTAATTCACCCCTGCCAACAGCCAGTTCCGTAGCTCGCCGGTGGATAGGTCAATTAAAAGGGATTATCAACTGAATGAAGACAGGAGTTTGCCAGGTTGCAGTTTTTCCCGCAGGTATGGCCGGCCTTCAATAGATAAAAATACGAGGAGGATTTTTCTGATATTTGCACCCGAAAATGCAGAATTGACGTATTAAAGTACGTATTTTAATAGACATATTATTACTATTCTAATTTATTTATACGTAGAATTACTATCACTAAAATTCCGTAATTACCCTGTTTAATTTACCATTTAAAAGGCGGACATTTGTACATTGCATTTTCAACTTAAAAATTATGCATATAACCGATGAAGACAGAAAACGGAACAGTAATAAATGTGATTATCTGCGATGATCATGTACTTTACAGGGCAGGAGTTAAAGCAGCGCTCTCAATAAAAAAGGATATTAAAGTAATCGCAGAAGCCGACAATGGCTCTCATCTTTTGAATTTGTTGAAAGGTATTCAGCCAGATGTAATACTACTCGACATACAGATGCCGATAATGGATGGGATAGCTACCCTTCCCGAATTAAAAAAATTATATCCTAATATTAAAATTATCATGCTCACGATGATGGATGACCAAAGCATGATAACAAAATTAATGGAACTGGGAGCTAACAGTTACCTTACCAAAACCTCTGACTCTGAAATAATTTATGAGGCAATTAAAACCTGTTATGAACAGGAATTTTACTTCAATTCACTTACCAATAAGGCACTACTTAACAACCTTCGCCAGAAAATACCATCCTCTATAAAACTTCACCAGGAAGACGCGATACTTTCCGAAAAGGAAATTACCGTACTCAGGCTTATGTGTGAAGAAAAGAGCACCCGTGAAATCGCTGAAGCCGTTGAATTAAGCCCGCGGAGTATTGAGGCTATCAGGGATAAGCTTAAAACCAAAACAGGCGCTAAAAGTACAGCCGGCCTTATTATGTTTGCCGTTAAACATAAACTCCTTGACCAGGAAAGATGAGCCAGTATTGCGAAGAAGATATACATAAGATCCATTTTGGTGAGCGCGCCAGTATCAACCGGGCGTATTAATTTACATACAACTATTTTTGCGCTTTCATACGTAGTTATGGCAGCGCATTTTTTTTTGTATAATAATAAAGTCTACCCCACAGATTTTCCCGTTATCGGCCCAGGTAACCGGTCATTGCGATATGGAGATGGCCTTTTTGAAACCATGAAAATGGCCAATGGTATTATCATTAATAAAGATTTTCATTTTCAAAGACTCTGTAACGGCCTTTCTCTTCTCGAGTTTGAAATTCCAAAAAGTTTTACTGCCCGTTACCTGGAAAATAAGATTAAATACCTGGTTTCCAAAAATACGCACAATGGGTTGGTTAGAATACGGATGATGGTTTTTCGCGGCAATGGAGGAATATTCGATCTTCAGGATCTCCATCCAAATTATATCATAGAAACTTTTGACATCCCTGCCGGTAACGCGCTAAATAAAAGAGGACTGGTAATTGACCTGTTTCCGGGTGCCCGGAAAAGTTGTGATCTTTTTTCAAATATCAAATCCAACAATTACCTGCCCTATGTAATGGCTGGCCTGTTTGCTAAAAAGAATGACCTTGACGAAACCCTCCTTTTAAATTCATTTGAAAGGATCTGTGACAGTGTGATAGCCAATGTATTTATTATTTGTCGAAATTCAATTTATACACCACCACTTACAGAAGGGTGTGTGGCGGGTACGATGCGCCGGTGGATGCTTGAAAAATTCGATCTGGAAAAATATACAGTATCTGAAAAGGAAATCTCCATAAGTGATATTGTTAATGCCGATGAAATTTTCCTCACGAATGCCATATCGCATGTGAGGTGGGTGAAACAATTTCGTGATAAAATTTATACCAATACAATAATAAAAGAAATTTACAGCCATATTCTTCAAACCATTTGATTCGAAATCTGTTAGTGATTATGGTTGTATCCCGCGGCCAGGGCTGCGCGGCCGGGTAACTTATGGAAAACATGATGCGAAAAGTTAATATATTCTGGTTTCGGCGTGATCTGCGAATGCACGATAATTCTGCCCTGTACCATGCTTTGAAAAGCAATATCCCGGTGTTGCCGGTTTTTATATTCGATGCGAATATTCTTGATAAACTTGAGGAGAAAAAAGATGCAAGAGTGGAATTTATCATGGAAGTATTACTTGGAATTCAGAAAGAGCTCGCACACTACGATTCCTCACTTGAAGTATTTTATGGAACACCGGAGCACACATTTCAACAACTCGTTAAGTCATATGATGTTCAAACTGTTTTCGCCAATCATGATTATGAACCTTACGCTCTTGAAAGGGATGATGCAATAAAAAATTTTCTTGATAAGAAAAATATCCCCTTTAAAACTTATAAAGACCAGGTTATTTTTGAAAAGGATGAAGTGCTGAAAGACGACGGTAAACCGTATACGGTTTATACGCCTTATAGTAGAAAATGGAAATCGACACTTACCGGTTTCTACACTACACCTTACCCGGTAGAGAAATATTTAAAAAATTTGTTCAAACAATCGCCGCAAAAAATACCATCGTTAAAATCGATGAGGTTTGAACAAACTGCTCAAAATTTTCCGTCAAAAGATCCGGCGAATGAATTAATAAGGCATTATGGTCAAACAAGGGATTTTCCCGGGATCAGCGGAACGTCCCGGCTGGGTATTCATTTGCGTTTTGGAACTGTCAGCATCAGGGAAACAGTAGCCCGCGCTCAATTGCTAAACAGCACGTTTTTAAATGAGCTTATCTGGCGCGAATTTTATATGTCAATATTGTGGCATTTTCCTCATGTGGGCCATCATAAGTCATTTAAGCCGCAGTATGATCATATCAGGTGGCGCAATAATGAAAAGGAATTTGAGAAATGGTGTACGGGCCAAACAGGCTATCCAATTGTTGATGCAGGTATGAGACAATTAAATGAAACGGGTTTTATGCACAACAGGGTCCGTATGATAACAGGGAGTTTTTTGTGTAAAGACCTGCTGATCGACTGGCGATGGGGGGAGGCTTATTTTGCTGAGAAATTGCTCGATTTTGACCTGGCAGCTAATAATGGTGGTTGGCAGTGGGTTGCAGGCAGTGGTTGTGACGCGGCTCCATATTTCAGGATATTTAACCCGGAATTGCAAACAAAAAAATTCGATAAACACCTTGAATATGTTAGCAAATGGGTGCCTGAATTCCAGGAATTTAGCTATCTAAAACCAATGGTGGATCATGCTAAGGCGAGAGAACGATGCCTGGAAGCCTATAGAGAAGCATTGAGTAAAAAAGAATGATAAATTGAACATCCCCTGCGATTACGATCACTTGTTAATATAGAAACTCAATACAATTTGCAGGTACCACACCAGGAATTGGAGCATTAAATGCCAGCAGGAAATTCATGGAGGCTGTGCGGCTATTAATTAAACGAATAAAGTATTATACAACCTGGGGGCTGCTTACAAACAGTGCTTTTGCCTCAGGAACTATTTCTTTCAGAGTACTTTCATTCGGGCGCTTGTATACCGACAACACTTTACGGATTGCATTCTTTCCGGTGTCACCAAGGTTTATGGAATAGTCATTTACATACAAATCAATATGTTTTTTCATCACTTCCGGCTCCATCTCCTGCGAATGTTGCCTTACATATTCTGTTATAAGGGGATAATTTTTGAAAGCATATTCAATGCTCCCTCTGATGAGGGCATCCACGCTCATCAGAATTTCCTCATCAATGGTTCTTTTACCCGCAATACCACCTAACGGTATCGGGTAGCCGGTTTTTTCTTCCCAAAAATTTCCCAGGTCCACAATTTTTTCCAAGCCCCTTTCCGCATAAGTAAAACGGTTCTCATGAATAATAACGCCCAGGGAATTATCTCCTGATTCCAAAACGAATTTTTCAATTTCATCATACCGCTTAAATATTTTCTTTGTTGCACCGGGAAATGCCTGTGAAAAAAGAAGATGGGCTGTCGTATTTTCTCCCGGGATGGCAATCACGCAATCCGGAACCTCTTCAAAGGAGATCATTTTTTTTGAGATCAAAAGGGGCCCAACGCCATTCCCAAGCGCGCTTCCGCTGTTGAGGACCTTATAATTGTTGAGTATCACGGGCAACACTCCATAGCTTATCTTGGTAAAATCAAGCACATTATTTATTGCCAGTTCATTTAATGTTTCAACATCTTCAAGGCGCACGTTAAAAGAGATATCGCCGGTATCAATTTTTCTATTCACCAATGCGTCAAAAATAAACGTATCGTTGGGGCAAGGTGAAAATCCAAGTGTATAAGTCATCATCTTATAAAATATTTTTAGCCAGTTGTTCTATTGCAATATTCAGGTTGGTAATCGCTTCTGTTATCTTCCATTTTGTTTTATCTCTTTCACCTGCAAAATTGGAAATGCTGCGCAATTGTAGAAATTTTACTTTTTGGCGAAGACATACATAATGGAATGCTGCCCCCTCCATACTCTCAACACCAGCTCCGAATTTCTGGTACAATAATTTTACCTGGGCCGGGTCATCAATAATTTTATTTACCGTGATGGCTTTTGCAACAGGTAAAGTGGGGTGCGCGAAATAGTCATGTTCATTGACAAGCCAGCCGTTACGGTATGGGAAATCATTTTCCTGTGCCAGGCCTGTTTCAAAAAGTGTTGTAAAACGCCCTTTCTCGTCTATGCCGATATCGCCAAATGTATCTTTTTCAATAACCGCCACACTTCCCAATTCCAATGTATTAAAGGAGCCGGCGATACCTGCCTGGATTACCAGGTCGTATTGCTTTTTAGGAAGTTGTTGAGTGAGGTGAAAAATTGTTGCCGGAATTCCCACGCCCGTAATGAGTACATCAGCGTTTTTATTATTTTCGGTGAAGGGTTTTATTTCAAAGCCAGTTGCCGCAATCACTAATAACTTCATTATGCAAATCTCGGATTTAGGAACCGTATTTTAAGTTTCTGAACCTACCTTTGCCAAAATATTTTTAAACGCTGATGGTGTATTTAACCAGGATTGAACATTTTAATGCAGCTCATAAACTGTATAATCCCGATTGGGATAAAGAAAAAAATGAAGTGGTGTTTGGCAAATGTGCGAATGAAAACTGGCATGGCCACAACTATGAGCTGTACGTTACCATAAAAGGAGAAGTGGTTGAAGATACCGGGTTTTTGTTTGATGTAAAAATCCTGAGCCTGTTGATAAAGCAGTTTGTGCTGGATAAGCTTGACCACAAAAATCTAAATGTTGACGTAGATTTCCTGAAAGGTAAAATGTGTTCATCGGAAAATATTGTGAAGGCGATCTGGCAGCAATTGAAACCTCACTTGCCACCGCCGGTTCAATTGCACAGTATAAAATTGTATGAAACACCCCGCATTTACGTAGAATATTTCGGCGGGTAATTCAAAGGTTTAAAGTAAAGAAATGAATAAAGTATCGGTTTACAGAAAGGAGCACTTTAATGCTGCACACCGCCTCACAAATCCTGCCTGGGATATGCAGAAAAATGACGCCATATTTGGGAAATGCAATAACCCTTCTTTTCATGGGCACAATTATGAAATGGATGTTAAAATCACCGGCATACCCGACCCTGACACTGGCTTTGTGATTGACCTTAAATTATTAAGTGATCTTATCAATGAATATGTTATTGAAAAATTTGATCACAAAAATCTTAACCTTGATCTGCCGGAATTTTCAAAATTGAACCCTACGGCTGAAAATATTGTTATTGTTATTTATAATATATTGAGACAAAAAATTGACAACAACCTTGATCTGCAGGTGCGCCTGTATGAAACACCCAGGAATTTTGCAGAATATCCTGCAGCGTAATTTTTTAAACTAATAATTTTTCATGGCCTACAAAAAAACTGAGGAATACGACGAAGAAGTCACACAAGGACTCATAAAGTGCTATGGTGAAACGATCAAACTTATCGGCGAAGATCCACATCGGGAAGGTTTGTTAAAAACTCCAGAACGTTTAGCCAAAGCAATGCAGTATGCCACACAGGGATACACAATGGATGCGGGCGCGATTTTAAATTCTGCTAAGTTCCACGAGGATATCAGCGAAATGATTATTGTGAAAAACATAGAATTATACAGCATGTGTGAGCATCACATGCTGCCCTTTTTTGGTAAGGCGCACATAGCCTATATTCCTAACGGATGGATAACCGGGCTGAGTAAGATCGCAAGGGTTGTGGATGTATTCGCAAGACGTCTCCAGGTTCAGGAAAGACTTACCACGCAAATTCTCGAAGCTATCAGGGAGAGTTTAAATCCGCTGGGTGTTGCCGTGGTGATAGAGGCAGAGCATCTTTGCATGATGATGCGCGGTGTACAGAAACAAAACTCCGTTACCACTACATCTGCTTTTTTTGGTGAATTCGAAAAACAAACTACCAGGAATGAATTTATTAACCTTATCCAGGCCGATCTTGTAAAAAGACGATAAATAAAAAATAATGTAATGAAGCACGCATTTATCTTTCCGGGACAAGGTTCACAGTTTATCGGGATGGGTAAAAATTTATATGACGAGGATGAACAGGCACAAATTTTATTTGACCAGGCCAATGAAATCCTGGGCTTCCCGATTTCTGATGTAATGTTTTTCGGAACCACCGAAGAGCTAAAACAAACCGATGTAACACAGCCTGCCGTATTCCTTCATTCTGTTATTGCTTTTAAAACACTGGTTACCGAAAATCCAGGCATGGTTGCAGGACATTCCCTCGGTGAGTTTTCCGCACTGGTTGCCAACAAATGCCTCACTTTTGAAGATGCCTTGAAACTCGTTTTTATCAGGGCGAAGGCAATGCAAAAAGCATGTGAAATTTATCCTTCCACGATGGCAGCCATCCTTGGCCTGGAAGATGAAACGGTAGAAACAATATGTAGTTCAATAACGAATGAAATTGTAGTAGCTGCCAATTATAATTGTCCCGGCCAGGTTGTGATCTCAGGCTCTATAAAGGGAATTGAAGAGGCCAATACACTATTAAAAGAAGCGGGAGCAAAGCGGACACTAATATTGCCTGTTGGCGGTGCATTTCATTCCACTTTCATGCAACCGGCCAGGGAAGAATTATCAGCCGCAATTGAAAAAACGGTTTTTTCTTCCCCGGTATGTCCTGTTTACCAAAATGTTGACGCAAAAGGCGTGACGGATCCAGACCAAATAAAAGCGAATTTAATTTCGCAGCTAACCAGCCCGGTTAGATGGACCCAAACAGTGCGGGAAATGATCGTCGATGGTGCCACCCGCTTTACCGAAGCCGGCCCTGGCAAAGTATTGCAGGGGCTTGTTGTAAAAATTAATAAGGCGATGCACGTTGATGGTATCGGGTAATAACTCTCTAAATCTATCTTAACGTGTGATTTTTATTACGGCGTTATTGTTTATAATAACCAGGCTGTATTATTTATTAGGTAACCAGGCGGCCGCGGAGTAACCTTTGCACATGTATTAATTCAAAATCAATATTATTTCTTTATTTTCAGGATTAATAAGTTTACCAAAATGCCCAATCCATTATTTCGCAAAAAAAGTGTACCAGCAATATTAAAAGAAGCAGCAGAAGGCCTGACGGATGCACATGGCCACCGTGAGGATTTGAAAAAAGTACTTACGGTAAAGGACCTCACATTTTTTGGGATAGCTGCCGTTATAGGTACCGGTGTGTTCACCGCTATTGGCACAGCCAGCTTTCATGGTGGTCCTGCGGTAACCCTCTTATTTGCGTTAACTGCAGTCGCCTGTGGTTTTGCGGCTTTTTGTTATGCGGAATTTGCTTCCACCGTACCCGTATCGGGGAGTGCCTATACCTACTCTTATGTTGCTTTTGGCGAGTTGTTTGCCTGGATCATCGGGTGGGACCTTCTAATGGAATATGCCATTGGAAATATTGCCGTTGCTATCTCCTGGAGTCAATATTTTGTTCGGGTGCTCGAAGGATTTCATATCCATATTCCTGCCTGGATGACGATGGATTATTTTACCGCGCATAAAGGCTACAATGAAGTGGTTAAAGCAGTTGCTGCCGGCGGTGAAAAAGTTATGGCGGCCCTCGATCAGAATTTTACCGGTGGTTATAATGCGTGGCAATCAGCTCCAACTCTTGCAGGGTTTAAAATTATCATGAACATCCCGGCACTATGCATCGTCACCCTGATAACTTATATAGTTTATATCGGCATACGTGAATCAAGAACAGCCAACAATGTTTTTGTTATGATCAAACTGGCCGTCATTCTTTTGGTAATTGTAGCCGGAGCATTTTATGTGAATCCTGTTAACTGGCATCCATTCATGCCCAACGGTTTTTCCGGAGTTTTGAGTGGCGTGTCTGCAGTTTTCTTCGCCTATATTGGCTTTGACGCAATATCTACAACGGCAGAGGAATGCAAGGATCCCCAAAGGGACCTGCCAAGGGCAATGTTCAACATTTTAATTATTTGTACCGTCCTGTATATAATCCTGGTATTGGTACTTACAGGCATGACAAATTATACCAAGCTCAATGTTGCCGATCCATTGGCATTCGTATTTCAAAATCAAAACTCCCGGGTAACCAACTGGCTGGCGGGTATCATTTCGGTTAGCGCTATTTTCGTAATAGCATCTGTTTTACTCGTTTACCAGTTGGGGCAACCACGCATTTGGATGAGCATGAGCCGTGACGGACTGCTGCCAAAAATTTTTTCCCGCATTCATCCAAAATACAGGACGCCTTCTTTCTCTACGATCCTCACGGGTTTTGTGGTGGGCATACCGGCTTTGTTTATGAATCTTGATGTCGTGATTGCTTTGACCAGCATCGGTACCCTTTTTGCATTTGTTCTGGTATGTGGCGGAATACTGGTGTTACAAAAAAGACCTAACAGGCCCGAATCAAAATTCCGCGTTCCCCATATAAGTGGAAAGTATATTATACCAGGGGCATTCATCCTTTCAGTTATTCTTGTAGTTATTTATGCGCCCGAGCATTTTAAGGGCCTCCTTACGAAAGAAGGTCTTCCAATGATGATATTTTGGATCGTTGCCACAACTGTTGCTGTATTGTCTTATACCCGTGATTTTTCTTTAATACCCGTTTTGGGTTTGCTAAGCTGTTTTTATTTGATGGCGCAGGAAAGCCATACCAACTGGTTTCGGTTTCTTATATGGCTTGTTATCGGCCTGGTTATTTATTTCCTTTATAGCCGGCACAACAGCAGGCTTGGAAAAGAAAGTAAATTAATATAGAAGCTGCCATCGGGCCTTTTACGCCAATACTACCTCAGCAAGATTTACAATTCTCATTTTTATCCATAGAGTATCTTTGTATAATGAAATACCAGCCAGGTGACAGAATTTTAGTGCTGCATTCTAATGAAGAAGGCGAAGTTGTCGAAATCATCAATGACAAAATGGTGTTGATAGATATAGAGGGGATCCGGTTCCCGGTTTACATGGACCAGATTGATTTTCCCTACTTTAAAAGATTTTCAGAAAAAAAAATGTTCCCTTCAGCCGCGCCAGGCCAGAAAGCTACAAAAAAACCTGTTTATATTGATAATATCAGGAAGGAAAAGCCAACAGCAAAATACAAAGTGAAAGATGGGGTATGGATTTCTTTTTTGCCGGTGTTTGACAAAGATGTTTTTGACGATGATATTGTTGAAAACTTTAAGATATACCTCATTAATCAAACCGACGAAGCATATGATTTCAATTACAGTATTAGTTTTCTGGGATCACCGGATTTTGACTTGAAAAATCGTGTGCTTTCATTAACAGATTTTTATCTTCATGATGTTTCATTCGAAGAAATGAATGATGCTCCTAAACTTGCTTTTGACTTTTCCCTGGCAAACAGCAATAAAAAAAAGGCAGATCATTTTGAAACCTCTTTAAAGATTAAAGCAAAGCAATTGTTTCAAAAGATCGAGGAAATGAAAATGAAAAACGAGCCTACTTTTTCATACCTGCTTTTTGAAACCTATCCGGAAAAGTCAGAAGAAATCATTCCGGATTATACAAATACACAAGGCGGGTTTTATGATGCATCAACGGCAAGACAACACCTTGAACCGGCAAGATCTGTAATTGACCTTCATATAGAAAAACTATCAACGTCCTGGAAAAGTATGAGCAACTATGAGATCCTGACTTTGCAACTACAATCCTTTGAGAAATATTTCAATCTTGCGCTGGCACATCATCAACCCAATTTAACGGTTATACATGGTATCGGCACCGGTAAGCTAAGAGAGGAAATCCACGAGATTCTAAAATTAAAGAAGGAAGTAAAAAGTTTTGTAAATCAGTACCACCATAATTTTGGCTACGGTGCAACTGAGATCTTTTTCCAGTACAAATAATACATGTAATAGCCCGGAAAAAATAAATGTTGTTTAAACACCTTCATTGATTTAGGGGTATCTTTGCTTCGCTGCAAACCGGGTTATCGTTCCGGTTACGATCGGGAAGGAAAGTCCGGACAGCATAGAACAACACACCGGTTAACCGCCGGCCCTGGTTTCGGCCGGGGAGAAAGTGCCACAGAAAATTACCGTCCCGTTAATTATTTGATGGGATAAGGGTGAAAACGTGAGGTAAGAGCTCACGGTCCTGGTAAGTAATTGCCGGGAAGGGTAAACCTTGTGTGCTGTAATGCCACGTATATCAACTTTTGGGTTGCTGTTTTTTGATAGTGACCAGAAAAGGATTGTTCGTTCAATGCATTGATGCCGTTATTTGCGGGATTATGCGAGTTGAAGGGTAGGCAGCAAGATTGTTGCAGTAATGTAACAGCCAGATAAATGATAACCTTTTACAGAATCCGGCTTACAGGTTTGCAGTAAATGAATTTAAGGCATCCAATTGGGTGCCTTTTTCGTTTGTATTTAATGAGTTGAGCGGGATTTACCCAATGAATTCGTTGTTGTAATTTCCGTTTATACTGATTTATTTGAACATTCTGCGCGAATATTATGTAATTTAAAAAGAGAATCTTTGCCATAAATAGTTTTAAACTGTGTGCTATGAGATTATTTATCCATTGGATTTTTATCGCTTTCTTCTTATTTGCAGGTAACCAAATAGCTGCACAAAAACTGGTACCTATTCCCTATGTTTCCGGAATAAATTTACCCATTGATCTTAAACATTGCGGTGACAACCGTGTATTTGTTGCTGACAGGGCGGGAAGAATACGAATAATTGATGCTGATGGCACTTTGCGCACAGTTCCATTTCTGAACATTACTACAAAAATATCTTCAAGCGGGGGTGAAGAAGGTTTTTTGGGAATGGCGTTTAGCCCTGACTATAAAACAAGTGGTAAATTTTATGTCGATTACACCTCAATTATCGGCGGTCAGTTAACAACGGTGGTCGAAGAATATAGAGTTAGCGCTACTGATTCTAATGTTGCCGATGTGTCTTCGGCGTTGACCATTCTTAAACAGTTGCAGCCATTTAGTAATCATAACGGTGGTAATTTAATGTTTGGAAAAGATAGCTTTTTGTATATCAATTTTGGTGACGGTGGCAGTGGTGGTGATCCTTTTGGAAACGGGCAAAATAAAAAAATTTTTCTCGGTAAAATACTACGCATCGACATAAGCAATTCAACTATTAACCAACCATATGTGGTTCCTCCTTCAAATCCATTTTACAATGACACTACTGAAGGTATTAAGAAGGAAATATGGGCCTATGGGGTGCGCAATCCCTGGAGAAGCAGTGTTGACAGGATTACAGGGGATTTATGGATTGCCGATGTAGGCCAGGGCGCTCATGAAGAAATAGATTACCAGGCAGCTAATGATGTTGGTGGAAGGAATTACGGATGGAACATAGCCGAGGGTAGCTATTGTTATAACCCATCTTCCGGTTGCAATACCCAGGGGTTAACGTCCCCGGTATATGATTATTCTCATGCATTTGGAATAGCCGTAACAGGTGGATACGTTTATCGAAGTGCGCAATCTAAATCGCTGTTTGGCATGTACCTCTTTTCTGATTTTGGCTATAAATGGATTGATGGTATCAGGCAATCCGATGGCGCGCTTTCCGGAGATGTTACTCATCTTATAACTGCTGCCCAGGTACCAGGTAACCCCGTTTCTTTTGGCGAAGACAGGTTCGGAGACCAATATATTTTATTCAATGGCAATAACACGGTATTCAAACTGGTCGATACAAGCTATCTTCGACGGCCAAAAGCATATTTCACTCCTATTCTCCAGGGAAATGGCGTATTTTTATTACAGGCGTTACAAGGGAAAGACCTTGCTTACCAATGGTTGAAAGATAGCACAATCATACCTGGTGCTACCTCGGCTGACTATTCAACAACTGTTGTTGGGAATTATACATTGGAAGTTACCAATACACTACATTTAAAAGATACTTCGGATGTTTTTCTTTTAGGATCGTCGATTAATTTAATTTCATTTGATGCACGTAAAATATCCGGTTCGGCGATACAAATGGACTGGAAGACCGTGATGGAACAAAACGTTCCTGGATATAATATTCAGAAAAGGCAAAATACAGAATCTGAATTCTCAAACATAGGCTTTGCACCCAGTAAGTCATTTAATAGTTTTTCGAATCGGGAGCTTGATTATTCATTCACAGATTTTTCTGCACTGAGTTATACAAAGGTGTTTTACCGGTTGCAAATTCAACATACTGACGGATCATTTACTTATTCTGACGTTCATATCTTTACGTCCGGCGACGTTAAAAATAATTATTCGATTTCCCCAAATCCCGCAAAATCACGAATGCAAATTTATGTATATGATTACTCAACGCCGCTGGCTATGGTTATTTATGATAATACCGGTAAAAAGGTGAAGACCGCGGCTCTCGATCAACAGCGCACTAATATTGACCTTCCTGTGTCAAAAGGAGTGTATGTTGTTCAGGTAAGCAGTAGAGATGGAAGCAATAAAGTAAGGCAAAAATTGGTAGTGCTTTAATGGTTTTTGTGCAATAGCTGCTGCTGATTTATGGCAGTTATATATTACGTATTCCAGGTATAAAGTGAATGATACTTTTATCAGTGATCATATTGTTGAATAATACTTTAAATCGTTCCGATTAATTAAAAATTGGCTTTTTTTCTTACCTTTACGTCCTCGCTTCCCCTGGTTTCACTTGTAAAAACCAGTTCTTCACTTTGCAGTATAACCGACCATTCTGTTGTAAAATTTAGGGTATAATTATAATAAGAATCTTATTATAATTTGATGGCAGAGTATTTGTTAAGTAGTTATAAAAATCTAATTTATGAATGTATTTAAACGCTGTTTTTTTTCTTTACTTTTTTTCCTGTGTGCTTTTTGTCGAACGGAGGGACAGAAGTTGGGTGTTGTGCCTTATGCCTGTTGCACAACCGGAGATGCAGCGGTAGACGTAAAGGATTGTGGTGATGACAGGCTTTTTGTATTGGATAGAAGTGGTACCATACAAATAATAAATCCCAATGGCACTTTTCGTCCAATACCCTTTCTTGATATTTCTTCAAAAATATTTGTTGGCTCCGATGAAGAAACCCTGGTTGGGTTGGCATTCAGTCCTGATTATAAAACCAATGGCAAATTTTATGTAAATTATGTAGGAAGTGTTGCGGGAAATCCTACATCGATTATCGAGGAATATACAGTAAGTGCAGCCGATACTAATATCGCAGATCCGTCCTCTGCTTTAACAATTATCACTCAAACCCAACCTTATGATATTCACAAAGGCGGCAATTTGATGTTTGATAAGGAAGGGTATTTATTTATTAATTTAGGTGATGGCGGAAGCCCGGAGGATGCTGATGGTAATGCGCAAAACAAAACCAATCTCCTGGGCAAAATATTAAGGATCGATGTTCGCAATTCCTCTATGGCGCAACCTTATGTAATCCCTTCTTCAAATCCATTTTACACCGATAATACTCCCGGTATAAGAAAAGAGATCTGGGCGTATGGCTTGCGGAATCCATGGAGAGCAAGTATAGACAGGCTTACGGGCGATCGCTGGTTTACTGACGTGGGACAAAATGCCGAGGAGGAAGTAGATTTCGAAGCAGCCGGCTCGCCTGGAGGCA
>JBDTLZ010000299.1:0-3719 GCA_039934515.1 Ginsengibacter sp.
TATCAACAGGTGAAGACGGACGTATAAAACTGGCGGTAAGGGCCGCAAAACCTGCAACCAATGCCCCAATTATTGCCGAAGACAGGATGAGCAAAAATGGGTTATCATTTTTAAATATTAAGAGCGACACGCGATGTGCAAGGATGTCATTATTGTTGGTGCTGATCCAGAAGCACAACCCTCCCCATAATATAAACAATGCGATAAATCCCGTTACAAAAGAAGCTCCCGGAGTTTGTGGGATCAGTGCTGCAACCAGGAAGGCAATTACCGCAATACTCCACCATGGAAAATAAAGGCATGCACAAAAGCTGAGGAGCATGGTGAGTATTATAGAAATTATAAATTTCATATTTATTGACGATGAGTTATTAAGTTTCTAATTGATGAAATTGATCTATAATTAATTGTTGAATTTTATGAAATGCATTCTGCACGTTCTGCCCCCTCAATATTTTTAATGCATTATTAAGGTATAACTTCTACGTCTTCGTAAAACTCATCTTCCACTTTATCTTTTTATCACCTGTATCTGTGGACGTCATCATCCAAAGGGTGTTATAATTCCCCTTTGCCCATTTGTCTACAGAATCATCGTAAAATTTACTTCCCGGGTTACCACTCTGACCACCTGGATACACGCCATAGGCTTCGGTTTCGGGTGTAAGCGATACGATCATTCTCCAGCTTGGGCCATGCTGCGCATTGGCCGCATTGATGGTATTGGTACCGCCGCCAATAGGTAAATGTAACCGGCTAAAAGGTTCAAGCCTTGCCAGGTGCAATACCCTGGTGTCCTTATATTTAGCCCATTCAAGCGCTCCCCGGGCATCTGCATTTTTTGCTACAAAAACAGCTTTCTGAAAAGCCGCTGTGATATCATCTCCCAGTGTTTCTTTCTGAGGAGTATTAATATCATCAAGAAATTTGAATGAAGAATCTTTTAAAATATTATCAAGCAAGGTGCTCTCATACGGCATCATAAGTTCCAGGTTGGTTTTTTGAAATTCATCATTCCACACTTTGTTTTCAAGACTGTCCCAGGTAAGAACAAATAAGGTTGCGCCTTTTGAGTTGGGATCATTTTTTAGGTTCCAGCTTTTCAGGATCTCAAAATATTGCCGCTCATCTTTTGTGAGCCTTCCCAATTCCATATTTTTGATAATCACGGGCAAGGCCATTTCACCAAAAACATTATAGGTATCAGTTTGCAGCTTCATCATATCCTGTGGAGTTATGTCATTTAAGGCGCTTAGTCTTTTATTAACTTCCCATCCACGATATGGTGGAAAACCACCACCAAGATAATATGGATAGGAACTGTCAGCAGGTAATTGATTTGCACTGCTTACAAATCCTCTCGCAGGATTGAGATCGTGTGGATTTTCTTCGTGTGGTATCATCCCCTGCCAGAAATAGGCGCTGTCTGTACCTGGCATTACAAAGTCTCCCTGCCGTTTCCACTTCGCAGGAAACGCACCCTGGTCCCACATAGCTATGTCGCCATTTTTAGCGGCAAACACAAAATTTAGCCCCGGGGTATACAGGTACTTAATGGCTTCAAGGTAATCGTCGTAATCCTTTGCTTTGTCCAAAAGAATAAAGGCTTTTAGTTCATTGCTTGGGTCGTGCGGTTTCCACCTTACCGCATAATTTTTATTATTGGTAGATTTTGCCCCATTGAAAGTCCTGTCGTACATCACCGGGCCAATGTCAGTATAGATGACGGTGTCTGAATAATCGGGTTCACCCTTGATTTTTATTTGTTCGATCCGGGCTGTTGTTTGCTTCCATTGGTTATTAAACCAATATTCTTTACGGCTATCATCGCGAAATGTTATTTCATAATAATCCCTCACATCGCGCATAGCGCTCGTAACACCAAAAGCGCAATTGTCGTTAAACCCAACTACAATTGTGGGAGCACCGGGAAACGAAACTCCGTAAGTATTGAAGTTTGGTGTTGAAATTTGCATTTCATACCATAATGAAGGAAGGTTCAAATTAAGGTGCAGATCATTGCACAAAACAGGATAACCGGATTTTGTTTTTTTTCCACTTACAGCCCAGTTATTACTTCCATTATTTGGATCTGGTTTTTGTTCTTCAATCGTCGTGGAGTCCTTTTTAGCAAAATAAAGTGAGTCAGCAGTTGCAGGGATTTTCAATTCAATTCCTGGTTTTGGGAAAACGGTGCCCTTTGGAATTATCGGATCGAGTGAATCCATGATTACCGGGTAAAGTTTATCAAAATCGGCTGACGAAAAAATTGATTTTGCATTGGTATATTCGAAATCATTTTCATGGCCGTCTAACTCAAAGCTCATATATTTCAAAAAAAGCGCAGTTTTTAAGTTCGTCCATTTTTCGGGATAGTACCCGAGCAATTTATACTCCAGCGGAAGCTTGCTTTCCGTGAGCGATTCTATATAAGCGTTTACACCGGCAGTATAATTATTGCACGCTGTTAATGAAGATGTGTCTTTCTCCACTTCCCGCAAAGTGTTTTCAGCTGCGAACACCATGCCCAGCCTTCGTTTATCACGATCGAATTCCATTGCTTTGCTACCAATAAGCTCACTTACTCTTCCCGCTGCGGCATGTGTTTGAAATTCCATTTGCCATAACCTGAACTTCGCATGCAGGTAACCCTGTACAAAAAATGCGTCGGCATCCTTCTCTGCAAATACGTGAGGTACCAGTCGATCGTCAAAATATACGTTCACCCTATTGTTGAGCTGTGGAAATGAAAGATTTTCAGAGAAATCCTGGTCAGCAGGTTCCGCGTTCTGCCAAAGGCCTATTTGCGGGTTGAGAAATTTTCCAAAAGGCAAAGGAAGCAATATGGTTGAATTCAGGATTATTATAAGTGCGGCTGTAATGACTCCAAAAATTATAAAGGAAACTATGCGCATATACAAATTTGAAGATGTAAAATACTAAAAAGAATAAAGCTGTGAATCCTAAGTTGGATTATTGTTTATTTGTAACCGCCTCATAAAAATAATCGTAGGATAAGTCTTTGCAGAACCTGAAAATTATGACTGCATAATTTCGAAATCTGCACACGTTATTTTAATATTGCTATAAGTTTTTCTACTTCCGTTTTTGTATTAAATGAATGAAATACTATGCGCAATCTTTCCTGGCCTTTGGGGACTGTTGGATATAGTATTGCCCGAACGTCAAAATTATTTCGCTGTAAATGACCGGCAACCCGCTTTACTTCATCATTCCCCGGAACAATAACGACCTGTATCGGGCTGTCACTCGCGGTAACAGCATATGCAAGCCTTGTTTCTTTAAAAATGCCGGTTAACACATCAAGGTGTTCCCTGTTCCTGTTTAAAGACGGAAAAAGCCTGTAGGATTCAGCAATTGCATGCACAGCCGAAGGAGGAAGCGCTGTGCTGTATATAAATGGCCTGGCAAAATTGATAAGGTATTTTTTTAATTGTGCTGAACCGAGAATGACCGCACCGTGGCAGCCGCAGGCCTTACCAAAGGTGTGGATCCTTGCAAAACATTTTTGCTGAAGCCCTAAATGCTGAACAAGCCCCTCCCCTTTCTCACCAATAACCCCCGTAGCATGGGCCTCGTCAACAATTAATGCCGCATTGAATTCTTCGCAGAGCGCAGTTATTTCTTTAAGGGGCGCCTTGTCTCCATCCATGGAAAAAACAGATTCAGTGACAATAAAAATGTTTTGTTGCGGCTTC
>JBDTLZ010000300.1:0-7779 GCA_039934515.1 Ginsengibacter sp.
TGCGAACGGCAGATTTTGAGTCTGCTGCGTCTACCAATTCCGCCATCCGGGCTTTAAAAAAAGAGATCAAAGATCAATTTTCAGCCGGCAATATTACGCATTCCATCCAATCTCTCCAAAATACCATCCAGGTATTTTTTCCTGTAGTAATAATCTTTAACCTGTAACAATTGCCCTTCGGTAATCGTATCGTCGCTATAGCCATCAATAATGTGCTGCACCTCGTAATACAAGCTTTTCTCTGATTGAAAAACCTTTGTCTCTGCCTCCTCAATATTCAAAATATCACCATCGGTTAAACCTTTACTGATCGTTGCCATTTCCATTAAAAAATCTTCCGGCAATTGGTAGTTTTCGTTGGCAGGTAGAAGTCCTTTGATTTCAAGAACATACTTTATGACCTTTTCCGGATCCTTTAAAACCTCAAAACCACCATTGACCATGGCAGATCTTTCCAGGGTTTCTCCATGGGCTTCTTCATCTCCGTTTGACGATGGATCAACGGAATACTTTTCCTCCAAAACAAAATACTGGGATGACAGTTTGCTTTGATCAACGACCAGGCTGACAGGCAGCTCAAATATTTCAAAATAATTCATAGTCAAAGGTACAAATGAATGTTGAGTGGAAAATGTATATTGCCGGGCAAGAAAAATATTTTCATGACTAAAATTGGCTTGATACGTGAAGGTAAAATGCCTCCTGATAACCGGGTAGCGCTTACGCCCGCACAATGTAAGTGGATTCAAAATAATATGCCGCTTCAAATTAAAGTTCAGCATAGTGAAACACGGTGTTTTAACGATAGGGAATATGCAGGCGCGGGTATTGAGGTACAGGAAGACCTGGGTGACTGCGATATTCTGCTTGGCATCAAAGAAGTACCTGTTGATATGCTGTTACCTGGTAAAACTTATCTCTTTTTTTCTCATACAAAAAAAATGCAGCCCTACAATCAAAAGCTGCTCCAGGCCATTATTGCAGAACAAATTACCTTGATAGACTATGAATGCCTGGAGCATGAGGATGGAACACGCATTATCGGCTTCGGTTTTTTTGCTGGTGTTGTCGGCGCGCACAACGGCATGATGGCCTATGGAAACAGAACGGGATCTTTCCAATTGGGACGGGTATATAAACAAAAATCTTTTCAGCAATTAATTCATACGTATTTCGGTTTAAAACTTCCATTGTTGAAAATTTCCGTAACAGGCAGTGGAAGGGTTGCGCACGGCATCCTGGAAATTATGAACCTGATGGAGATCCATGAAGCAGAACCGGAAGAATACCTTAGCAAGAAATTTGCATACCCTGTTTATGTACACCTCAAGGCTGCTGACCTGTATGTAAACAAACTAACAGGAAAGTATAGCCGCATTGAATTTCACAACGCTCCTGAAAACTATGATTGTCTTTTCAACAAGTATATCAAAGAGACCGATATCTTAATGAATGGCGTTTACTGGGAAGAAAAAACTCCCCGGCTATTTGAAATGGAAGACATGAAAAACGACAACTTTAATATCACAACGATAGCCGATATCTCTGATGACAGGAACGGGTCGGTCCCTTGTAATATCGCTGATGGAACCATGGAAAACCCGGTTTATGGTGTCGACAAGCTGTCATGGAAGCTCACAAACCCATATCTTCAGGATTCTGTTGATGTAATGGCTGTGGGTAATCTACCCAATGAACTCCCAAGGGATGCATCACGTTATTTTGGTGAGCAGCTCATAAAATTTATTCTTGAGGACCTCGTAGCTGGTAAGTCCAAAGTAATTGCTAATGCAACTATCGTAGCAAAAGGAAAGTTAACGCATCCATATAATTATCTAAGAGAATATGCCGGTTTGTAAAGTTGTGAGTATTTATAAGGCCGGGTGCAAGAGAATGTAAACTCAAAATGATTCAAAATACATCTACAGGTATAAATAATAATCTTTCAACAGTTCACTGAACCCGGCTGTGTATTCATTTTGACTGGTTTTAATTGCCATGTCAGTTTTCACAATATCATTTTTTTGATGTTGTAATAATGCCATTGTACGAAAATAGCTATGCGCAGGTGTTTGCTTTACTTCCATTTTTTCTTTTACAAGTAAGGAATGGTTTGCGGCTGCATTTTCAAACCACAAAGTTCTTCGCCATGGAAGCAATACAGCAAAAGTGCCATCTTCATTAAGCAAATCTTTAGCCTTCAGCAACAGGTCTTCCAGGCGCATCAAAGAACTGTGCTTCGATATTGATTTCCCATAGTCGCCCGGCAACAGGTCATTTTCATAAAATGGCGGATTGGAAATAATAAGGTCATATTTACCCGAAGGCTTCCATTCGTTTATATTTGAATGAAAAGCATGCAGGCGTTCATTCCATGGCGATGCGTTGAAATTTTCAGTCGCCTGCGTAAAAGAATTGCTATCGACATCAATACCATCAATTTGAGCACTGCACTTTTGCGCAAGCATAAGGCTAAGTAACCCGGTACCTGTCCCGATATCGAGAATATTTTTTGGCTTGATATTCTCTTCCCCAACTTTATGAGCGATCCATGCGCCAAAGAGGCATGAGTCGGTACAAACTTTCATGCCGCACTCTTCCTGTTGAATCGTGAATTGTTTAAATTGAAAATAATCGTTCGACACGTTGGAAATTGAAAAATTAATAAACTCTCAGCCTGGTTAAGCGATTCTCTTCTCTGGACTAGTGTATCAACTAAAATGGCGCCCTTGCTGAAGGCACTACTGAGAGATCTTCAAAGATCCCGGATAAATATTTGTAGTACCCGGTTATGGCAATCATGGCTGCATTGTCGGTACAATATTCAAAGGGTGGAATATAAGTGTTCCAACCTTCGTCTATCCCAACTTTCTCAAATGATCTTCGCAATCCCCTGTTAGCACTTACCCCTCCTGCAATACAAATATTTTTGATACCGGTTTCATTTGCTGCCTTTTTTAATTTGTTCAGGAGAATTGAAACAATGCGTGATTGTATCGATGCGCATATATCTGCGATATTATCTTCAATAAATTTTTCATCTTTTATTTTCTCATCTCTGATAAAATATAGTATGGCAGTCTTAAGCCCGCTAAAACTAAAGTTGAGCCCTTTAATTTTGGGCTCTGGAAATTTATATTTACCTGGGTTTCCTTCGCTGGCATATTTATCAATTAAAGGGCCACCAGGGTATGGAAGCCCTAGTATTTTGGCAGATTTATCAAACGCCTCCCCGGCCGCATCATCAAGTGTATGGCCGATTACTTTCATTTTTAAATAATCTTCGCATAGAACAATCTGGGTATGCCCTCCACTAACGGTAAGGCATAAAAAGGGAAAAGCGGGGGTATTATTTTTTTGCGGAGTCTTAATAAGATTTGCCATTACATGCGCCTGCATATGGTGTACTGCAATCAGGGGCTTATCGCAGGCGAGCGAGAGGGATTTTGCAAACGCCGCCCCAACAAGCAACGCACCAATGAGCCCGGGAGCTTGAGTGAACGCAAAAGCATCTATTTCATCAAGGCTTACATTTGCTGTAAGCAGTGCTTCATCAACTACCGGGATTATAGCTTGCAAATGAGCCCTGGAAGCCAGCTCCGGAACAACACCGCCATACTGCCTGTGAACTTCCTGGCTGTAAATTATGTTACTTAGAATAGTTCCGTCCCTGCACACCGACGCTGCAGTTTCATCACAGGAAGATTCAATGGCAAGGATATGAGGCATATACAATAAAAATTATTTGCTCCTGATGGCAACCACCGGATCCAAACGGGAGGCAATGTATGCAGGAATTATTCCGGCTAAAATTCCTATAATGATACAAATTGAAATTGCCAAAGTAAGGATCCCCACCGAGATGTACACCGGGAAATTAAAAAGATTGGTGAGTATGATAGTAAGTATATAAACAAGTAACAATCCCATTAGCCCTCCCATAACACATATAGTAGCCGCTTCCAGCAAAAACTCAGAAAGTATGCTTCTCCTCTTTGCACCAATTGCTTTTTTTAGCCCTATCATTGAAGTTCTTTCCTTTACGGTCACAAACATGATATTGGCAATGCCAAACGCTCCAACCACGAGGCTCAAAATGCCAATCGCCCATCCGCCAAGGTTAATGCTTACAAACAATGAACTTACTTTGTCGGTAAATCCGCTGATTTGATTCAATGAAAAATTATCTCCTTCCTTAGGGCCAATTTTACGAAGCGATCGCATGACGCCTTCAAGGTCATCGACCAGGGCAGGGGAGCTAACATTTTCTTTTCCTTTCACCATAATAATCGGCCTGCTGGCATCTTCCTTAAATATTTGCCTGGCGAAACGGTATGATAATATCAAAGACGCGTCATAATTCCATCCAAATGTTTGTCCGAGTTTTTTAATTACTCCCACAATTCTCACCTTTTTATTTTTTATCTTAATTTCTTTTCCCACACCGAGCGCCGGGTTCCCAAACAAACTCGCTGCATTATCATTTCCTATCACACCCACAGGACTGCCCGAAGCAAATTCATTGGCTGAGATAAACCGGCCAAATGCAATGGTCACCGGTTGAATTTCATTTTCTTCAACACTTACTCCATAAAAAAATACTCCCTGCAAAGCATAATTTTCATATTCAACCTGGCCTGACGTGCTCAAAATGAATGCAACATTACTCGCTAGCTGGCTGCGCTCTTTGATCGCAGCAATTTCATCGAATTTGGGTAGTGGCCGGTTTATGAATTTCCACCACGGATAATCAGGCCCGTTCCCATCAAAATAATCAAATTTATCAATGTAAATAGTATTTGTGCCAAGGCTCTTAAGCTGGTTTTGAATATTTGTTTCAAGGCTGTTCACCGTTGCCAGCACCCCTATAATACAAAATATGCCAAATGAAATTCCGATCAGCGACAAGGCAGTTCTCAATTTATTTACCATCAATTCCTGCATGGTAAGCCTGAACGAGCTGGCCAATATGTTAAGCGTTTTACGCACTGTGCAAAATTAATGCATTTATGACAACAGGTATTGGAATCTGCATTAGTAACAACGCGGCTATTCAATGAATTTATTGTAAGTAAGGAAATAGGAATTTAATCGTTCGAAAAGGCCTTAGTTAAATTTGTTGCGATTGGCGTAATGAAATTTTTAGCTGGTAAAAAATGTTCTGTCAAAAAAATCTTTAGGGAAGTCAATAAAAAAATAATCCCTCCATAGAAATGGAGGGATTTCCAAAAATCGAAAACTGATTATCCATTATTAACTTTTACACCCGATTTACGTTTTACCTTAAAACTATCCACATTCATGCGGGATAACGCAAGGTGCAGAGCAGGGGTACTCTTTTACATATAATATTTCAAACAACGATTTATAAAAATATAAACCGGGATAACTACGAATTTATTTTGTTTAGTAGCAGGTGTCGTGAAAGTGTACAGGAGGATAGGGTTACAACACGTTCAAGGTTCTAAAACGATTATGTTTCGGTGATATTTTGATGACTGATAAAATTGAGGACAGTTACTTTCGTTATGAGTAAAATTCCCAGGGGAACTTTACTATAATGTTTAAAATTTTTCATATAGTAGCCGCACAAGTTAAACGCTACTTAAAAAGTAAAGCAACTCCATAGGCAGCACCTGCCGCCAGGGCACCAATAAGCATAACTTTTAAAGCGCCAGGTATTACAGGAACGCCTGTTATTTTACTTTTGAAATAGCCAAATACAAACAGGCAAATTAATGTGGCTATTGCTGAAAATTTCAGCGCTTCTTTTGAATCATTTATAAAGAAATACGGGCTCAATGGAATGATGCCGCCCATTATATAGGATACACCAATATTAAGGGCGCTATTTCTTGCCCTTTTGGGGTTAGGCTCATCAAGGCCTAATTCAAATTTCATCATGAAATCTACCCATTGTTTTTTATCTTTTGAAATCTCTTCTGTTGCCTTATCCTGCAGTTCTTCACTAAGGCCAATCTTTTGAAAAAAATCTTTCACTTCCTGTTTTTCCATTTCGGGAATCCGTTCCACTTCTGCATATTCTCTTTTTAGTTCACTGTCATAGTGGTCCTGTTCTGTTTTACCTGCGAGATAGCCGCCAAGGCCCATTGCTATTCCCCCGGCAGCAATTTCTGCTATACCGGCGATTACAATAATACCACTTGTCGAAACTGCACCACTCAATCCGGCTGCGAGTGCAAAAGGTACCGTTAGCCCATCGCTCATGCCGATTACCACATCCCTTAAAAGGTCAGAGCTTTGCAGGTGTTCTTCTGTGTGGTGATGGTGATGATCGCTCATGGTTATTGGGTTTATTGATTATTTGTCAATTGTTACCAGGATAGGGAATTTGTTTTTACTTGTTTAAGTAATGTCAATATTTGAATAATATAAAGGGAGATAAAAATCCAAACTTCATGGCACATCATGCGATGGAGGTCTTTCATTTAATACTATGCATTATTGTCCCGCTGTGTAAGTTACTCTATAAATAACTCCTTTATTATCGTCGCTTATCAGCAGGGAGCCGTCGCCTAAAACCTGGACGTCTACAGGCCGCCCGTTAACTTCTTTTTCGTTTTGAAGCCACCCTTCCGCAAAGGGAGTAGGCTCACTGAGATTTCCGCTGGAATCTGTTTTTACCACCACCACCCTGTAACCGGCAGGAATACTCCTGTTCCAGCTTCCATGTTCGGCAATAAAAATGGCATTTTTATATTCAGGTGGAAACATCTTCCCGGTATAAAAGCGCATACCTAAGGAGGCTACGTGAGCCCCCAACTTTTTTACGGGAGGGGTATAGTCACTACAATTTTTTCCCTTTCCAAATTCAGTATCTATAATATCTCCCTGGTGGCAATAGGGATATCCAAAATGCATTCCGGCCTGGGGAGCATTATTAAGTTCGTCGGATGGAATATCGTCACCAAGAAGGTCACGCCCGTTATCGGTAAACCAAAACTGCCCGGTAACCGGGTGCCACGCAAATCCAACAGAATTTCTTATCCCTTTTGCAAAGATTTCAAATCCCGTTCCATCAGGGTTGATGCGCGTCATAGAGGCATATGGAGACGCGGGTTCGCAGATATTACATGGCGCACCTACCGGCACATATAATTTCCCGTCTGGCCCAAAAGCAATAAATTTTGCTCCATGATGCTCATCTGTGGGATACTTGTCATAGACTACGACGGGTGCAGGTGGGTTGCTTAGCTTTGATTCAATACCATCCAACCGGTAGATCGTTGAAATGGTTCCTATGAAAAGGCTGCCATCTTTAAAAGCCACGCCATTAGGCGTTTTAAGGCCACTGGCCACTACATAAATCTTATCTGCTTTGCCATCCTGGTTTTCATCGGTAATAGCTGATACATAGTCACCACCCCTGCTACCTATAAAAACAGTACCATTGGGTGATACACACATGCTCCTGGCTTTATCTATCTCTGCATACACAGTAATTCTAAACCCCGGCGGTAACTTTATTTTATCAAGATTGTATTTTTTGGAAAGATCATTAACATTTTGAGAAACCACCGCTACTCCTTTTTGGGTAACCGGATTATTACAACCAGGTATTAGCCCTAAACCTGAAAGGCTTAATGATACAATAACGATTTTTTTAAAACGGGAAGTTGCAAAAGCCATAGTATTAGATTAAAAATGTGAACTACAAATTTAGCTAAGAATTAACCGAATTTCAGATTTGCCGGAGAATGCACATTAAAATACGTAGCCACGAATTACGTGTATTTTCACGAATTAAAACTGGCCTTT
>JBDTLZ010000301.1:0-6000 GCA_039934515.1 Ginsengibacter sp.
ATCCTTTGATTGTAGTTGACGGGTTTCCAATTTCAGATTTGCAACAGCCGGAAACCGGCGGAAGATACCAGGCAGGTACGCAGAGCATTTTAAATTCATTTAACCCAAATGATATCGAATCAATTGATGTATTAAAAGACGCGAGTGCCACTTCTATTTATGGATCGCGGGCTGCGAATGGAGTAATTTTAATAACTACTAAGAGAGGAAGCGGGACTGATGGTATTCCAAATGTACAGTACTCCACAAACGTCTCATTTCAAAAGTATAAGAACCAGTTCGATGTTTTTCCATTAAATGAGTGGATGCAGGTACGTAACGAAGCGGCCTGGGAACAATGGAATTTTGATAATAATGTTATCCCTTATGGAACACGAACGCTTGCAGAAGCAGAGGCAGATCCTGTTAGCGCCAGTTTTCATAAACTCTATACCCAGAATGCCATTAATAATGTTGGAAGAGGCACTGATTGGTTTGACCTCGTTACCAGGGATGGGTTTACCCAACAACATAACATATCTGTCGCCGGCGGAAGCAAAGGAACTAAATACCTTTTGTCGGGAAACTTTTATGACCAGGAGGGGATTGTTAAAAACTCGGGGTTTAAAAGAATTACGATTCGGGCAAATGTAGACCAGCAAATAAATAAGTTCGTTAAACTTGGTATTAATCTTACGGCAAGCCGCATTAATAATTCCAACAGCCAACTTGGAGCTGATCGATATGAAAACTCCGGTGTCATCAGGGCAGCGCTGCAGCAGGGCCCTCATATTAAAGCTATCGATGAAGATGGCAATTACCCGCTAAATCCGCAATTGGCAACGCAACCCAATCCATATTCACTATTGACCATAACGGATAAAGGAAGGGTTGAAAGAATGTTATTGAATTCTTTCCTGGATATTACCCCGGTTAAAGGCCTGCTGATAAAACTTAAAGCAGGTATAGATCGGGGATTGACTAACAGGTGGAATTACTGGCCCAGAACTACCTTGCATGGTGCGGCGCTGCATGGAAGGGCGTCTATTGCCAATGTTGATGTGAATGATTATTTATTGGAAGGGACAGCAAATTATACAAAGACGGTGGGAGATGCCCATAATTTCAACATGCTGGTTGGAATTTCAGAACAAAAGACAGATCGGGATCTTAACAGCGAGTCAAATACCGGCTTTATAACGGATGCCTTTTTATGGAATAACCTGAACGCAGGGAGTGGAACTAAAGTTGTAAGCTCTTCACGCCAGGAGAATATGATCGCCTCTTATTTTGGGAGATTAAATTACAACTATAAAGACCGATACCTGCTTACTGCTACCGTGCGTACGGATGGGGCAAGTGTCTTCTCAAGAAATCACAAATGGGGTACTTTTCCTTCGGTAGCCGTTGGATGGAATATTGCCGAGGAACCGTTTTTTGCGAAACTAACTAATGCTGTCCCCCAGCTTAAAATCAGGCTCAGCTATGGACAAACAGGTAATGCATCAATTGGGAGCAATGCTTTTGCAGCTTATAATGCTTATCCTGCCTGGCTCTCAGGTAACGATGTGATTGACATCGGCGTTTCTCTTGGAAGATTGGAAAACCCTGATCTAAAATGGGAAACAACTACTGAAACGAACCTTGGTCTCGACTATTCAATCTTTAAGGGCAAGGTTAGCGGATCGATCGAGATTTATAATAAAGTGATATCAGACCTTTTAGCCACAAAGCCACTCAACTCATACAATGTTGTAAACGAAGTTATAGCAAATATCGGGGAGACGCAAAGCAAAGGATTTGAAGTGACAGTTAATACGCTTAACATCGACAAGAAAGATTTTCAATGGAGAACTGTATTCATCGTTTCAATGTTTAAAGATACCTGGAGAAAGCGCGCAGACGACTGGAAGCCTTCGGTTTATGAGAGCGCTAAAGACCCGATAAGGGCGAGGTATTCACGGGAGTCTGATGGTATTATGCAGATAGGAGATAAAGTGGCTTCGCAACCTGAGCTCAGGCCTGGTATGATCAAAATAAAAGATGTGGACGGATTTTCCCGTGATACTAATGGCAACCCGGTAGTTGATGCAAACGGGCGGTTTGAAAGAACAGGAGCGCCTGATGGTATAATTGATGATGCCGATACAAGGCTTTTGGGCACCACCGATCCAAAATTAATTGTAGGATTTACAAACATAATAAACTATAAAAATTTTAGCCTCAACTTTGATTTCAATGGATTAATTGGAAGAAAGATTGAAGACCCGAATTATGTGGAATATGGAATAAGCGCTGAACCCATTTATACCTATGGACACAATGCACTGAGAACAGTGAAAGACAGGTGGACTCCCGAAAATCCTTCTACCACTCACCCAAGTTCATTTTATGGATGGTCTCCTTACGGTAGCGGTGATTTCTTTTTACAAAATGCCTGGTTCGTCAGGTTACAAAATGTGTCTTTGGGATATAATCTTCCGAAAAAATGGATAGAAAAAGTATTTTCAGGAGTTCGGCTTCATGTAGATGCACAAAATCTTCTTGTCATTACCCCGTATACTGGTGTAGATCCCGAAACAGATTCCTATACTGCGGCTTATCCCAATATCAAAACTTATACAGTGGGCGCAAATTTCACTTTCAAATAAGACAACTGCAATAAAAATAAAAGTTATGAAAAGAATATCATTATTATATTATATAGCGTTGCTAACGGTGCTGAGTAGTTGCACCAAACAACTGGTGTCAATTGATTACTCCGAAATTAATCCTGCTATTTTTCCAAGGTCAGAAGCAGATGTGGAAGCCATGGTAAACGCATGTTACTATCCACTCAGGGGGGCGTGGTGGGACGGTATCAACACAACTTCTGAAAGAGGGCTGATGTTTGCATGTGACGCCACTACCGAAATTCTTTCAGGAAAATATGATATTCAGCAATACGGACATTTGCTCAACTATACACCTGCCAGTGAGCAGGCTACCTATTTCTATGACTGGTTTTATAATAAGGTAAGCCTGATGACTATGACAATTGATCTGATCACCGAAGCACAGGTAAGCGAAGAGGTAAAGAAGAAGGCAATCGCTGAGGTAAGATGTGCAAGAGGCCTTTTGGCTTACGACTTGTTCGATCTGTATGGTCCAATCGTTGTGGCACCTATCGAAGTGCTGAAGAAACCTCTTGAAGAAAATCCACTTCCAAGACTTACAAATGACGAAATGGTTTCGTTTATTGAGGATGACCTCACTGCTGCAGCAACGGAACTGCCTGACCCTGCGGAGGCAGAGTATGGGAGATTTAGTAAGGCATTGGCAAAAATGATTGACATCAGGTTAAACCTTCATGAGAAAAAATGGGATAAGGTTAAAACGCTTTGCGATGACATTATTAATTACAATCATTTTTCACTCGATCCCGACTATGTTGGCATGTGGGATCTTGAAGGAGCAAAGAAAAGCCCTGAAGTTATTTGGGCAATTCCCTGTAATTATGAAGGAACGAGTGAAAATCAATGGCAATTGATGGTACTGCCTGAAAACTATTCTCCTTCAGGTGGATGGGCAACAGTGCAAAGTACCTGGTGGTTTTACGACACATTTGAAGACGCAGATGTAAGGAAAACAATGTTAATTGCTGAATATACGGGCACTGACGGAGTTGTTTATAATAGAAGTAACCCGGGAACAAACATGGACCTTGGCCCAATTCCATTGAAAATAAACTTTGATGACGCGCGAGCTGAATTGACGACAGTTGATATAATCCAGTATAGGTTTGCCGATGTGCTTTTATCAAAGGCCGAAGCTATAGCAAACAGTGGTACCCCCAATGCCGAAGCAATAGAACTGGTAAATGTTGTTCGTAGAAGGGCTGGCCTCGGCGATATAAATTTATCGGACTATAGTTCCCTGGCTGCATTCAACGACATGATCCTTACTGAAAGAAGCCATGAATACTGGTGTGAAAACGGCCAATACCGTTCGGATCTTATCCGTCATGGCAAATTAGTGGAACGTTGCAAGCAACTCACCGGGTCTACCTATGCTGATGATTATAAAGTAGTGTTTCCTTTTTCTTTAAAGACAGTCAGCGAAGGGAAAGGAAAATTTATTCAAAATCCCGGTTACTTTTAATTGAAAAGAATATTTGAAAGATGGAAACCTTTCTTTAAGATATAGGGACTTTTCAGATTTTAAGATATAAAGCGTGGTAACTATTGAATAAATCAACGCAACCAGGAGCAGGAAATAACAGCACATAAATCTAAATTGAATAGCATGAAATTGAAAAGATTTTTGGGAATAGTTATCATACCTGTTTTTATCTGGTGTTGTTTTACCTGCGCAAAAAGCAAAACTGGCGGGAAAAATGATACAGCAAAAGAAATAAAATATGAGCAGTCTAACGATATTTTCCCCAATCCTGAACGGGGATTCATTCACAACCTTGAAATTCATTCTGAAGGAACTCCATTAGACCCGGCGATGCTGGCAGCGCTTAAAAATGAAAACGTATCAATGATTCTCAGGCTGTACTACCTGGAAAATTTTAAAGCGCAGCCGATTAATAATGCTGAACTTTCATTGATCACATCTGATATGCAAAAATTGCGTGATGCAGGCGTGAAATGTGTTTTGCGTTTTGCTTATACAGACGATATCAACGGTACAGATGCACCATTTTCAATCATTAGTCAGCATCTTGATCAGCTTAAACCTGTTTTGGATGAGAATAAAGATGTAATAGCCTTTGTCCAGGCAGGATTAATTGGCGCATGGGGCGAATGGCACAGTTCAAGTAATGGATTGGCAACAGTTGAAAATGAAAGAAAAGTCTTGGATAAATTGTTAAGTGTTTTACCGGCAGAAATCATGGTACAGGTAAGAACACCGGGACAAAAGCAACAGATTTTTAACACCACCCTGCCTGTATCGCCGGCGATCGCTTATACAAGTGAAAAGGCCGCTCGGGTAGGTCATCATAATGATTGCTTTATGGCAAGTGCAGATGATTATGGCACCTATAGCAATGTGCAGGCAGATAAGGAATACATAAGTAATGAGGGATTGTTCGTGCCTACCGGGGGAGAAACATGCCCCCCTGATCCACCGGGTAGTACTCCCACATGTACGGTAGCCACTTCGACAATGAAACAGCTTAGATGGACCTACCTGAATCTTGACTGGTATGAGCCTACGATAAACGCCTGGAAAGCGGCAGGTTGTTTTGAAGAGTTACAAAGAAGCCTGGGCTATCGCTTAGCCCTTGAAACTGCAAGCTTTCCCGCCCAGGTTGCGGTAAACCAGGAACTTATGATCAACATTACAATAACCAATAAAGGATATGCTCCCTTATATAATCATAAAATCACCACACTCATTTTAAAAGATCAAACTTCGGGTGAAATACATGAGATAGAGGTACCTGTTGACCTGCGGGAGTGTAAACCGCTTGCTGAATTAAAGATTGATAAAATGGTAAAAACGACAGGGATTCCCCGGGGTGTTTATGCGCTCTATCTTAAAATTGCTGATAATTCAGCCAATTTAAAAAACAGGAGTGCATATTCAGTGAGGCTTGCTAATACAAATGTGTGGGTGGAGGAAAATGGAGGCATGAATAATTTGCAACATCAGCTAAAAATCGGTGATTGAGTAATATCTAAATAATGAATATGAAAAAAAATATTTTGATGTTTTTGGGTATGGCCACTGCGATGCTCCCCAACTTATCCTGCAAAAAAAATAAAGATAATGGCAGTGGCGTAAAAGCTGTATTTAGTTATGTCGCTGACGGATATAAAGTGAACTTCACAGATTACTCTACAAATGCAAAAGAGTATTTGTGGGAATTTGGTGATACCAGTACTTCAACACTTTTAAATCCAATTCACGTTTATCACAGCAAGGGCGAATTCCTTGCAAAATTGACCGTTAAAAATGGCCAGGAAACAAACACCTTTATTGACACTGTTTTTGTAGCCGGGCCTAACATTAAAATTGACGGTGATTTTA
>JBDTLZ010000302.1:0-25440 GCA_039934515.1 Ginsengibacter sp.
TTTTGGAAGATGCTAAAACTTTTGGAAAGTCCTGAACCTTTTGGAAGATGCTAAAACTTTTGGAAAGTCCTGAACCTGCTGGAAGATGCTAAACTTTCCAAAAGTTGTTTATTAGTTCTAAACTTTCCAAAAGTTGCTCCGGTGCCAACAAATCATGGTGGTTAAATTAAAATGGGATGCCTGGGTTTCTTAAGCTTTTGGAAGATGCTAAAACTTTTGGAAAGTCCTGAACCTTTTGGAAGATACTAAACTTTCCAAAAGTTGTTTATTAGTTCTAAACTTTCCAAAAGTTGTATAACACGTAGTCTTAAAAATAGCAAGTCCATCGCCGGCCATGTCGACGTAAAAACTTAAAGCTGGCACACCCGGAAAAAGTGATTCTATATAGGAGTGCTGATAAAGGGCATGCATATGATAATTTTTTTTAATCTCTTGTTTTTTTGGACTCTTTCATAATTCCCATAACAGACACCACTGCCGATAATCCCTGGAAAACGGCGGCAATATATTGTTGCTTTGCAGCAGTCAGGTAGATAAGTATAAGGTGCGCAACCAGGTATGTACTCCACCCGTTCCTGTTACTTTTTGATGCCAGAAAATAAGTAGCCCATGATGCCAGTAATGCTGAAATTGCCTCAAGCAGGGTGAATCCGCCTTTAAAAGTGATGAAAGTTATCCAAATAGCAATTAAAGAGAGCACTACCGTGGCTACTATCCTGGCATTTTTGGAAATTGCTTGGTGGGAGAAATATCCGTATAACATTAAAAAACTGAATCCTATCTGTACGACTGCATACACAGTGAACCCGATAAGGAAAAAGTAGATAACAAAAAATATCCCTGCCAGGAAGCCCAGCATCCAGCCTGATCGCTTTCCCAGATATAAAAAGAGTTTATTGGCGAAACCGAAAACACCAGAGAGAATTTGGAAGATAAGTAAAGCCATATATAAATGATAACTTAAAAATGCCTGCTAACCGTGTAGTACGGCATTGCAGCGTTACTAACACTAAATATCCCGGAATCAGTTTCAATCGTTGAGGCACAGGAGGATGAAATTCTTCAGCACGTCCAAAAATTTTTGATTGATAAGAATATCTTACTTCACGTTTGCTCTCAAAAATTTTATTCCTACGATATGTAGCCAGATTAGCCATAAGGTACTACCTATAAGCCCAGCTAAATTCCACACCGGAAAGCCCGGAATAACAGTTGCAAAGAGATCACCTTGTGCTAATAAATAAATCCCTGCGGAAATAAACCCCAGCCAGGTTACCCATTTTTGAAATAAACGCAGTTTATTAAAAGCAATAGCAATGATTATGGTCCAGGCAACAGTGAATAACTGGCCCAGGTGTTCGCCCAATAGTACCCCGCCATATTGATGAATAGCCTTGAAAATGATCCTGGCTGTTTCTTTGGTGGTTTCATCGGTCGCAGTAACGAAATCTGTTGCCAGTACAGGCACTACAAATACCCACCTCAGTAACCCGGCCATTTGTACAATTACTGACACTACTCCAAACGTCGTTGCCCAGCGAACAAAATAAAATTTACTTTCCAGCTTTTGCCCTATTAATATGTACGCCATCAAAACAGGCAAGCCTAAAATGGCAAACAAAAACCAAACAAAGATTAATGTCGCTCCTCCTTCATGGAATTTGGTAAGTATAATACCGGCATCCTGGCGTAAAATATCAGGATAATTAAAAATAATTGTCAGGGCCGTATAAGGAATTAAAACCCCGATTACTCCCAGGATAAGCAGGGTGCCAATAATTTTTTCTGTTCTCATTTCTGTGATTTTTAGTTGTAACTGAATTCCTTCTGAAAAATTATTTTTATTGCCGGTAACGGAAATTCTCCTGTTATAAAATTCCGGAGGTACTTAAGTGTGTGTATTTATTAATGAATTCCAATATAGCCATATTTCCAGATGACCGAATTTTTTTGATTCCACATTTTCACTTTTCGTTCAAATTCATCCATGCCCGAAAAAATCAAAAACCTGATGCTGCAGTTTTAAAATGCCCGAATTCCGGGGAGGTGCTGCCAGCAGACCTTAAGGGCAATAAATTTTTGCTTCTATTATTCTGTAAATTTGATCCATGAAATTATTAATCTCTTATTTAAAGCCTTATAAATGGCTCATAGCACTGGCGCTCATCCTCGCAGCAATCAACCAGGTTTTTTCTATGTTAGATCCCTATTTTTTTGGAAAATTATTTCAGACATATGGTGTCAATGCACATGAAAAAGGATATTATGAAAAGGCTACTTTTATCAAAACGGGAGATAGAACTCAATCGGAATTTATATGGGGGGTGCTGGGCTTCCTTGGAATATTGATAAGTGTGGCGATGATATCAAGAATTGCCAAAGCTTTCCAGGACTATTTTGGAAATGTGATCGTTCAGAAATTCGGCGCTAAACTATTTACTGACGGATTAAGGCATTCCTTAAGACTTCCTTTCCAGGAATTCGAAGACCAGCGGAGCGGCGAAACCTTAAGCATACTTACAAAGGTTCGGACAGATACGGAGAAATTTATCGTATCGTTCATTAATGTTTTATTCGGCTTATTAGTGGGTGTGATATTTGTTTCCATTTACTCATTCACATTGCATTGGTCGATAATGCCGGTATATTTCGGGGGCATAGTTTTATTGTCACTGCTAACGGGTTTTTTGAGCAAACGAATAAAAAATATTCAGAAAACAATTGTCAAAGAAACAACGTCACTCGCAGGATCTACGACAGAAAGCCTGCGAAATATCGAATTGGTTAAAAGCCTGGGCCTAACCGACCAGGAGGTAAAACGATTAAACAACAATACCTATAAGATATTAGGCCTTGAGCTAAAAAAAGTAAAAAGCATCCGCAGCTTAAGTTTTATACAAGGAACATTTGTGAATGCATTGCGCCAGGTTATTATGTTCATGCTCATGTGGCTCATCTTTGGGAATATTATTTTACCCGGCCAGTTGCTTACACTTACTTTTTATTCCTTTTTCATTTTTGGCCCATTGCAGGAAATTGGAAATATTATTATCACTTATCGTGAGGCTGAGGCCTCCCTGAATAATTTTCATAACCTGATGATAAAAGCACCCGAGATGAAACCGGAAGCACCGGTAAATTTTGGAAATATCGTTGAGCTGGAATTTGTGAATGTGAAATTTAAACATCAAACCGCTTCACAGCATGCATTGCTTAATATCAGTTTTGATGTAAAAACCGGGGAGACCATTGCGTTTGTAGGTCCATCAGGCTCCGGTAAAACCACGCTGGTAAAATTGCTCGTGGGCTTATACAGGCCCGAGGAAGGAAAAATATTGTACAACAGTATCGATGGTAAGGATATTGATTTTGATACATTGCGTATCCAGATTGGATTTGTAACACAAGATACCCAGTTGTTTGCCGGAACTATAAAAGAAAATCTCCTCTTCGTAAACCCATTAGCAACCGATGATGAAATTCTTGACGTTATTAAAAAATCTTCCTGTAACAGCCTGCTTAGCCGCGCCGATAAAGGACTTGAAACATTAATTGGAGAAGGTGGTATTAAGGTGTCTGGTGGAGAAAAACAAAGGCTGTCTATTGCAAGGGCCTTACTTCGCCACCCTCACCTGTTGATTTTTGATGAAGCCACATCTTCACTTGATTCGCTCACAGAAGAAGAGATCACCAACACGATCAAAAGTGTATCCTCGCAGCAGGAACAGATCACCATACTGATAGCTCATAGATTAAGTACCATTATGCATGCCGACAGAATTTATGTTTTGGAAAAAGGCGAAGTAATTGAAACCGGCACTCACGAAGAATTGCTTTCTCAAATGGGATTGTATTATGCAATGTGGCGCCAGCAAATTGGAGAAAGGAAGAAAATAGCCACCCAGCCTGTATTGAATTAATAATTTCTTTCATCGGCATATTATCCGCGTGCCTGTTTAGAAAGAATACCTTTGCAAAATGGACAAAGCAGCAAAAAAACCGAAGCCAAATTATTTGTGGAGTTTGATAACCATGCGATGCCCACGGTGCAGAAGAGGAGATATGTTTAAAAGTTCCAATGCTTTTAAAAGATTAAACCTCACTCACATATTAAACATGTATGAGAAATGCCCTGTTTGTGGGCAGAAATTTGACCTGGAGCCGGGCTTTTGGTATGGTACCGGTTATGTAAGTTATGCGTTGATGGTCGCGCTTTCAGCTATTACTTTTGTTGCCTGGTGGATACTTATAGGAATATCAACCGAGGATAACCGCATTTTTGCATGGCTCACTGTTAATGCGGTTTTAATCGTGGTTTTACAACCATGGTTCATGCGGCTTAGCCGGGTGATTTATCTCAATTTTTTCGTTAGCTATAATGAGAACTATGATACGGATGAAAGCAAAGGATTGTACCAGGACTAATGAAATCAGTGGCCATCCCTGATAATACCACTGTTGTCGGCAATCAGCAGTTGCTATCAGTTATTAAGCGTCGCCGGTTTACTTACGCCAGGATTAACGATGCCTTTAATTATTCGATAGATTGAGGCGAGTATAAAAATACCGCCAAGAACCACTACTATGGAAGAGCCTGCAGGAAAATCATAGTGAAATGAGAAATTTAAGCCAAAAAACCCTGCAGCAACACTTATCAATAGCGAAATGATCAGCACGGCGGCTTTATTCTTTGCAATCATGATTGCCGATACTGAGGGTATGATCAGGTAGGAAAACACAGGGATCACACCGTTTATCCTCACTGCAAAAACAATGGCCAGCCCAATGGAAATATAAAAGAGAAAGTTCCAGAAATTGAAAATACCTACCAGGTGATTCACTCCGTTTTCAAATGATTCGGTAAGACCAAAAAATTTCCTGAAAAAAACTAATTGAACAAGGAGGATCGCTCCGGCTACAATACTTAGAGCCCTTATTTGTTCCCAGCTCACAGATAAAATATTTCCAAACAGCACTTCCTGGATATCAGAATCGCCATGAGCCGTTTTTGAAATGAATAGTACCGTTAGCGCCGACGCAAATGCATACAATATCCCGATAATGGCTTCCTGTTTTAAACGCCTGTCACGTATATTGATGAACGACATCAGCAATGCACCTGCGAGGGTAAAAATTAATGGAATGGAAGTGAGGCCCGTTCCAATAAATGCAGCGAAAGCCACTCCCAGCGAAGATATTTGTCCTAACGCAAGGTCAACAAATACAATGCCCCTGCCCACAACATGCACTCCCAGGTAGGATAGTATTATACCGGTAATAACTGCGGCTGTAAAAGCCTGCACCATAAAGGGCAATTGAAACATTTGAAACATGCTGACTGAATTTTGAGATCAATAGTACAATTTTATTTATTTCAATGCTTCGGTAATTTTATCAACATCATAATCAAACAGATCAAAATAAGTTTTTATCTCCGGGAAAGCGTTGGTGGAAGTCGCCAATATTAACTCTTTTACGCCGGTTTGTTTTGCAACAACATCAGATGAGGAAGTAGTAAAATACGGGGATGAAATAATTACCTTGATACTATTGGCCTGCACCTCTTTTATTACTTTAACCAGTTGAGATGGCGATGGTGGAATACCTGGTTTTGGCTCCATGAAATCAACAATCTGCAATCCAAAGCGTTTTTCAAAATAAACCCATTCATTATGATAAGCAATAATCTTTGAGCCTTTGAATGGCGCCATTTTTTGTTGCCATTCTTTGATCTTCGTATCTATCTTATTGAAAAAATTAAAAAGGTTTGCTTCATAAAATGTTTTGTTGGCCGGATCCAGCCTCTCAAGGCCATTTGCGATATTTCTCCCGATGACTTTACCATTAAGCGGATCAAGCCAGTAATGCGGGTTACCATAGATATGAATATCCCCTTCGCCCCTGTTGGAAGACGAGGGCACCTGCAACAAGCCTACCGATTCCGATGCATCCACATATCCCGGAGATCCTTTTTGAATTTTAGCGTTCCTTGCACTGGTAAGTAACTGGGGCGACCAACCGGTTTCAAGATCCAGGCCTACAGTTACAAAAAGATCTGCATTGGATAAACTGATAATATAGCTGGGCTTGGGATCTACAAAGTGAGGATTCTGGTATCCTGTTGCAATAGAGATTACAGAAACTTTGTCGCCACCGATCATCTCCGTAATGCTCTTCATGTCGGTGGTGGTAGTGACAACTTTAATGGTTCCCGATTTTGCGGCTGGCAGAATCAAAAACCACATAAGCGTAATAAATAATACTGTTTTCATTTTACGATTTTATCTTTTTTGAGATTAATATTGATGAGCGCCGTGTGCGCCAATTACAAATATCCAGCGCAACCATGCCTGGGTGAAATCGGGCTCGACATTGACGGTGGTGTGTTTACCTTCTATTTCTATTTTTTGAAATTCAGTGGCATTCCATCCGGCAGTAAGCGAATACGCCTGCTCAAGAATGCTTTTATTGTAGGGCCTTTGGGCGTAATCATACCGGGCTGTAACAAACCACCTTTTCGCAACCTGGTCTTCAATAAATGAATATAACCCAAAAGAGTTGTGCGCCTTATCAGATGAATACCTTGCATTGCCATAGAAGAATTCGCTTTGCCAGGTAAGTGATTTGTAAGTGTTCATTTGTACAGGCTTCCATTTATAAGTAAGGTCAACAGCGGCAATATTTGTGTTTTTTGAAGAATCGTTAGGCCCGGTAATACCTGTTAAACCCAGTTCTAGTGTAGCATTTTCACTGAGTGTAAAAAAATTTTTTAAATGGCCCAGGTAAACAAAACGGTTGTTGTCGCCACGGTTAAAAACAGGTGATTCAGAAGTGCCGGAGGTAGCCTGGAAAATGAGTTCCTGGTAAAATGATTTGGTCGGCGCCAGCCAGCTTAACGAAGCGCCTTCATCATTTAACCCTTCTTCACCAAAATAATTTACATAGGCCGCCGGGAGGTCGATAAAAGGCAAGGCATGTGGATGCACAGGGTTGATGCGGCCTACAGCTTCACGGAATTTTCCAACTTTCAACTGTAGCCTAGCGGGAAGCGTGAGGGTGGTAAGATAGCCTTCTTCAACTTCTATCCCATATTTGTGTGTTACCGGGTCTCTCGATAATGAAAGAAAAAAATCAGCGCGTATGTAAGGATCAACGATAGACTGGAGGGATACTTCAGTTTCATTGAGATAAGCATCAACGTTTTTTTTGCCGCTGTTCAGGTAAGATGCTCTGAAATCAGCAACAACGCCTATATCCGGGTTGGCAGAGATTGCAGACCGGGTTTGCTGGGGTACGGGTTCCGGGTTGGCCGTCTGCATCTGCTCCGTAATTTGTTTCAACAGAACTGAATCAGTTGAAGTACTATCGGTAACTGTTTGTGAGAATAATTGAAGGCTTATAAAAAATGCCGTCAAAAAGAGTATAATTGCTTTATTCATGTATGTTATGAAACAACGTTGCAATATATGCTTAATTTAAAATTAAAAACTTTCATTCACAATAATTTGACATGTTCATGTGAGTACGTTATGATCGATTTAAACACAGATTTTAATAAAAAAGAGCCTGATAGCTCCCTTTCAAAATCTTTCACTTTGTTCCGGCACCTTGATTCTGTCCTTTAGCTGGAATGTTTACTAAAAGATTGGAACCAATAAAAATCAAGCATTCACTACCTGCACTGCTGTGCCATAACATAAGACCTCGGTAACCCCATTCATAACTTCATTGGCATCATATCTCATGTTAATAATAGCATTAGCGCCCTTTTCATTGGCATGCCCGATCATGTGCTGGTAAGCTTCTACCCGGGTCTTTTCACATAGATCAACATATATGGAAATCGTTCCTCCAAACAACGTTTGCAATCCCCCGGCAATATTGCCGAACAGGCTGCGCGATCTAACGGTTATACCCCGAACAATCCCTAAGTGCTTTGTGATCCTGTAACCTTCAAGTTGGTTGCTGGCGGTTATCAGTTGCTCGTCTACCATAATTTAGTTTTTTATCTGTCAAATTTAACATACTTTTTCCTGAAGCGTTTTAATAGCGCCTTTTTTGTTAGGGTTGGTTCGTAATTTGCAGCCTTTCATTTTTTAATGTAAATCTTATTTTAACCCGATGCTACAAACCGCAGAAGACATTCGCCTGCTGAATGAAAAAATAAATCATTCGGCTACTTTCATCGATAAAATTCATGCTGAGATAGGAAAAATAATTGTAGGCCAGCACCACATGGTTGAACGGCTTTTGATTGGTCTTTTAAGTAATGGCCACATCCTGCTGGAAGGTGTTCCGGGACTTGCTAAAACGCTTTCCATAAAATCATTGGCAAGTACTATTAATGCACAGTTTAGCCGTATTCAGTTTACGCCTGATCTTCTCCCCGCCGACGTGATTGGCACTATGATTTATAATCAGCAGAAAAATGAATTCATGGTTCGTAAAGGGCCTATTTTCGCAAACTTTATCCTGGCAGATGAAATCAACCGGGCTCCCGCAAAAGTGCAAAGTGCCTTACTGGAAGCGATGCAGGAGCGGCAGGTAACTATTGGCAACCACTCGTATTCTCTTGAAGAACCATTTTTAGTATTGGCAACCCAAAATCCCATAGAGCAGGAAGGGACCTACCCGCTTCCTGAAGCCCAGGTTGACAGGTTTATGTTGAAGGTTATCATTGATTATCCCACCAAAACGGAAGAGCAGGCAATTATTCGTCAAAATGTCCAGGGACTGAAGCAACCGTTCATCAATGCTGTCGTATCAACTTCGGAGATATTAAGTGCCCGCGAATTGGTACGGCAGGTTTATATGGATGAAAAGGTTGAACAATACATTGTTGATATCGTATTCGCAACGCGGTTCCCTGATACCTATAATTTGCCCAGGCTGAAACCATTGATTTCCTTTGGAGGTTCGCCGAGAGCAAGCATCAACCTCGCCCTGGGTGCAAAAGCTTATGCATACCTCAACAGGCGGGGGTATGTAATTCCGGAAGATGTAAGAAATGTGTGTAAGGACGTGTTGAGACACCGCATCGGGCTTACCTACGAGGCAGAAGCAGAAAATGTAGATGTTGAAATGATCATTACGGAAATTTTAAAGGTGGTGAATGTACCATGAATCTAATGCGGTTCACAATATGACCACACGATCAAAACCATCACATACGCTAAACTATCAATAAACCTTCTTAATCTTCAAGTTCCTAAACCACGGAATTCTACAAACAATGCTTTCAACCGCAGATATCATAAAAAAAGTAAAAGAGCTGGAGATCATCAGTAAGAGGATCACTACGCATCTTTTTACAGGTGAGTATCATTCTGCATTTAAAGGTAAGGGCATGCGTTTCCGCGAGGTTCGGGAATATTATCCCGGCGATGATGTACGATTTATTGACTGGAATGTGAGCGCGAGGTTTTCGCATCCTTTTACCAAGGTATTCGAAGAAGAAAGGGAGCTTACCGTAATACTGCTGGTAGATGTGAGCGCAAGCGCGTTATTTGGCACATTGCACAGCAGCAAAAGGGACCTTATTACAGAAGTAGGTGCAGTGCTTACTTTCAGTGCCATTAATAATAATGATAAGGTAGGAGTGATTTTTTTTAGCGATAAAGTTGAAAAATACATTCCGCCCAAGAAAGGGAAACAGCATGCCTTGTACATCGTAAGGGAACTGCTAATGGCCCAGCCAAAAAGAACCGGCACGAATATAAGCGAGGCGCTAAAATTCTTTTCGAGGTCTAACCAGCATAAAAATATTGCATTTATTATGAGCGATTTTATCGACGAGCAGTATGAAGATAAGCTGAGGGTTATGAGCAGCAGGCATGATGTTATAGGCCTCAAAATTTACGATAAAATGGATATGACACTTCCGGATATTGGTATGCTGGAAGTAGAAGACCTTGAAACCGGCAAAATGCAATGGCTCGATACATCAGATACAATGGTTCGGCACAATTACCAGCAAAATTTTTTCCAGCAAAGCGAAAGCTGCAAAAATATTTTTAAGAAATCGGGCGCCGACCTTCTTCACCTTCGTACCGATGAGGATTACGTGAAAATACTGCAACAGTTTTTTTTAAGAAGAAAATAAAGCGAAAAGAAACAATTGTACAAAAGCGATTATCATAGACCGTTAGCTGTAGTCATATTTCTTATGAGTTGCCTCTTATATGAAGAGACTGTTTTCGCCCAACATCCGGAAATAACGACTTCGGTCGATAAACGCAGGATCATTATCGGAGAGCAAATACATTATAAAGTTTCCACTTCGATGCCCGATAATACTTACCGGCTTTCGTGGTTCATCTTCCCGGATAGCGTTTCACATTTCCAGGTCGTACGCCAGAATAACATCGATTCATCATTTATTAACGGGTACATAAATTTCAGCCAGGATATTACCCTTACAAGTTTCGATTCGGGGCTACGGGTTATTCCTTCATTTGTTTTAAACGTTGAGCCGCTGCGTGGCGATACCACATTTAATTTGCTCACTGATTCTATCCCGGTCCAGGTATTGTTTTCGCCGATGGACAGCGTTAAAACGTTTCATGATATAAAATCAATTATCGAAGTAAAAAAAGAATGGGCCTGGTGGCTGTGGGTTATATTGGCAGTTGCCGTCCTTTTGTTAATAGTCTGGATAAGATTTCTCATCAAATTTTTAAAGAAGAAGCCTGTTTCGACAGATCTTTTTTCTTCAAAGCTGCTGCCTTATGAAGAGGCTATGCAATTATTAGCAGATCTGCAGCAGCAACAGTTATTACAAAAAAGCCAGGTAAAGGAATATCATACAAAACTTAGTGAAATAATTAAGCGATACCTTTCAAGAAAAACAAAGACGTATAAGATGAACCTCACCTCCGATGAAATACTGATGGAACTAGATGAGTATACCACAGGCAAGGAACAAGTTTTTGCTTTTGCAAACTGCCTGCGCATGAGCAGTGCTGTGAAATTTGCGAAATACATTCCTCCCGATACGGAAAGTGAAAAATGCCTGGCACAAACCAGGGAGATGATAACAGTAATTAATCAAAACCTCAATAAGAAAGCAGAAAGTGGTACTTGATTATTTCAATAATATTACTTTTGGGCAGCCGCTTTTTTTTATTTTGTTTGCAATTATTCCATTCCTGGTTTTCTGGAAGGTAACAAGGGGTAAGCGCCAAACGGCAGCGATTGGTATTTCGACAACAAAGGGCTTATCAAAAATGCGTTCCTGGAAGAACACATTTCAAAATGTGCCCTTCATTTTGCGACTCCTTGCATTAAGCGGCATCATAGTAGCGCTGGCCCGGCCTCAAATAAAATTTACAGAACAACAATCGGAAGGAGAAGGAGTCGATATCGTTTTATGCATCGATGTAAGTGGAAGCATGACTGCACAGGATTTTATACCAAACAGGATGGAAGCGGCAAAAAAAGTAGCCAAAAATTTTGTAAATAGCAGGCCGGATGACAGGATTGGAATAGTGATTTTTTCGGGCGAAAGCTTTACCCAGTGCCCGCTTACAACAGACCATTATGTATTAACAAGCCAGATTGAGCAGATAAGGAATGGATTACTGGAAGATGGTACCGCAATCGGCAGCGGCCTGGCTACAAGTGTTGACAGGCTTAGGAACAGCAAATCAAAAAGTAAAGTTGTTATTCTTTTAACAGATGGGATTAATAACGGTGGCCTTATTGATCCTGCAACTGCAAAGGAAATAGCGAAAGCATTTAAAGTTAAAGTATATACCATTGGCGTAGGAACGGATGGATATGCTCCCACACCGGTAAACACACCGATGGGTATCGTGATGCAAAATGAGAAAGTCGCTATTGATGAAAAGCTATTGAAAAATATTGCAGATGAAACAGGTGGAAAATATTTCAGGGCCACTGATAATAAAAGCCTCCAGAATATTTATGCCGAAATCGACCACCTTGAAAAGTCAAAAGTTGAAATCACGACGTTTCACCGGTATACAGAAAAATTTTATCCATTCATTTTCGTGGCGATGAGTTTGTTGCTGCTCGAAATTATTTTAAGGTTCACTTTGTTTAAAAAGTTTCCCTGAATATCAACCTGGATAACAGCGATGAATACTTCGTATCGCACAACTTACCGGCTGGTTTTAAACTGTCACTACACGAATCTTCCTAACTTGCGTGAATGATCGCCGTTGTTTATAAATCTACAGGAAGCTGGTATATAATAAAGAGTGATGACGGTGAATTTTACAATGCCCGTATTAAAGGTAAATTCAAAATTGATGGTATTACCTCCACCAATCCGGTAGCTGTAGGCGATAAAGTCGATGTGGAAAGGGAAGACCTTGAAGAAGATTCGATGGTTATTACCAGTATCTATGAAAGAGTAAATTATATCACGAGGCAATCACCACACAATAAGTACCAGCATCACATTATCGCTTCCAATCTTGATCAAAGCATTTTATTCGCTACACTCAAAGATCCCAAAACATCACAGGGATTTATCGATAGGTTCCTCGTAGCTTCCGAAGCGTATCATGTACCGGCAATTATTGTTTTTAATAAGAGCGACTTATACAGGAAAAAGGAACAGGATACATTCGAAGAAATGAAAGCTGTTTATGAAGCGAATGGCTACCCGGTTTTGTCGATGAGCCTTCAGCAAAATACCGGTATCGAAGAAGTGAAGGAGTTTTTAAAAAATAAGACAACATTACTGAGTGGTCATTCAGGTGTAGGAAAGTCCTCTTTTATTAATAATGTTTTTCCGGAGCTCACTTTAAAAACCCAGGATGTGAGTGGATGGAGCGGAAAAGGCCTCCATACTACGACATTTGCGGAAATGTTTGATTTGCCGTTTGGGGGTAAAATAATCGATACGCCTGGCCTGCGTGAATTTGCATTAATGGATATTGAAAAAAATGAATTGTCTCATTTCTTCCCCGAGATGAAGGCGTTATTAAATCAATGCCGTTTTAATAATTGTATGCATATAGAAGAACCAGGGTGTGCAGTAAAACAAGCAGTTGAAAATGGGAACATTTCTGCTGCCAGGTATGTTAGCTACCTAAATATCCTGGGGTCTATAGACACTAAAAAATGGTGATTGCATCATTCATAATTCTTGTTTAAATTCTTTTGCGATAAACTCCTGTATCGTTAAACAAAAGATACCTGGTTTTACAAATTAGATATCTTTAAAATATGAATAAAAATTTTACATTAATTGTTTTTTTAGCGTGGTTTTTAAATCCTGCCGTAGCTCAAAATTATGCTACGGGAAAGACCACAATTAATTTCGTAGACGAATCAAGGTCAAACAGGCAGATCCCTACGGAAATTTATTATCCTGCCGATACTAATGGTGACGATGTACCTCTTGCTGCAGGAACAGAAAAATTTCCAATTGTTGTTTTCGGGCATGGGTTTGTAATTCCTGTATCTGCCTATGTATGGCTTGCAGATTCATTGGTAAAAAATGGGTATGTCGTGGCTTTCCCGGCCACTGAGGGTGATCTGTCTCCATCGCATGGCGCATTTGGGGATGACCTTTTGTTCTTGTGCAATCGACTGGCTTCAACCGGCGATTCCACCGGATCATTTTTGTACCATCGTATAATACCAAAGGCTGCTGTTAGCGGGCATTCAATGGGCGGTGGCTGTAGTTTCCTTGCGGCTGCAGGTAATTCTTCAGTTATAAGCGCTTTATTTAATTTTTCGGCTGCAGAAACAGACCCATCGGCCACAACCGCCGCTGCATTGGTAAACAAACCAACTTTGATTTTCTCCGGATCATCGGACTGTATTGTCCCTCCTTCGGTTCAACAGCAAATGTTTTCCAATATTATTGCTTCCTGCAAAACGTATATAAATATTACCGGAGCTTTGCATTGCCAATTTGCCAATAACAATGGAACCTGCTCATTAGGGCAGGTATTATCTGGTTGTAATTCTTCCGGCATCACACCCGAAATTGTATTTAATAAGACAGTAACACTTCTTATTCCTTTCCTCGATTTTTATTTGAAAGATATTTGCGTTCGTGGTGATGATTATCTGAATGCCTATACAGCCTTGACAGGCGTTGAAAAAGAACGTACCTGCAACTCATTTCCAGAATGCGGAATTTTACCGGTGACCCTTGAAAATTTTAAAGGTCGCCTGGCTAATAAGGTGGTTAATTTGAACTGGAAAATGTCTTCACAGGATAATGTCGACTATTTTAATATTGAGAGAAGTACGGATGGCATTGCCTTTCAATTTCTTCAAAAAGTAAACGCAGAAAACACGCTTTCCGGTTATTCATTTCTTGATCCTTATCCCTATCCCGGGTATTCCTACTATCGATTGCGGATAATTAGTAAAGAGGGGCAAATGGTAACCTCTCCTGTAATTAAAATTGTTGCACCGGAGAAAAACCTGGCGTTGGTAACGCTTTTTCCGAACCCGGTAAAAGACAATATCCAGGTTCAACTGTTTTCACTAAAGATGCAGAAAGTAATTATTGGGATCGCTAATACGGCAGGTCAAACTTTAATCAGGAAATCGGTTTCTTTAGATGCCGGGTTGAATACGAGGCAAGTGTTTTTTTCCGGTCTTTATGCAGGTGTTTATATCCTGTCAGTTGAAGATGAGAAGGGAACTGAAATGAGCCGGATTAAAATAATGAAGGAATAATGATATACAAATCATTTACAGTCGTCAGAAGGCAATTTTTTATATTAATAGGCATTCCTTTCTAAAAATCTTGCGACTTCGCGAACCGCTTTATTTTGCTTTGCCATAACCTTATTATTGTGCGGTAAAATAGATACGCCGTTAAAAATAGTATAGTGCAATGTCAGAAAATGATTCTTATACCTGAAATCCCAGTCAAGTATTTCAGTATCATCAACCTGGTTAATAAATTTTACTTTCAATCCATCGGTGAGGGTGTCTGCAATTGAATAGAATTTGGAAACTCCGCAGTTGTCATCGATTACTGCTTCTGTTCCCCCGAAATTTGTTTTTAGATGATAACACATAAATTTGTTTTGGAATTTTTATAGGTCAGATTATATATACGTCTTCTTACTTTATCAGGATTTAAATTTCCCTGCTTTTCTTGCAGCTTTCGTGGCAGCTTTGTCTCCTGATAAAATCTTTTCAGCGCCTACATTTTTTCCATTTGTAGGGCATCCATATGTTTCTTTCTTTTTAAAAATGAAACATCCCGAAAGAAGCCAGGTGCACATCGCCCCAAGAATTATTTTCTTCATTTTTATTATAAAGATGCAATTTATTTGCCTCTCTATTGCAATACACTGTTAAGATTAATACAAATCAAAAATGGGTTTTCTTAATTCTACATGATAAACCGGTACATCTCTCAGCCTTTAAACCATCCGGCATAAATCACATAGTTGTTTGCTATCCTGTTGATTTCACCACTGATCATTTCCTCAGGAATATTTTTTACTTTTTTAGCAGGAACACCTGCGTAAATACTCCCGGGCTCCACAATGCTGTTTTCCAGTACAACAGCTCCTGCAGCAATAATACTGTTACTTCCTACTTTGGCATTGTCCATTATGATGGCGCCCATACCAACCAGCACATTATCATCTATAACGCATCCATGTACTATCGCATTGTGTCCGATGCTCACATTATTTCCAATAATGGTAGATGCCTTTAAGTACGTGCAATGTATAATTGCCCCGTCCTGAACGTTTACTTTATCGCCCATTCGAATGCTGTTTACATCCCCTCGTATTACGGCATTAAACCAAACGCTGCAATCGTTACCCATTATTACGTCGCCTGCGATAGTCGCATTGGGAGTGATATAGCAATTATTTCCAAATATGGGCCTGGAACCCCTAACTTCGATGATAAACGACATTATTTTTGTTTTATTTGCGGGAATTGGCTTTCAGAAATCCCTGTTTGATGATTTTAACCCGACTTTTCCGGGTACTTTTTTATATTTATTTGCCATCTTTAATAAATTATATATCAAAAATAGAGGCTATAGCCGGTATAAATCCTAAAAATCAAAACTTACATTATTTAGTATACTAAATTCGTAAATAATATACGATCAAAGCACACAATCACCGGGGTAGACATTTCCTATTAAATTGTACGTTCATTTTGACCAACCGCGAGATATTTTTGTATCACATAGGGCAAACTTCTGCCGCACCTTTGGCGCTTGAAATTGTAAAGGCCGAAGGAAGCAAATTGTACGATATAAATAACAAAGAATATATTGACCTCATTGGCGGTATCAGTGTTTGTAATGTGGGCCACAGGCATCCCAAAGTAGTTGAAGCCATTAATAGGCAGGTCAACAATTACCTCCATGTAATGGTTAACGGTGAACTGGTTTTAGCACCACAAACGGCTTACGCAAAATTGATCACTACACATCTCCCGTCTTCACTCAATTGTGTTTTTTTCACTGCTTCCGGAACAGAGGCAACTGAAGGTGCTATGAAACTTGCAAAGAGATTTTCAGGCCGCACAGAAATCGCTGCATTTGATAAGAGTTATCATGGAAGCACCCAGGGTTCGCTGAGCATCATGGGTGATGAATACTGGCGCAATGCCTTTCGTCCTTTATTACCTGGTATTGCGCACCTGGTGTTTAATTCGATGGATGGCCTGGAACAAATAACAAACAAAACGGCCTGCGTTATTGCGGAAACGATACAGGCAGAAGCAGGGGTAGTTGTGCCTGGTAAAAAATGGATACAGACACTCAGAAAAAAATGCGATGACACGGGGGCATTGCTTATACTTGATGAAATTCAATGTGGGTTCGGGAGAAACGGCACACTCTGGGCCTTTCAGCAATTTGATATCGTTCCTGATATAATGCTCCTTGGAAAAGCACTTGGCGGAGGCATGCCACTTGGTGCGTTCATTGCAAATAAAAAGATGATGGATGCCCTTACCGACAATCCCGTGCTTGGACACATCAATACATTCGGAGGCCATCCCGTTTGTTGTGCGGCAGGATATGCTGCCTTGAGCGTTCTATTGGAAGAAAGCCTGGTGGATGATGTGTGTCACAAAGAAAAATTATTCCTGCAGCACCTCAACCATCCTGCAATAAAAACGATACGGAGCTGCGGTTTGATGATCGCTGTTGAATTTGAAAATTTTGAAGAAAATAAAAAAATGATTGACGCCCTTATTGATGCCGGTGTTTTTACCGATTGGTTTTTATTTGCCCCGGAATGTTTACGTATCGTTCCCCCACTTACCATTTCAGATGCGGAAATTATCCGGGCATGTACTATCATCAATAATACCAGGAGCAACTGATAAATTATACCCGGTTACCGGGGGCACTTTCCATTAAATTTTAGTTTTTTCTGACCAAAACCTGCAAATGTCAAAATCATTTAGTTACTTTGTATTTCAAAGTACTTTTTATGGATGTCAAAAATGAATCTTTGCAGGAATTGCGGCACATCAAAATAATGATGGAGCGAAGTACGAAATTTAGCAGCCTGAGTGGCCTTAGCGGTATTGGAGCGGGCATATGTGCGCTTATGGGTGCGTGGTTTGGATCCCGCGCAATCTTAGCGTGGCAGCAAGGAAATACGGGTGATTTGGATTTATATGCATCCCGGGGGGATTTGGCAAACCGGTTGCTTTTAATTGCATTATCCACTTTTGCAGCATCCTTCATTGTTGCGTTTATTTTTATTTATTTACGTTGTAAAAAATTGCATATCGGGGTCCTTGGCTTTTCGGCCAGGAGGGTGATGGTTAATGTTGCTATTCCATTAGCTGTTGGCGGTTTATTTATATTTCGATTGACAACCCTGGGAACGTATGAGCTAATTTCGCCTGCCTGTTTAATTTTTTATGGCCTTGCGTTGATCAACGCTTCCAGGTACACTTTAATTGAAGTACGTTACCTCGGATTTACAGAGCTTATTATTGGTATAATTAATTTATGGTTTTTGAAATATGGATTATTTTTCTGGGGTTTAGGTTTTGGATTAATTCATATTGTTTATGGAATGATTTTCTGGATGATATATGAAAGAGACGGCGCTACAAAAATGGTTACCAGTACAAATGAATAACCCGATCGCAAATCTTAATAAATTATTTGACAGCAGAATCAGGCTGGGCATCATGAGCACGCTTGTGGTGAATGATGAAATAAATTTCAACGATTTGAAACAACTGATAAATGTCACTGATGGAAATCTTGCCTCTCATATTAGATCGTTGGAGGAAAGCGGTTATATAAAGGTGAACAAGGGATTTATAGGTAGAAAAACCAATACCACTTATGCGGTTACTAAAACAGGACAAAAGGCATTCCAGCTGCATTTGGATGCACTGGAAAAAATGATCAAATCAATAAATTAATTTTTTTTGTTTAGATACTTTGAAATACAAAGCACTTTTAAAATTTGAAAATAACGATTTGAGTACGGTACGTAAGCTGCTTGCTTCCTTTATAATTATTTTATTTCTCAGCGGGCTCACCGCTATCCCTGTTGATACGGAGCTGTCCCTGTTATTGAAAGTTGTTCCACCAGGTAATGCACTATTCCAATGGCTGCAGAGAGTTTTACAGGCTTATCGCCAGGCAGCCGTTATTTACCCGTTTTTATTATACGGTTGTGACTGGCTTGCTTTTGCACACTTTATTCTCGCAATCCTTTTTATCGGACCATACAGGGATCCCGTGCAAAATATATGGGTAATCGGGTTCGGGCTCATTTCCTGTGTCCTGGTCATCCCTGTGGCAGCCATAGCAGGTCATTTCAGGAATATACCGATTGGCTGGAGACTTATAGACTGCTCTTTCGGCATTTTTGGATTTGTGCCTTTATGGATCTGTTATCGCAAAATAAAATCATTGTAATCATATGAACTATGAGCCCATATTTAAAACCCGCCTTCAGGACAAGTACAACTTGGTCACTTGCGGCTTTTATAAACGCATTGCTTTGTGGTTCCTACGTGTCGATAAGGGAGCATTATCCTAAAGAGTTGGTGTCGAACACACTACTTAGTTTTTTTGCTTCGCTGCTTTTTTTTGCACCGGGCTTTTTTGTGTTCTGGATTGTACTGATATTGAAATTATCTAACGGTGTTTTTGCAAAGACTTTATTCCGTGCAGCTTTATCAACGGGTTTCTTTCTTGCGGCAGCTACGGCCATACTTTTTGGTGGTGTTTTTAGGGGAGAATTTTCAGCCGGATATATGTTGATACTATTTATCATTTCCCCGATAGTGACAAGTATCGATGCATTTCAACTATTTTAAAAAAATCAATAATTAAACATAATGAAAGCAGAACGATTGAAATTGATAATTGTTATTCTTCGTGCCGCCCTATTTAATATCATTTTCTGGAACGAAAAACCTGGTATGAACACCGTCCTTTTTGACATCTTTATTTGTGGGACTGTATTTTACCTGTATCCTTATTCGACAAGAGACAATACAGCCAGGTGGCTTCTGGCGGGGCACCTGGTAATAGTATCTATGGTAGTGGTGAATAATACTACCGTAAGTGAAATAGGGTATGGTGTCACCCTGCTGTTGTTCATTTTATTTTCACAATATATTCACCGCTCGGCCTGGTTTGCAGGCGGATTGGCATTATCAGTAAACCCCCGGATTCCACATTAAAATAACAGCCCGGAAAAAGACGATCATTAAAGGGTTTATCAATAACAAATTCATACATATGCAAACATCAGAATACTGGATCGAACATTTTAGCAGTAACGTAAAAATTGAAAGAGTGAACTGGTCATTGATGCCTTCGCTAACTGATAACGAAAAACATAATATCCTGTTATCAGTACAGGCGTGGCAGTTAGGAGAAACCTCCGACGGATCTCACTTATTAAAGGCTTCCAGGAAATATGCACACAAGAACGGCGATCATCATTATCCCAGGGCAGTGGAATTATTTATTAAGGAAGAACAAAAGCACGGAAATAACCTCGGTAGATACCTGGATATGATAGGAAAAAAAAGAATTAAGAAAAACTGGGCTGATACGTTATTCAGGAGGATACGCTATTTTAATTCAAGTATGGAATTATGGACACTTGCAGTAATAACGGTTGAGAGTACTGCCCAGGTTTTTTACCAGGCATTGAAAGAAGCCACCGGTTGCGTACTGCTTAAACAAATATGCACCGATATATTAATTGATGAAGCGCATCATATCGATTTTCAAATTGAAAGATTTGCAATGATCTATGATCAAAAAAGCAGGATGCGTAAATATTGCTGTTACTACCTCTACAAAACTTTCTTTTTTGCAACCATAACAGTCGTTTGGTTTGCATACAGGCGTTGTTTAATGGCTGGAAATAATGATTTCTCTAAATATTGGGTAAAAATGTGCCTGAAATTTAAAAAAACGATCGGGAGCTTAAAACCTGCCGGCAGGCACACAAAGCTTGCGGATGCCTCATAAGTAACCGCTTTTCTTAATTCATAACACCCTTACATTTTGCAGCATTAGAAAATGTATAAATAAAAAGGCGTGTTATAACCTTGTCCTTGATTGAACCCGCAAGACAGGTCATTCACATCAGGCCAGTAGTTAAAAATCCAGCCCCATACTAAAATAATATATTGGTTTTCCTTTGAAAAACCCATTCATTGGCCAGCCTGCGTCAAATTTTAAGAAATACCCCAACAGGGTGCTACGTGCGCCAAAACCATAGCCACCAAGGAAAGGCCCTACGCCGGGTGCTTTGATTTTAATTCTTATTGTGTTGGGATCGTTGGGATCTGTGTAAGTAATATCCGGACGTTTTAATTTATCATAGGCGCCGTTCCACGTAGAACCAAGATCAATAAATTGTATAAGCTGGAAATTTCTTACAAAGGCATTATTTATGGGTTTGCTAAAGAGTGTTGTAAACACCGGTAAGCGAAATTCACTGTTTATAACAAGAGCATTGTTACCGTTAGCGGCATTTTGTATAAAGCCCCTCAGGTTACCCGCGAGAGATTGAAATGCATAATCGGCGTCAGGTGCAGGAACATTAGAAGGATTAAAATAGCGGTAGGATTGAACTCCGTTTTTATCTTTTTTTACGTTATCACCAAGCATCACCCAGTTGTCTATACCGCCGAGGTAATAGATCAGCTTTTGATTGCCCCAGCTGAAATCTCCGGCGACCCTGCCTGCCCAAATGAAATTCCGGTAAATAGGATAATAAGCCCTTGCATCAAATCCAACGTTATAGGTATACCGGCCTTCTGTATTGGAAAGGTTACTTAATTGCCCGTTTAAATCGATATAGGCTTTGTATCGTATGCCATTCCAGATGTTTTGTGCGGGGTTTATGGTGTTGTCATATACATATTCAATATGCAGTAATCCATATGTTTTTGTGATGTCCGGAGTCTTTAATGTAAGGGTATCGAAAACAAAAGTGTTCACCGCCACACGATCCTTCCTGAAACCGAAATTTACGCGTACGCTTTTTGTTACATCAAATGGATAACTGATGCCCGCCTGGTAAAGGTTCGAAAAAACCCTTCCCGGATAATTTGTATTTGAAGAATCAAAGAAAGAATAATTCACCTCCTGAACATTCCTGTAGTAGGTGAGGCTCCAGTCAACCCGTTTTCTAAGATTGTTAAACTGCAGCAGCCAGTCATTGTCTTTTAAATTGCTGGAAAGCCTGTAGCCACCCGAAATTTTTATGTCCTCCATTATGTCAGCAGTGCCGAGGCGAAGCGTTCCATCAAGACCTGTACTTGAAGAGAGCGTTACCGGCCCGGCGCCTCCCTGGTATAACTGGAACCTTGAACCAAGAACATTATTGTTGAAGCCCGCAACTATATAATCGGTTGCAAATTTTAATGGCTTATAAGGAAATATTTTTGCTGTTGACAATACGGTGGGCTCGCTGTTTGCCTCGTCATTATTGCCTCTTCCCGCTTTGCTGGTATCCCGTTCTTCCTTAAATTCATTCTGAAAAATATCCTGCTTTTTTACAGTGTCTGCAGGCTGAGAAATTACTTCCTGCCCTTTCGAAATTTTATCCATTTCCATCAGCCGTTTCATGTAGGTCGTGGGAACTGCCGTAACATTTCGCCGCCGCAATGTATTTTCATCAATTTTGAGCTTGTACAATATTTTTTCATCGCTCTGCCGGGTTACTTCACTTACCTGGCTGTTATCTCCTGCAACCCTTGTTTCCCTGAGGCTGCTTTCATAATTGGTTAATGGAAATACATAGGCTGAATCACTGGAAACGGCGATGACCGCTACCGAATCCACATCCTGTTTCTGATAGACTTTTAGTACCGAGTCCACGTCTTTAGAAGAGGGATTGCGAAGGATATCATCACCGATCAGCACCATGGTATCAAGGCCTTCCTTTTCGGTGGTAAAGAAACCTGCATACCTGTTGCCAACGCCATTTTCATCATTTACAAAAGTGAAATGGTTGTTGTTGTATTGTGTGGGGAATCTGGCATTCCCAAATTTCAAATTGCTAAGTTGGGAGATCTGGTTCAGGTCGGCCCTGTTCGTCGCAAAATCGGTTATTAAAAAAACATTGAAATTGTGGTTTAATAACGCGGTGTCCGAATTTTTTGCAACCGAAGACGGGCGATTACTTGAAAAGATAATCCCGGTCTTGTTTGGAAACGCAACAAAAGAAGGATCAAGGTCATCATAGACATCATTGGTAACCTGCTTTGCTTTTTCGTTCTCCAGGTCATAGGTGTAAATATCAGAATGGCCATTTTTTACAGCACTGAAAAGTAACGTCCTGCTATCAAGCATATACTTCATATCCTGTACCTGGTCAAACAGATCAGTAAGGTCTCTTACGTAAGGCTTTACTTTAGTGATAACATCATATACAAAGAGTTTTATACGCCCTTCCTCCCCGTATAGCACAGAAAGTCTTGTTCCCTTTGGATCCCATGCCATCATAGGATAATTAGGGTTCATTTCATCAATTTTACTTTTCGCGCCAAATTTTAAGAGGGTCTTATCCACATCTCCATCGTTAAGAATTAACCTGTATTGACCTTTTTTGTATTGTACCACCGCAAAGGAGCCATCGCGTTTATTAGGGTTCACATTAAAATGGAAATAGTCTACTCTTTTTCCAATGGTAAGACTGGTTATTTCACTTCCTTTCGGATAATTTCTACGGCGGGAAATATCCCTGTCATATTTAGCCTCCTGGTATTCCATAAAATCGGCCAGCACTTCCTTGAATTTTCTTTTCTTGGTTACCTGCTGGGAAGCCCTGTTAAGATTTTTATACACCCTGGCGAGGTACAATAAATAAGTGGTGTTTTCTCTTTTATACCTTTCTTCAATGTAATACCAAAAGGCATGACCGGCGAGCAACGGTTTATCAAAGGCAAACTGGTAGAAATTTTTATACTTGCCGCTAAGAATTTCGCTTTTTAAATTATCGTCAAGTTCTGTACTCCAGTTTTGCCCGGCATAAGCAACATAACCATCGATAAGCCATTGAGGAAGGTCGAGCAATGCCTGGTTACCGGCGACTTCGCCGAGGTCATCGCCAAATAAAAGATTTTGCGTGAGAACCTTTGCAATACCCTCCCTGATCTGCCGCCTGAGGTCTGCATGATTGCTGTTGTAATAAACAATCATTTTATTATTAACCAGCTTGGTAAGGCCGCCGGGGCTTTGCCAATCGATGCCAATGCCGATATTACTTTGCTGAAGGTCATTAAAACTGTTATAAATAATTATGTTCGCACGGCGTTGCAAACTATATTCAACAAATTTCTCTATGCCGGTTAATTCCTGCTCTGCAACCTGGGCAACATATTTAGCAATTTCCTGTCCCTTTTGATTGTAATAACAATTGAAATTCAGTGTCTGGTAATATTGCCATTTAAATTTTTTATACTGAACCCTGTTTTTGCCAAATTCCACACTACTTACCTGTGCACTTGCCATTTGCCCAATCATGAAAAAAAATAAGGGAAAGAGAAATATTTTTTTGTCAATATGTTTCTTATGATCTTGCATGTACGGTAGGTTATAATTGCCCTAAAATTAAAGGTTTCGGGTTAATCGGGGAAATGAAATTAATTGATTTTAATAAACGTTATGTTTCAAATCAAAGTTTTAACTTTTAATCCTGTTCAGGAAAATACCTACATTCTTTACAATGAGGATAATGAATGTATCATAATTGATCCGGGGTGTTATTTCGATGCCGAAAAAGAAGAACTGAAATCTTTCATCCAGGCGAAACAATTGCAGCCAAAAATCCTGATCAACACGCATTGCCACCTGGACCACGTTTTTGGCAATAAATATATTGCTGAAGAATTCAATTTGACCCTTCAGATCCATAAAAATGAGGAACGCGTTTTAGAAATGGCACCGGCCTCAGGCCTCATGTTTAACCTGCCCTTTGATAACTATAACGGGGAGCTGATTTTTCTCAAAGAAGGAGACATCATTTCGATGCTTAATGATAAGTTAAAAGTAATTGAGGCACCCGGCCATTCACCAGGAAGTATTTGTTTTTATTGTGAAAGCCAGCACTTTATTATAGGCGGCGATGTTTTATTTCAAAATAGCATAGGCCGCAGCGATTTGCCTGGCGGTAACCATGAAGACCTGGTAAGAAATATCAGGGAAAAATTGTTTAAGCTACCCGGTGACGTAATCGTATATCCGGGCCATGGCCCCCAAACCACGATAGGTGAAGAAATGAAATTCAATCCTTTTTTGACCTGATCAGCAAACCACATGAGGACTATGCAGACTGGCTAAATAGACCCTGCTTGTATTAAGTCTTTATCTCCATTACCAATTCTATCAAAACACCGTTGGTGTCTTTTGGATGTAAAAAGCAAATCATTTTATTATCAGCACCCTTTTTTGGAGCTTCATTTATTAAAGTAAATCCATTGGTGACAAGCCTCTTTACTTCTGCTTCGATATCATCCACTTCAAAAGCAAGGTGGTGCAAACCTTCCCCCTTTTTTTCAATAAATTTATTGATAACACTTCCCGGCGCATAAGCCTCCACCAGTTCGATTTTACTTTCGCCGGTTTGAAAAAACGCAGTAGTTACCTGCTCAGTTTCCACTGCTTCTGTTTTATAACAAGGTGTGTTCAAAAGCTTTTCAAAAAGGGGAATAGAAACCGAAAGTTTTTTTACTGCAATCCCGATATGATCAATTTTTTTCATCGTTTTACTTTGATCCAAATTTACAGTGCCCATTTATAACCGGCTCTTTTTTTACCAGGTAATCTTCGGCAGGGAAGCATACACTGCTTTTAATGCTTTTGGCCTAATTTTGATGGGATTAAAATCGGTCACTAAGATATGTTGAAATTACCCGTTTATCTTGATAATAATGCTACCACGCAAATGGATCCGCGGGTATTGGATGCCATGACACCTTACTTCTTACAGCATTTTGGAAATGCCGCCA
>JBDTLZ010000303.1:0-12078 GCA_039934515.1 Ginsengibacter sp.
ATAGCCATTCCTATTAGTGCCATGACCCGCGTACATTAAGGAAGTAAAAGGAATGCCGTGTAAAATTTAAAAACATATTTTTACACCCTTAATACTAAAAATAACCCATCTAACGAATATCAGTGCCAGCAATCATGTTAAGGAGATATCGTTCGACTTTAAATGACAAGCCCTACAGTTATCGCATTGTAAATTATGAAACATTATAAATTGATTGGCTGGTGCGCATGCGCACTATTGGCTGTGAGCTGTTTTATACCGTGGACGTATTATGCAGATCTCAATAAAAATTTTACTGGTTTTTTTTCGGAACGGAATATTTATGGCAAGCCGGGAATGTTTTTTATTTTTTTTGCAATTGCTTCATTCCTGTTGATCCATCTTGATAAATTATGGGCTAAGAGAACCCATATTTTCCTGACCGCTCTTAATATCGGATATTTAATAAAAACCTACATCCTGTTCACATCCTGCTACAATGCTTACTGCCCCGAAAAGAAGCCTGGTATTTTCCTGCTTATATTAAGTTCTGTGGTGTTGATGGTTATTACCTTTCTCCCTGATATTAAAATTTCCGATAGTAGCGGGAGGAAAGAATAACATTATTTTATCTATCGTTACATCCTGCTAAAAATATTTTATTCAAAAAGCTCCAGTTTAGTTTTAGGACGTCTATCATTCAACCACATAAAATTTTTCAAATATTTCTGATCTTCAGGAATCTGTTTCATCGGATACATTTTACCCTTTACATCATTTACAAAAAGCACCTTTTTAAGGTCGTCATTTTTAAAATAGAGATCAATAACATCGCCGGTGGCACGGTTCATGCCAACATAAGCGCTGTCATCATCCTGTGCATAATAAATACTTTCAGATTGAGAGCCCCTCACACGCATATAGTCAATAGACCCATTTACAAAATAACCATTGATTGTTTTTCCGGCTATCTGGTTATAAAATCCCTGCGTCGTTTTGTTTATGATCATTCCTTTTTCAAAAACATACAACCTTTCGGCTCTTTTGTTTTTGGTGTATAAAAACACCGTGTCCCCGGATATCTGGTTTCGCCCGCTCCAGATCACAGGATCATAGTAAAGACGAAAAACTGAATCCTTCGCAGATAAAAAAAGGCTATCGCAAACACTTTGCAACGAGTCACTAAAAATTCTTACATGATGAAAAGCAAGGAAATATCGTGTCGCTGAATCTGGTTTATCCAGGCTGTCGCTTTTAATGGTCTTCAATGAATCAAATCTGTTAAGTTGCCCCGGAACAGCTGTAAGTAGGGTTGAATCGGCCAAAGCAGGATTTAAGGGGTGTAGTGTATCCGGTACAACAGATCTGGCAACGGAAGAATCTGTTGCAGAAACAACCCGTTTATTTAGTGAGTCTTTCCGGGTATTTATTATTGAATCCTGCCGGTCAATTGCCTTAGGTGAAGCCTTTACAATGCTGGAATCCCTGACTGGAACTGCCAACTTACGCGAAGTATCTTTCATATTTTTCTTCATAGAATCAAGCCGGGTAGTATCCTGTGGAACATTTCCCACCCTATTGAAATCTATGACAGAAGAATCGGCATTAGTGGAGGGTATTTTAGCAGAATCTGAAATTGCATGTTCCCTGGGTTGCTCAATTTTGTGGCGCAGATTTTCACTTCTCCGCGATCTTACAGTATCCGCCAAAGGAGGTGCAATTTTTGATGAATCAACAGGCAATTTTTCAAGACCAGCTTTAGCGGTGTCTGTCTTCGACAAGCTATCGGTTTTTAATCTTACCAGTGAAGAATCCTGTACTACAGTATCTTTTTTCAAAACAAAACCGTCATTTTTTACAACGGTCGTATACCCTGAAAATATCGTGTCGGCAGCAACATAAATGCTGTCACTTTTCTGCTTAATGATCAATACCGGTTTTCGCGTTGCGAGAAATGAATTGTTTTTTTTATTTAGAAAAATCTGGTTTGCAAAAACGATGAACCCATTTGCTGAATCCTTGACAATGGCATTTCCTTCGAGTTGTGCATTGCCCGACTTATCATCGAGCGCCATATTGTTGGCCACGTATACCTTACCGCTGCTGTCTTTTACCGAAGTGCGTGTGGTGAATAAGGCATTCCCTGTATTAAAATCATAAGTGCCTTTCGTTGTATAAATATCTACTTCTTTATTTTTTATATGAGTGGTCCCTGTAAAATCAGATCCCTGCGTTCGCATATTGTACAAAAGAGAATCTGTTGTAATGTGGTTTTTTGGTTCTGTTACGTCAACATCATATCTGAAGTACACATCTTTTGTATCTGCATAGTAAGTACCTTCTTTGCTTGTAATAGTTGTTTTGCCGTTAATTACTTTACCTCCATTGTGGTAATTCCCGATACCAGTGCCTAAGTTGTAATCAAGTTCCTGGGTGAAAACAGTACCCTTCTTATCATTTAGACGAACATCTTTTTTAAGATAGGCGATTTTTTCTGTGCCGATATATTTCAGGTATTGCGCATATGTCTGCACGCTATCAGCCTGGTTTATGTGCACATTTCCAAAAGCTTCCACTATGTGTGTCGTAGGATTTATCACTACGCTGTCACTACTGAAAATGGTTGTTCCCTGTTTAATTATGGCGCCCCCGGCGATAGTTTGCAATGTAGTTACAGAGTCAATATTAATGCTTCGCATGCTTGGGCCTCGCAAAATTTCAAATTCCCTGATTGTATCAGCCCTGGGAACCGGTGCAACCTGGCTAAATGAGATGAAACCTACGTGCAGAAAAATAAGGAGAAGACCAATTTTTGCTGATGTGAGCATCTATTATTTAATCACTTTTAGGGTATCGTCGATGAGGGGAGCCGTTATGTAGTTTGCCTTATCTTTTTTACCAAATACAGAAAAGTTTACGTATCTCTTTGGATGAACTCTTATATCATCAAGCAGTATATTTATTTTATTGGTTGTTGCCTCCAGGTTATTGTATAAAGTTTTATCGTTCAGCAATAAGCCGAGAGAGCCATCTTTACTATTGATTTTCTCCGCCCCCTGTTTAAAATTCACTACGGCCGCATTGAGTGTATCTAAAGTTGTTTTCAAATTGATATCGGCAAATTTAGCAGAAGCAACCTTAGCATTTTCAAGGATGCTGTTAAGCTTTTCATTATTCGAGTTAAGATTGGCAGTAAAATCACTTACATTAGTGAGTGACCTGGAAAGTGCCCCATTCTGCATGTTCAAGAGCATCTGGAGTGATTTGGCAGAAAGTGCAAAGGATTCGGTAGTAGTATTTAAATTAGATAATATCGCTTTCACATTATTCTTAGTGCCAGGATCAAAAACTCCTGTGACAATGTGCAGTACAGAATCGAGTGACTTTACGGCATTACGCACTTCATATAAAACAGGATTGATTATTTTTAATGCTGCATCGAACGCGCCACCACTAAGAGTGGTTATTAAAGAATCGCCGTTCTTCAGATACGTGGATGAACTGCCTAATTGTATCTCGAGGGAAGCAGTGCCCAGCAACGGGGGATTTATAACACCAAGGGAATTATCCGGGATATTAATGTCTTTTGTAAGGTTAATGGTAACTACAATTCGCCGCATATCTTTACCACCATCAAGATTATTAATATTCCCGACCTGTACCCCATTGATAACTACGGGATTTGATTTGGCAAGAAGCTGTACATCCTGGTAAACCGCATAGATATGCCTTTCCTTTTTAAAAAGGCTTTTCCCTTTGAGAAAATTAAATCCAAATATCAGTAGCACTATCCCAACGATCGCCAAAATGCCGATTTTCGTCTCATTATTGATTTTCATATGTTTTTGTTTGGTAAGAAGCTGGTTTATTCATGGAAGTATTCAACATCCAAAAAAATACAGTGCGAAAATAGCAATCTTTATTGGCACGCAGCGGGCAATATCCGCTTTAAAAAATTAAAGGGATATCCGGGAGAATAAAGATAAGGAAGTATTTTACTTTGAATCGGACACTTCAGTGTTCGTGTTGGCCTGTAAGGTTTCGACCTGGTTCTTATATTTTATGAGAGCACGGGTGATTGATTCAGCAATCTGTTGCTGGCCCTTTTCACTATTGAGATAGCGCTCGTCTTCATAGTTCGCAATAAACCCTGTTTCGATCAATACAGCAGGCATTGAGGTTGCCTGCAATACCCAAATACCTTTTTGACGCTGGTGAACGCCAAGGTCGGCGCGGCCCATGCTGTCGATATCTCCCTGTATGGCCGAGGCAAGTTTGTAACTCTTTTTAAAATAATTCTGAGTATATAATAATGCTTTGGCTTTCCATTCCGGGCTATCATCGTTAATATCGAGTGTACTGTCATTCTCATCTGTGGTGAAGAGGAGATCGCTCCTTTCCATTGCCTGGATTTTTGCATCTGTCTTGTGTGCGGCAAATATCCAGGTACTTGTGCCTTTTCTTTCGGTGGGTATTTTAAAATATTGCCTGATAGCTACCTCATGGGTGTGTGGGGTCAGAATTTTTTTTCTCTTTTTACCCTTGCCAACATATTTCACCGTATTATAGGTTTCTGAACGATAACCGATAATCCTTGATCCTGTCCTTAGATTAACGGCATCCGCATGAATGCACACAAAAAGATCGCCATGATTGTCATTAGCGATCTGGGCCTTTTCTTTTGGTGACTGGTATATATCGGTTGTGCGTGTAGGGATAATCTGAACTCCGGGCATTTGTTCCTTTAACTCTTCCACGAGCTTTAGTGAAATGGCCAGCGTAATATTTTTTTCCTTGGAATTTAAAGAACCTTCATATTCTCCCTGTGCACCATAATCGCTCCCGCCATGGCCGGCATCTACAATAATTGTTTTTATTTTTTTCCCTGACTGTGCGTTGGTATGGTGACACAACAACAGTCCAAAAGATAAAAAAAGAAAAAAAGAAAATCGTTTTTTTAAAACATACATTTATTTATCACATTTTAAAGGGGCCGGTAAATTTGGTTTGATAATCTTCACAAAACCTTAATAGGATTATCTCTATTTTTGTTTACTACTGCTATGAATCACAGAAACAAAGTTAGCTCAAAATACATATCTGCACTGACAGTAGCTGTTATACTTTTTATTCTGACGGTTCAAAGTAGGGATAAACATTCTTTTTATTTTCCATTTCACACATTTTTAACTTCATCGCCAGACACCGCAAAGCCTGCAAATAAAAAAAATATACCTGCCGAAAAAAAACCTGCTCCTGTAATCGATTCTTCCAGGATAGACAACGATTCTTCGGGTATAAAAATTGTTCGGGATAAAGATACAATTCCGAAAAAAATTATTGACTCTCTTTCAACCACTGATACGTCGGGACACATAAGTACAGATACTACCGGACACACCGGTACTGATACCTCGGGATATATAAAAAGCGTAGATACTTTACAATTTACCAGTTCAAAAAATGCATTGGATACTGCCATTGAATACGCAGCTGAAGATTCTATGATACTCGATGTTCCCGGCAAAACCATCACATTGTACGGCAAGAAGGCAAACACTCATTATAAAGACAACGACCTTACCGCACCGGTTATCTCCTATGACCAGGCAACGGGCAATATTCTCGCTTCCATAAAAAGAGACAGTGCCGGCAAAGTAATTTCAATGCCTACGTACAAACAAGCTGATTTTCTTTCACAGAGTGATTCTATCCGCTTTAATATGAAGACCGGTAAAGGCCTTACCAAAAGCACCTATACGCAACAGGGAGAAATGTATGTATACGGAGACGTCATTAAGAAAATTGACAACAAGGTATTTTATGCCCTCCGGGGAAGGTTTACTACCTGTAACCTCGACACTCCTCACTTTGCATTTATCTCCAATAAGATTAAATTCATTACCAATAAAGTCGCTATTACGGGGCCTGTGCATCCGGAGTTTGAAGGAATACCTATTCCTATTTATTTCCCTTTCGGAATATACCCGTTAAGCCAGGGCAGGCACTCAGGTATATTGCAACCAACTTTTACGACAAATGAACAACGAGGCCTAGGCCTTGAGGGATTGGGTTATTATAAAGTAATTAATGAATACTGGGATATCATTTTAAAAACCAGCATTTACTCTTATGGAGGATGGAGCGCGAGCATCAACCCGAGATATACTAAAAAATATCGCTATAACGGTAGTTTTACCTTTGACATCCAAAATTTCAATACCAACTTTAAAGGAGATCCCGATTATTCGCACAACCGGAGTTATCATATAGCATGGAGCCACAGCATGGATAGTAAAGCGCGCCCGGGTGTGAGCTTTTCGGCAAGTGTAAATGCAGGTAGCAGCAGTTACAATTCTTATGTTCCGGACAATCCTTATCAGAATTACAGCAACCAGTTAACATCCTCAATTGCCTGGTCAAAGACGTGGAAGGATAAGCCATTTAATTTAACCATCACTGCAAATCATAACCAGAACACCAATTTAAAAATTATCAATGTCAACCTGCCTGATGTGGGGTTTAATGTACAGACGATATATCCATTCAGGAAAAAAGATGTTGTAGGCACCCCAAAGTGGTATGAAAATATTGGAATAGCTTATAACGGAAATGCAAAAAGCCTTTTTTCATTTTATGATACCCTCCCGCACATATTCCAGCAGATTGCAGACACCTTCCAGTTTGGAGCGCATCATTCATTTCCAATTTCATTGTCACTTCCTCAAATAGGCGCTTTCACGGTAGGGCCATCTGTTAGCTATGATGAAACATGGTACCAAACAAAAACGCTCCGGAGGTGGGATACCACCAGTAAAACCTTACAAACAACATTTCAAAAAGGATTTTACACGGCAAGACAAATGACCTTTGGATTGGCAATATCCACAAGGATCTTTGGAATGATAACTGCCAAAAACAAAAATGCGAAGATCAAGGCCATACGGCATGAAATAACACCTACTCTTGGCATAAGCTATAAGCCGGATTTTAATAAAAATAATTTCTATTATTCACAATATGATACTACAGGGCGCAAGCAGCAATATTCCGTTTTTGAAAGGAATATATTCAGTTCCTACTCACCGGGCAGGTTTGGGGGCCTCACCTTTGGAATAGACAATAATATTTCTATGAAAGTCCGCAACAAAAAAGATACGGGCGAAAATGCTTTGAAAAAAGTATCATTGATCGACGGACTCAGTCTTAATGGGAGCTATAACTTTTTCCTGGATTCATTTCAATTAAGCACTTTACAAATGTCTGCGCGGAGCAACCTCTTCGATAAAATAAATATTACAGCAAGCGGACTTCTTGATCCTTACCAGGTAAACGAACTGGGGCAGAGAGTCAATAAACTGGTATGGCAACGTAAAATTGCGACACTGGGCCGGCTTGTAAGCGCAAATGTGTCTTTGTCTACCCAACTCCAGGGTGGTAACAAGAAAACAGGATCAACTAAACCCGAGATAAAACCAGATGAATATGCAGGCGATATTGGCTATACCCCCGACCAGTATAATACAGAACTTGCTTACATCAGGAATAACCCCGGAGAATATGCAGATTTCAATATCCCATGGTCGGTGAATTTATCCTATTCGCTTACCTATTCTAAAACATTTATTCTGAACCGGGGGTTCACTAATAATTTTGCTCAAAATGTCAACTTCGGGGGTACTTTAAATATTACCCCCAAATGGCAAACAGCTATTAATGGATATTACAACATTTCACAGGGTCAACTTAACCAGATTTCTGTATCTATTTCCCGCGAAATGCATTGCTGGCAGATGTCTATAACAGTTTCACCGGTAGGTATATACCGTTCGTTCAGTATCAATATCAGCCCCAAATCTCCCCTGTTGCGCGATTTGAAAGTTAACCGTACACGATCATTTTATAACGGCATCTGATCGGTAACCGGTTCTGGCGCTGCAAACATTGTTGAGATGAAGGATACCGCTACTTCGAATTACTCTCGATGTATTTTATCCATGTTTTAACAAAATAAAGGTTGCTCGCATTGCTGATCTTTGCATCGCAAAGGTGCATGGAGATCTTAACATTATCACACGTGGAGGTAAGTACATAATCGAGGCGTTCGCCGGAAACCAGGCGCACAGTGATCCCTGTAAACTTTGAACAGCCGATTTCGAATTGCTTTGCTTCTCCTATCGGGCCTTTTGAAGAAAGTTTATTTTCAATTTCCCTGAGAGCATCTGTAAATTGTTTCAGCATTTTTTTCTCAACAGGAAAAAGATCATTGAATTTATCGGCACTCGTAACAATGTTAGCATAACTTATCGGCTGGGCAAGGTGCTCGTCAAGCAGGACATACTTTTGCGCCTTGCAATTAATTCCTGCAACAAAAGCTAAAAGAAAGAAAAAAAATTTCATATAAATTGATTTCAATTATTTGTATTCGCCAAAAACATGCCTTAAGGCATCTGATATTTCTCCCAGGGTGCAAAAATTTTCAACAGCATCTATTACTACAGGCATTAAATTTTTACTAATGGCTGCATGTTCCTCAATTATTTTTAAGCAAGCCGATACTTTTTCGTTGTCTCTCTTTCCTTTAAGAGTTGTTAACTTTTGGGATTGCAGGATTCGTATGTTGTCGTCTATCCTGAAAGATGCAGGCGTGGTTTCGACTGCATTTTTATACGCATTTACACCAACTATTATTTTTTCGCCGGATTCTATCTTTTTCTGATAAACGTATGCACTCCCGGCAATTTCATTTTGAATAAATCCCTGTTCAATAGCCTGTACGCTGCCCCCCATATTATCAATTTTGCCAATCAACTCCCAGGCCGCACGCTCGACCTCATCAGTAAGCTTTTCTACAAAATAGCTGCCGGCAAGAGGGTCAGCGGTATTGGCAACACCACTTTCGAAGGCCACAATTTGCTGGGTACGCAAGGCGATGGCCGCAGCTTCTTCCGTGGGAAGATTCAGCGCTTCATCGTAACCGTTAGTATGGAGGCTTTGTGTGCCTCCAAGCACCGATGCAAGCGTTTGTATCGTAACCCTGCTTATATTATTCATTGGTTGCTGTGCTGTTAATGTACTCCCCCCGGTTTGTGTATGAAAGCGCAGCATCATCGCCTTTTCATCGGTCGCACCCGCATCTTTCATGATTTTCGCCCACATTCTCCGGGCCGCTCTAAACTTCGCCACCTCTTCAAAAAGATCATTGTGTGCATTAAAAAAGAAGGACAGCCTTTTTCCAAAAATATTAATATCAAGCCCTTTTTTCAAAGCGGCGTGCACGTACTCTTTGCCATTACTTAATGTAAACGCTACTTCCTGTACTGCGGTACTTCCGGCTTCCCGGATATGGTAGCCGGAAATAGAGATCGTATTCCATTTCGGCAGTTCTTTGCTGCACCATTCAAAAATATCGGTGATTATGCGCATTGATGGCCTGGGCGGATAAATGTAGGTACCTCTCGCCGCATACTCTTTTAAAATGTCATTTTGAACTGTGCCCTGAAGCCTGGAAAGATCAGCACCTTGCTTTTTTGCAATGGCAACATAAAAAGCAAGTAAAATAAAAGCAGTTGCATTTATGGTCATTGAAGTCGAAACATCCTGTAGCCTGATATCCTTAAACAACGCTTCCATATCTTCAATGGAATCAATGGCAACGCCTACTTTCCCCACTTCTCCTTCAGATAAAGGGTGATCACTGTCATAGCCGATTTGCGTTGGAAGATCAAATGCGACACTAAGGCCATTAACGCCCTGGGAGATAAGGTAGTGATACCTTTTGTTACTTTCCGATGCCGTGCTAAACCCTGCATATTGCCGCATGGTCCATAACCGGCCCCGGTACATATCGTGTTGTACCCCACGGGTAAAGGGAAACTCGCCAGGTTCCTCACCCATGCCAACAGGTGGATCGGTTTTATAAAGGTCACTATAGTTGTAAACTTCTTGTATTTCGATCCCACTGTCGGTATATAGTTGATGGTCCTCTTTCATTTTTAATCGGAATGCATCCTTTCAGGACGCTGGAATTTAAGGTAAATAACTTTCTGTTACCGGGGTATCGATTATTGAATACCGGCTATTGAAAATGGTAATAATCGATAACCAACGCCTGGTCATTCGCACAAGGCACAATGGCTTACATAATTTTTTTTGCCTCAAAGTTAAGGGCTTCCAGCACAATATTATGAAGAGAGGCTTTTGGGTTATTGATAAGAAAATCGATAATCTGCTTGTTAAGATCCATAGCAGACGCCTGGAACGGCATTGTAGAAGCAAGCTGATTTACGACATAAATATTTTGTTCTTTAAGGTTATTGATAGCCCGCCAAACTTCTGATGAAACATATACCTGCTGGCTGATATTATAATCATATTCCTGCTTTATGGCATCGATAAGCGAGGACTGCATCTGGCGTGAAGAAAGTCCTGCATTGGGGGTACGTGATAATAAATTCTGAAGCGATATTCTCTCGGCAAGAAGTGTAAGCCTTTCGTAGGCTTGTAGACGCAGTTTTAAGGTGTCCGGGTTGATACCGGATCTTTCTTTAATATCTTTTTTTATTGAAGTGAATTCTGTTATCATCCACATAATGGCTAAAAAAATAACACCCAGAAGAATAACGACGATCGTTTCAAATATTGACATTGTGCTAATTTGATGTAAAAATAATCAATCCCTAAAAAAAGGATTGTAAATTTGCAAATCAATACAGGTTGAATTACCCAGGTAAAACGTTTTGCAGCCAAAGATATTTTTCAACCGAATAAATTATATTATGGAAACGTTACAGAAGGCCCCCGTGAATTTTACAAATGGCGCAGTTGCGGAAATTAAAAAATTGATGGCCCATAAAGACTTTGATACCACGAAATCATTACGCGTTGGCGTGAAAGGTGGCGGTTGTTCAGGAATGTCATATATACTTGATTTTGAGCATAAAACAGAGAACGACGAATATTTTGAGATAGATGGCATACCCTGTATTGTCAATCCAGCCCACAGCTTATATCTTATTGATATGCAGGTAAATTGGGAGGGCGGGCTCAATTCCCGTGGTTTTACATTTAATAACCCAAACGCCAGCAGCACCTGCGGATGCGGGAGTTCGTTTGGAGTGTAGGGAATGTAATGTCAAAAAAACGTCATAATTTTTCCGCTATCCATCATTTTCTTCCGCAAGCCAGTATTTAAGAATTTAACTCATAACAGAAGCTACATTTGTTAACTAGCTTTATATCAGCATAGTCTGAACATCGCTTTACTCATAATACGACTTCATATGAAATATGGCATGGCACTCTTTATCCTTGTTATTACTTTACATTCCTGCGCACAGTCACCTGGTAAAATGGATTTCGAAACGTACGATCCCACATCAACGCTGGTGGTGCCGGTGCACAAACTGACCAAAGCTAAATTTCCCTTTATAGACGTTCATAATCACCAGTGGGGAGATCAAATGTCACCTGGTAACCTTACGACATTGGTTGCCGACATGGACAAACTGAATATGCAGGTAATGGTAAACCTCAGCGGTGGCAACGGGCGTGATCTCAAAAAAATGAGTGAAAATGTCAGGGGCAATTATCCAAAGCGTTTCATCATTTTCGCAAACATTGATTTCGATAATGTGGGAGCGCCCGGGTGGACGGAAAGAGCCATAAAACAACTTGAAGAAGATGTAAAAAATGGCGCCAACGGTTTAAAAATATTCAAAGACCTCGGATTAAATGTTAAGGATGTAACGGGCAAAAGAGTAACGGTAGACGATCCAAGGTTGGATGCAATATGGGAGAAAGCTGGCGAGCTCAGGATTCCCGTTATCATTCATACGGCGGACCCAAAGCCTTTCTGGGATGCGGAAGATGAACACAACGAACGCTGGCTGGAAATAAAAACGCATCCCGGCAGGAAGCGCAGCGCCACCGACCCGGCGCCATGGGAAACACTAATAGAAGAGCAGCACCGCATGTTTATGAAACATCCTAAAACAACTTATATCGCAGCGCATTTCGGGTGGTATGCCAATAATTTAAACAAGCTGGACAGCCTTTTAACACAAATGCCAAATGTAGTGGTTGAATTTGGCGCTGTAA
>JBDTLZ010000304.1:0-6884 GCA_039934515.1 Ginsengibacter sp.
ACCCTGTAGTTAATAAATAACAGGTGATGCTAAAAAATACATTCGCAAAAAAGTCAATCCTTTACAAAAAAAATTGACCCGGAAATAAAACATCTGCATTAAAATATAAAAAACCATATCAAAAGATGACCCGCATTCCTTATTCTCTTAATTTTTAGATTCAACTTTTACGACCCTGTAAATAACACGCTCGGGATCTCCTGCAATTATTTTCTGCAGTGAGTCCAATCCCGCTGATGGAAACTTTGTATCACTGCTCCAGGTTTGCATTAAGGCGCCTTTTAAATTTGGAAAGAGGTCAAAAGACAAACAATTAAACTTCATGCTCCCGCCTGTAGGTGATAAAACAATTGAATTGCCCCAGCCTTTTTGGTATGTTTGATTTTTGTCCATGGCTTCCTTGATAAACGGCCCCCATTGATTTTTCTCTATCGCCATAAATTGCGAAGGGTTGGTTGAATTATGATAATTCAGTACTACAAAACGGAAATCTTTTTCAGGTACTGCTTTCTCAGCCTGTTGCCATCCATCATTTTTAAGAAAAATTGTTGCCGTTGTCTTACTCATTGAATTGGTTTCCATTTTGGCTATTGGAATACCTGGAAAAAGAGGTGTAGGATTCCACACATCACCCAGGTCGGCATCAATATCTTTATAGGTATTTATAAATAAATAATTTGGCGAATTTTCCAGGTCATTTCCGCCTATTTTTTCAAAAAGTCCCCAAAAGAGCAATGTACCCTTGTCAATTGCTTTCTTTGCCACCTTGCTCCAATAAGTGGTCTCTCTCTTTATAAATTCTTCCACTTTATTATCAGGGACCTGCCTGTACTGATAAGTGGTGACTTCCTGTGCTTTAAGCGTTTTATTACCAACCAGCATGAGTGCTGCCATAAAAATAGCGCCGAGTAATCTTCTGCAATACATTGTTTTTTCATATTAATTCAAGTTTTAAAAAATGGGGATTAGATAATTAATTAAACGGGATTGTAAAAAAATTCATTGGGGTGATGGGTTGCGCATTTCTAATTTTTTTTCAAAAACAACGCAGGTAATTTCCCATGTATTGGGTTTGATTTAATGTGAGATAATCCTGACAGGTAATGTTTATTTGGAACTCAGATCCGCCCTGTACCGTAACATCTCGCTCCACCGGTTATCAACACATTCTGCATACATCTTTAAATAGGCATCCCATGATCCCGCGCCATTGGCAGTCTCATATCTTTCCTTCATTGGCTTTCGGTAATCCTTTTCAAGCTCTTTCAGCCCGTTTTTTAGCCTGCTAACAATGGTGACTTGTGGCGCACCAGATGCAAATGATTCATATACGGCTATACTTTCATTCCCTGCTGTCCATGCGGCTTTTAATTTTTTTAATTCTTCTTTATACTTATCGATCTGGCCGGGTTTTAGAAAAGTATGGACAATAATAATATTATCCGCAAAATCGGTAAGTTGAACCGTGCTAAGCGCTTCATTAAATACACCAAAGGAGGAACTACCCTTTTCCGTTATGAAGGGCGCCACATTTTTATCCCAATCTGCGGTATGTTCCTTGCTGATATCACCTCTCGTGTCCAGGGAGGTCCAACTGTTTGGGCCTTCTGTGATGTGATACCCGTGGGCATCAGGGCCCGACGTAATTTCAAAGACCCGCCATTTCCAGTTTCCCGTATGGTATTTTTGTGCATGCGCAGCCAGGCCCTTCTCAAATTCCGCTGCCTTGTCAGATTTGGAAAACACCCTGTCGGCACTGATAACATTTTTTGGCTGGCTAATTCCAAGAAATGGAAGCACCATAAAAAAAATAAACATCTTTTTCATATAGCATAAATATTTAAGTTAATGCCTTGCGGCAATATGGTCGGAAATCCAGGTTAGGGAAGTTTTACTAAGTGGGATGGAGGTTGGAACTATTAAAGTACATTATATAAATCAGAAATGCAAGAAGCAAAGTTTTTTCTTTTCACGATTTTTTCCATTGATTCATTCATTGAATGCAATAAGATAGCAGCGACAAATTTAATAATGCAACTCAGTTAGCGACCTGGTAACAGCCGAAGTAAAAGCCACGAAATCAACAGTATCCCGGCAATGTTACCCGTTTTTCAACATTTACCGGTTTTTATATACACAGCCTTTCTCTGAAAAGAATGCCGGTTTCATTATATCTACAACCCCCTGCGCCGGGGAACGACGTCGCATAACCCAATTAACACTTGATAATCTTATATTTATTTCAGAATTTAGCTGATTGTAACCCCCGTATGCCGTTGAAGATTTTTTTAAGCCCTCCCTATACCAGAGATTGCAACGGTTATTGCATAGCTATTTAAATTCTTTAAATACCTCAAATGAAATTTTCATTCTCCAGGAACCATGCTGCCGTTTTAATCACATTGATGTTTGTGATTTTTTTGGGGGCAACTTATTTTTTCATTTATGTGCCGGATAACGAAAAGGTTTTGCAGGAACAACGTTTCAGAACACTTCAAAATATAGAAAATAATATTCATGAAAAAATAGAGAATAGTATTGCGTTGATGAATAACCTGTTGAAAGACACCCTGGATCCGGAATACATAAGGTACCTGAGTGACCAATCCAAAAGCCATTTTACACTGATGCTTCCGGCACACCAAACGGAAAAATTTCCTGTAAAAAAAATAAATGACAGCGGATATATTATAAATGTAAATAACCTGAATCGCGAGATAACCTTGCTCCTTACAAAGCGGAATATTAACGGAACAGACACTACCAATTATTCCATGGCGATGAAGTGGAGTTTTAAACAGTTCATGGAGTTCCTTCCTCAAAATATTTTTGACCAGTATATTATCTTCAGCAATAAGGAAATCGTTTATGAAACTTTTCCCTCAGGCATAAGTGATTTCAAGGATTCACTGCTGGATAATAAAAACGGCTTTGTCACTTCCGCTGTAAAAGGCTTGAATGTTAGTGGCAAAGATTACAGGCTATTTTCGCAGCCGGTGAACATCACTCCAAAAGATAAATGGGTAATTACCGGTTTGCTTTCGAATAACCGCTACCAGCAGGAAAGGAATCAATTGCCGGTAAGTATTGTGATTTTACTTGTTACTGTTTTAATTATTATAATCGTAGTATTTCCCTGGGTAAAACTTTACCAAATGGGCAACAAAGACAGGCTGACAATTATTGACGGCATTTCGTCAATTGCGGTGTCGATGCTGCTGATGTCGTTGTTGTTCTTTACATTTTTTAAATACAACGCCCTGATGAGGCCTGACATCAGCCCAAATTCAAAAGATACCCTTGCAACTCAAATCACTACAGCTTTCCAAAAAGAAATAGACACTGCTTATCAAAAATTACAGTCATTTGATGACTTCCTGAAAAATCACTATGCGCTATTTTCAAATGATATTGTTAACCTTGACAAAGAAAATATTGAATATCGTAAGCTTGTTAACGGGAACGGGAGCAATCGTGACAGCCTCAAGGCCCTGCTGGAAATCGCCAGAACTATTAACTTATACCAGGTTTATTGGCTCGATACCAACGGAACAGAAAAGATTAACTGGACAACTGAAGGCATGAATGCCCCTCATGGCCATTTTAAAACAAGAGACTATTTCAAAAAAATAACTCCGGCAACAGTATATACACTCCACAATGATACCAATCAAAAATTTTACCTGGACCAGCTGATATCCTGGACCAGCGGCTCTTTCAGATCGGTAGTTTCGTTTTCTTCGAAAGTTCCCGGGCAGGCTGTGGCTGCAATGTCTTTTAATATGAGAAGCCTGAATAAACCGGTCTTGCCGGAAGGCTATGGGTTTGCAATAATCGATAATAACGGAAAGGTGCGCTATCATTCTAACCCGAGCAGTAACCTTAACGAAAACCTTGTTGAAGAATTTTCGGAAAGTGAAAAACTTACGAGTTGTCTTAAGGCGAGGACAGAAGGTGTTTTCGAAACAAAATATTTTAGTACAGAATACACCGTGGCCGTTAAGCCGATAGAAAGGCTGCCCTATTTCATTGTTATTTTCGAAGATACCAGTTATAAAGAAACAAGAGACATGGAAATATACAGTTTCACCTTTTCCATGATGTTGTTATTATTCGGGTTCCTGATCTTGCAACTTTTTATCATCTTCCTCGTCTCATCGAAACGATCTTTTTTTAAAAAACAATTGTATGATACCAGCTGGATAGGGCCGAAAAAAATTTCTCATAATGAATACAACCTTGCCACCCTAACCAACGTGATCATTATTTTATTGGCCCTTTCGTTCTTCCATTTGAGCACTTTCCTGGCTTACCTGTACATCCTGATGTTTTCAGTGATATTTATATCCGTATTTCTCACGGGTCTTTTTGCAAGGCGCTATAAAAGGCTTAGTCAGCAGGCAAATTATCAATTCAAAATCACAACCCTGCGATGGCTGTTCATAATATGTGTCATAATCAATGTGGCTGCAATCCGCACACTTGATAACAATAACCTGGCCGTGCTTTTGATTTACGAATTATTGATAGTTCTTGTCGGCTGGATTTGTTACAAATTCGGCTCAAATATTTTAAAAGGGGTAAACCGGCTCACCGGTAACAGCTTGCTTTCAAAATGGAATTATGCGCAAAGTTTTTCATTGATGGCACTTACACGGCTTATTATTACCAGTGGAATCCCCGTAGTGTTTTTCTATATAACCTCCTATGATTACGAACAGAATATAAGCATCCGGTACAGGCAATTACAATATGCAAATAAATTGCTGGACATCCTTAGTGATAAACAACTTACCGGCATAAATTCAAACGATAACTTTGCAAAAGGATTTTACTATGATGGCGCCTGGATAAAAAATATAGATACGGTGAGCCTCTATACAAATGATAAAAAAATAAATACTCCTCATACATATTCGCATGAAGAAAACATAACAGCAAAGATCCTGGGATTGTTTCGTGTCAACTTCACAGACAATGCGATTAATGAAGAAAAATTTTTTACGGCTCATGAAGCCGACACCTTATTTTTTTTCAATCCCTTATTAAAAGATGCCTGTAAAAATGATAGCGCGACAATAACCCTAAGGCACACCCGCCAACCTGGTCAGTATCTTAAAATTACTGCCTCAGGGTTGAATTATAAGCTTCCCTCAGTTTTTAGCAATGCCTCTTTTAATGGTTTTGTATTCTGGGTGTTATTTTTTGTTGCCCTTGTCACTTTCTATTTTATCATTTACAGTGTCATCAGTAAATTGTTTTGTCTTGGCTTACCTGATCTTTCTGCCCTGAAAGACGTAGATGAAAAAATACTCACCAATCCAATTTTAAATGGCCTTTTGTTTGTAATAGGATTGCCAGGTTCGGGTAAACTTTCTATCATAAAAGAAAAAATAGAAAAGGGGGAAATACTTAACAACGAAACCCCGCTCGTATACAAGGAAGATGATGATGCATCCAGTAATGTTTTTATTGCAGATTTTATTAACATACCGGGAAACGGCGATGACAGGGAATCTGGCACTGAATGGAAGACTTTCAAAGCTAACGTTTATAATAAAAAAAATAAGCTCATTATCATAAATCATTTTGAGTATAATATAAAAGATCCTGTTGCAAATCGCATTAAACTTAATTTTCTGCAGGGTTTGATGCTTGATAACAATTGTAAGATTATTGTTCTCTCTACCATTCACCCGGTGGCTTTCCTCGACTCTGTTGTCACTCAACCTGCAAAGGGAACTGAAAAACCAGAGTCTATCCAGGATTTTGAAAAGTGGAATATCTTGTTAGGACATTACCGGATCATAGTATTACCGCTGCAACGATGGACAATTGATATTGATAAGCCATTCCAAACGAGCCATGAGGAAATTTCCAAAGAAATCTATAAAGAAACACGGTACACTCATTTCCTTGGTAAGCTTCACGACGATACCATTGCCATCGCAAAGGATTTACTTGAAAAGAAAATACCCGTTAATCCAGATGAGTTGGCATTGGTTTTACAGGTTTCCTCTCACTATTTCTATATGTACATATGGCAATCTCTTACAAAGGAAGAAAAGTTTTTATTGTATGATCTCGCAGAAGACAACCTTGTTAATTCATTTGACGATTATAACCTGAATATGTTGCTGGCAAAAGGCGTGATAGTGAGGATGGATGGAACTCTTCGTTTATTCAATAAGGGCTTTCGCAATTTCATACTCACAGCAATTGGCAACAGTGAAGCGATGAAAATTAAAAATACCATAAAAGATAACGGGAACTGGAGCAGGCTAAAAAACCCACTTCTTATTCTTGTACTCGCCATACTCACCTTTTTATTAACCTCGCAACAAGAGGCATACTCAAGATTGATAACTTATGTGGCGGCTTTGGCTACGGGTGTGCCGATGATAATTAAATTGTTTTCTATTTTTGACAAGAACAGTCCCAAAAGCGGCTAATATTATTATTGGCCGGCTACCATTTGTTAATTTTCGCAATGCACTTACACAGTGACCTGGAGGTACACCGGTTTTGCCTCCTCAATTTTTACCAATAATTATTATCGCCAGTGAATAGGTATATCTTTGTTTCGACATCTATTTCAGGTGGTCTTTGCTCTTTCTTATTACGCCAACCAACCCAATTACACAACTACCTACATTTATTCAACATCCTCATAATGCAATTTTATATTACGCATACGGTTTGCCTCAAGTCATAAAACAAAAAAACCTGTGAACAAATGTCCACAGGTTAGGAGTTTTAAAATTGGAAAGCTTTATCTTAATAAAATTGTTACCGGGTTGCTGCCATCCACTGACACACTACCAAGGCGGTCGCAGGTGCCGTCGCCAAAATCAATAACTGCATAGTGGGAAGGGCCTGAAATT
>JBDTLZ010000305.1:0-14498 GCA_039934515.1 Ginsengibacter sp.
TAATATTTTCTGATAAACAGCTTTAGCCCTTTCATACCGCTCTTTTATGACGTCGACTTCTTTTGTAAAATAAATATTCCAGGGCCCTCCCGGCGCAGTTTGCTTAAGAATGTTATCGATCCAATCAATAAAAAATTTTGCATCTTCAGCATTTGCTCTTACAGGTTTGTTATTAACATTGACATAAACTGCTGCTGTATGTAATTCATGCCCTTTATCGTCCATCCGCCGCGCACATATCCATCCGCTTTTTGTAAATGGAATGGTACTCTTAAGAAATAAAGGCTTGCCGGGTTTTGCTGTGCCTTCCTGGCTGGCCAATACTTTGCCATTGCTTACCAGTTCTATTCTCCCCAGTAATTCTTTTACCGCGGTCCATTTCACGGCGACTGTTACTGTTCCTTTATTTTTTATTTTAATCTCATCACCGGGTGAATATTTTCCATTTACTTTCATGTCGATAAATTCATTATGGCCGTCCCTGGATACAACCGTTTTTCCATTCTTTATACCTTCAATCCATTTACGATAGGTAAGTTTATCTTTTACCTGTACATAGGTAAGCAAGGTTCCTAAAGGCTCATAATTATTGCATGGATAATCGGTTCCTGCGGCGAGGCCGGGCCGGAAACCACAATTTAATAATCTATAATATGCTTTTATTGCCGCCTCGCTGTTATAGGTGCCATAGTTGGATGAAATATTCCCGTAAACATCTTCAGAGACAAAATCAACGTTGCCTAAAGCCACTTCAACCGGATAGTCAATAGGTATGCAGCAGTTTAATTCACGTTGTAAACTGTCATTTAAATATTCAAAATGTGCAAAGCCTTTTACTGCATTTTGATTTTTGGCCCAATCCAGGATTTTATAAGGCGATTCTTCCCATATCTGGTGGCCTTCTTTTAGTCCCAGCAAAACGAGGTGGCCCCCCAGGGCCTGGTATTTGAAATTAGAATAGGTCGCATCCCAGTGCCACTCAGTATCCCAATGAATAATACGGCCGGGATGTGATTGGACTGCATCCATTCCGTTTACTTTTGGCAAATCTCTTTTACTCACTTTTACTTCCCCATTGCCCATATCTGCCAACACCGAGATCACCGCAAGGTCATTTGGTTCCATCATCAGTGCAAGCTTTTCTTCCGGCAATAATGATGTTCCATCCCCGCAATTAAGATGCACATGAATATCACCGGTGTACCAATCATGTGGCTCCGGCTTACCGGCACTTTTTATAGCTACATTACCGTTCCCTGCGCCTGTTAAGGTAAATATGCATTTTGCCGGAATCGTAGTCGTAAATGTGTTACCCGTTATCTTTACCGTAGCGGCATCGTGTACATTTTCGGTGTTGCTCGTGCGGTACATTTCAAGGCTATTAATACCCGGAAGATCTTTTAATGACCCATTGAGCACAACAGGGTGATTATTCCTGTTAATACCTATTATGCTAACACCTTTAAAGGTAGTATCATAAAATGCCACTACCGGCAGGCTATCTTCAGCTCCTGAAACCGATACCTGCCACGAGCCGGGTGCGACAAATTTTGAAACCTGCTGTATGGCGTAAAAATTCTTCCTCGGGAAATAGGTTTTTGTTTTAGGTTCATAACCGAGCATACCCCAGTAACTAAAAAGTGAGGGGGCATGGTGTTCATAATAACTGTCATACCCTTCCCATGCAAGAGCGGCAGTGGCTCCATTCTTTAAGATATCCAGGAGGTATCCAACAGACTTACTCGCAAAATCATAATTGTATTCTCCCAATATACCATCGTCACAACCTTTGCACCAGGCATTCCATTCGGTTACCCAAAAATTGGATTTTGGATAAGGCGAATTTTCAATAAACTTTTTTATTCTGGGATCGTATCCTCCATAAGAATGAAATCCAAGATGCGCCATCCGGGACATGACGACTGAATCTTCCATCATTGCAGGAATAAATGAGGTAACTGCTGCTTCGTCACCGGCGTTATCTGGCGCAACGATGCGGATGCCTGCCATTATTCCCAAAGTTTGCATCCTGTCTATAAGTTTCCTGATAATTCTTGCATGTTGTTTTCCATCTAAATGCGGACCTTCACTGTATTTGTGATGATCCGATTCATTTGTTGGCGCAATAAGCCCAAACTTTAAATGCTTCGTTTTGATTGCATAATAAAAAAATGAGACGATCATTTCTACATATTCATCTTCGTATTGCGGTTCAATCACTTTTACTCCCATCCATTTAGGCGCAAAGCCCATAAAATTTATCATCAGCTTATCCGTTATCCCATGATCGTTGAGGTATTCAATCATATCCCAGGCCTTTTGAAATTTGGGAGTTTCATATAGCTTATTATAATAGTCCCAGTTAAAGGTAAATGGATCATCGTTGTCGTTGGTATCTTCCCATTTTTCCACGGTTTCAACTATAACCCTCCAGATAGTTGCGTGCATGGAATCCAGCAGGAGATCCAGCGCAGGTTTAAGTTCCTTTTCATTCCAGCTTCGTGTGTTGGCATTGATACCGATGCCATCTAATTGTTGAAATCTTTTTGAGCCGTCTATTTGGAGTGATATATTCGTCTCTCTTTTATTTACAAGCTGGCCGGAAATGTTATTGACGTTTATCAAAAAGATCGTTATAAGCGAGACAGTAAATCTAATGGCTACATTCATTTTTTATTTTTATTATTTGAATTACAGAATATGCTGGAAATTGTTCCTAAACTGATTTTAATATAAACAGCTAATTAATCTTAATAGCGCACTGGCTGTATTTTCCATTCAGAGTCCAGCGCACCAGGTAATCGCCTTTAAATTTGATTTTTTTATCCGGATCAATGCCGTTCCATTTAATCATGCGGAAGCCCTTAATGCCATCACCATCGCCCTTCATTGCACCTTTATTCAGCGTTTTAATTTTAGTTTTGCCATCAGGGGAATAGAGATCGATAGCAAGGTTGCCTGAGACCGGGGATTTAGCTACTATAAAGGAATTATTGCCACGTTTAATAATATAAGGGATAACGCCTGTATAAGTCAAATCCGGCGAATTGCCCGGGGGTACTTCTTTTACAATAACAGGACGCCCGTTGGCATATTTTCTTTTAAACCCCGGTTGTCTTTTTATAACAACACTGTCAAAGTAGGCTTGTTGTACCTCGTCGCGTATATCAGTTGAAGCGCGGCCCTCCATTTTTTCGCTGGCTTCGAGATCAAGGACGGTTTGAGAAAAATCACTTAAAGAACTCCATAATAATCCTCTACCGGCAACTGCATTCTCTTCATTCCTATCTGAAGTATCCAGGCGATTACCATTGGAAATAATATATTGCGGGTGCTCCCTGCTTTTGTTCCACATCACACTTAGGTTGGTATTGATGATACGCTGTATATCTGTTGAATCGAATACAATCCCTGTATGATATGCCTCGGCAATCTGGCCCACTTCCATCGACTGGTAGCCCGGCCTGTAGGGATGTACATTCACCCAAAGCCTGCATCGGTTGCTGTCAAACAGAATATCATTTTCACAGAATGGGCTCCAGTAATTCCATACATAATGATCATTAAAGAATTGAAAATTACTCTTCATCCGGAAGAAGAGTTTTTCTGCTTTATCACGGTACTTTTTTTCGCCAGTGAGCCGATACAGGCGCAGGTTGGTAATACCCAGGCAGTTGCCCATATTGTATTGCAGGCTAAGCCGGGCACTTACCTGGATTTTATCATCCATGATCCACTGAGATAAATCATTGGGTTTTACAAAATAATTTCCAAAGATGTAATCGCCATACTCACCTATCTCACGCCATAAACCACGTTTATCCCATTTTTCGAGCATATGCTTTTTGCAAAAAGCCACGTATTCCCCCGCCTTTTTACCATAGATTTTTTTGAGGTTTGGATCATTCAAAACTAATTCACTGAATTCAAGCATTAAATTTGCCATCAACGCGTCACTGACCTCTTCATTGTTCCACAATCCATTCCCGCGAAATGTAGGCCCGATCAAACCGATATACCCATCAGGACAGGTTTGCATATGCGAACGTATGAAGTCATAATATCGAATGGCCCCGTTAAGCCAGGCCGTATCCTTCCATACGAGGTAACCCTTAACAAAAAGATCGCCATAGTTTGCGGCATGCCATGCAAATTCCTCTCCGCCGAAATTCTGATGCAGGACGGGGTTGAGCATAATGGTATCATATAATGCCTGTGGTGTAACGACATTTTTCGAATACTGTGCATTTGTGTTTGAACACAAAAAGAAAAAAGAGCAAATCAGTATTGTTATTTTCACTTAGTTTAATTGATAATTTAATTTACAGATAACTAATTATTTCCTTCCCGCCCAGCACAACTTTTACAGGTGCAATGTGCATATAATGTATAAGTTTCAACTTGTAAAAACCCTTTCGGGGCCTCATGTAGTTGTTCACAATTGTACGGCTCCTTAACGCTCAACCGGCACATTTAACGATGCCTTTCCTTTATGCTCAATGCAACAACTCCGAATTGTACCAGCTAATAGTAGTGTAAAGGTTACGCCTGCAAATCGCTTCCGTTGGGCCTGCCCTCATCATTTACATAGCATCAAATAACAGTCAAAGAGCTAACCCGAAAATTCATTCCCTTCTTTGTGACACCTAATAACCGGGGTTCTGGCTAAGGCTTTTGCCCAAATCAAGTTGACTTTGGGGCACAGGCCAAAGGTAATTTTTTGCCGGATCGAACACGCGGTCTTCAACCTTAGCATGGTCAGTTGAGGTGTAGGTTACATTCCCACTAGCATCTATGGTACTGATACGGGCACCATATACCGGGCCATTCATTACCTGTGCACCTATTTCCCATCGTTGTATATCGTACCAACGTAAACCCTCCAATGCCAGTTCTACCCTTCTCTCTCTGCGAACCAGCTCGCGGAGTTGTACCTGCGTTGCATATTTTGTTTGGTCAACAGCAGGCAATCCTGCACGCAAACGCACCTTGTCGATGGCATCATAGACGGTATTGTCTACCTGGTTTAACTCTATTTTTGCTTCCGCATAGGTTAGCAACACCTCAGCATAACGTATAAGCGGTATATTGAGGCCGGCAGCATAAAGATCTGAAAAATCGGATTTATAATGTATATATTTCCGGCCGACATAGCCTGTATAATTGTAGGTGGGCCAATAATCCAGGGAATTTGGATCCATTGGATTAAAAATTATTCCTGCATATTCCGCTCCCGGTATTATGACTGTCTGAAGCAGTCGTGGATCACGGTTCACAAAAGGATGATCAATGCTATAACCAGAGGTTGGATCATCAATTGTTTTGCCATTGGCCATTTCATAAGCATCGATAAGAGACTGGGTGATATTTACAGAGCTCCAACCTCCGCCTGGTGTCGATTCAGGGGCTAACACCATCAGCCCGACGGTTAAATTCGGGTCACTTTCAAGGTATCCCCGATCCAGGACTATTTCAGAATTATATTCATTTGTAATACGGAAAAGGTCTTGATAATTTGGAAATAGGGAATAAACGCCCAGATCCATGACTTTTTTAGCTGAGACCGCGCTTTCTGCAAATTTCCCATTAAAAAGCTCAACCCGCGCTTTTAAAGCCAGGGCAGCTCCCCGGGTGATCCGGCCTTTATCGCTTGCATCATAGGATGTTGGCAGGGTAGGTGCAATGGTATCCAGTTCGTTCAGTACAAATTGAACTACATCAGCCTTGGGTGAACGTACAGCCTCATTGGCTTCTGTAGCAGTAAGCATCCTGGTTACCAGTGGAAAATCACCGTATAGCTGTGACCTTTCAAAATATTCGTAAGCCCTGATAAACCTCACTTCGCCCTTCATTCTCGTTAAAAGGGCGTTGTCCATTGGTGTCTTATCAATATTGGTCAAAAACCAATTGCATTGGGTAATGGTAGTAAAATCATATTTAGACCTCCAGCTATTAGGAGAAAGAAGTTGCATGTTACCAAACTCCTGCCATCCTTCCCAGGGATAAGGATCGTGTGCATTATCACTAGCATCATCCATATACACAACCCATTGCCCATCTTCGAAATTAGAATAAGTAGCATTACATGCAGCAATGGCATCGTTTGCTCCGGTCCATAAAGTTGTTTCACTGTACTCGGTAAGTGGCTGGCGGTCTAAGAAGTCTTTTTTGCATGAGCAAACGACAACTGCCAGAACCAATAGTATGACGAATCTATTTTTCATATGTATATTTTATTAGGTTATTTAGAAAGTTAGATTTACTCCTATGGAATTTACTTTAACCATCGGATAGCTGTAACTGGGTCCACCCAATGGCGATTCAGGATCAACCCATTTATAAAACTTCGTCAATGTGAGCAAGTCTTTGCCTGTATAAAATATTCTTAATTTGATACCTTTCCTGGCTAAGTATCCATTAGACAGCGTATAGCCAACCTGCACATTTTTGAGTCTCAGATAGCTGGAATTGCGTACCCAGAAAGAAGACGGAGTGGCTCCCGGATCATTTTGAGAGTTTGAATTCCATACACGTGGAAAGCTTGCGTCAGTATGGGTAGGTGTCCAGCGGTTGAGCCAAATACTGGTCGGATCTCCATCCTTATCATAAAGGGAACCCAGTATACGGCCAGATACAAAAGAGTTAACATTTCCGGCACCCTGCAGAAACAATACAGCATCAAATCCCTTATACCTGGCAGAGATACTGAGGCCATAGGTCGTTTTTGGAAAATAAGTACCCAGGAACTGCCTGTCCTTACCATCAATAACGTTATCGCCATTCAGATCTTTATATTTAATATCACCAGGTCCAACCGGTCCTCCCATACCATTCTGGCTGGCATGTTTGTCAATTTCGTCCTGCGACTGGAAGAGCCCTTCAGCCACCCAGCCATACAACGAATTAATAGGCAAACCTACTCCTTGTATGGTAGAGCCGTTTGGAAAAGGGCCGGTACCGGCCAGGCTTGTTATTTCATTTGTTATAAAGGAAATGTTTCCTTCTGCGTCGAAGGAGAAATCGCGTTGCCTCAGATGATACCCCGCTGCAAGCTCAACGCCTTTATTCTGCACATTGCCCGCGTTGATCACCGGGGCATTTAAACCAAAAGCGTTCGCAACAGGAAGTGACAATAGAATATCAGATGTATTACGTGTAAAGTAGTCCCCGGTAAAAGTGATCTTCCCATTCATTAAAACGGCATCTAATCCAATATCCTTTGTGGTTGTGCTTTCCCATTTGATATTCGCATTAACACCATTCAGGGGAGCAATGCCATCAACGGTCTGTCCACCAAAAGTATAGTTTTGGCCGGTAGCAATGGTTGCCTGGTAAGGGTAGGTTCCAATATTTTGGTTCCCAAGTTTACCCCACGATGCCCTGATCTTCAAATCTGAAACGACTTTTTTCAGCGGTTCGAAAAACGCTTCTTCTGAAATCCGCCATCCAACAGATGCTGAAGGGAACAGGGCCCAGCGGTTTGCCGGGGCAAAACGTGAGGAACCGTCATCCCGGATATTTCCTTCCAGTAAATACTTTTTCTTAAAGGTGTAATTGACCCTGCCGAATACTGATTGCAACGCATATTCGGAGGCATTACCACCGTTCTGCAATGCGGTAACAGGGCCTGCATCCAACTGGGCCAGGGCATTGTTCAGGTATCCGCGCCTGCTGCCAAATAAATAATCATATTTATTGTGTTCCTGTGAATATCCAGCCAGTGCACCGAATTCGTGTTCACCAAAAGTTTTATCGTACTGCAGCAATGCCTGCATGGTTAAATTATCTGAAAAACTGGAATTGGATGCTACGATATTTGGCCCTTCCCAAAGGCTGGGAGCACCCGTTACAGGATCATAGTATTGGAGGTCGTTTATCCTCGACTTTGCTTCAATAATGCTTGCAGTATAACCTAGCAATGGTTTTAAATGCAAACCATTTAAAATTTCGATGTCAGCCCCGAAAATGGTCGAGAGGTGATGGGTTTTGTTGAAATTATTGGAACCTCCTTTTAGAACTGCAATAGGGTTGCCTTCGTCACTGTAACCATAATATCCATTGATCATATTTGGTACCACCCTTCCGGTTTGGTTGAGTGTAGCCACTAACTGACCGAAATCCAGGCCATGAATATTACTTACCGGTTCCCTGAACTGTTGCTGTGAATAAGAAATGTTGCCGTATACTTTAATGCGTTGACTTACCTGCATATCAGTCCTGAATCGTGCTGTATAACGGTCTAAATTGGATCCCGGAACGATCCCATCCTGGGACAGGTAGCCCATTGAAAGATAACTTTGCATTTTTTCATTTCCCCCGCTGATATCTAAAGAATGGTTTTGCTGAAGCCCATTACCTGTCCAAAATAAATTATACCAGTCTGTATTGGGATAATGTTCCGGATCGGAACCATCTTTGAATTTTTGAATTTCCGCATCAGAATATTTGGGCGATTTACCTTCGTTTACCAGCGCTTCATTGTATAGCGTGGATGCCTGCCATGAATCGATAAAATCAGGAGTAGCAGTCACTGATTGCTTACCGACATCGGCGTTGTAATGCGTGATCACGCCGCCTTTTTTACCTTTTTTTGTGGTGATCAGTATTACACCATTTGCGGCCCTGGAGCCATAGATAGCCGCTGAAGCTGCATCTTTCAACACTGTTACAGACTCAATATCGCCAGGGTTGATATCATCCATGCTGGAAACAATTCCATCCACCATCACCATGGCATCACTATTGCCCAGCGTTCCAATACCCCGAACGCGAATGGTTCCCTGGTCATTGCCCGGTTGCCCGTTGTTGACGGTAACCGTTACACCTGCCATGGTGCCTTGCAAAGCAGAAGACAGGTTAGTAATGGGCCTGCCATCCAGTTCTTTGGCAGATATGGTGGAAAGGGCACCAGTAAGATTAACTTTCTTTTTGGTACCGTACCCAACCACCACCACTTCATTTAATGCGTTGCCATCTACAATCTTAAGCGTAATATTAATTTCCTTTTGTTCTGAAACGGTTAAAGACTGCTCTTCATAACCAACATAGGAAAACACAAGCCTTTGCCCCTTTGAGACATTTATTTTGAAATTACCCTGCCCGTCGGTTACTGTGCCTTGCCTGGAGCCAGGGATCTTTACCGACACATTCGCCAAATCAATTTCTCCATTGGTCACTTTGCCGGAAACAGCGATTTTTTCTTGCGCAAACGCGACAGAAATTAAAAAAGTAAACAGCGCCGGAAGCACTATTTTTTTCAGGAAAATTTTACTGGTTACCAGAAATAAATTCATAATAGTTGTTTTTATAGTTATTAGAATTATTAGAATAATAATTGATTGCCTATTACGGCTGATGAACAGCCACTCCATAATGAAATACTTTTTTAGCCGGCAGGACATCATACACTGCAATAATTTCAGCTTCGCAGCGATCACTCATAACCCGGTATTTTTTTCACACCTGATGGTCGCCACTTCACAGCCCGGGCCTATCGTCAATCCTTTTTTGCAATTGCTGAATTTATTACCGCTGATAAAAACATTCCGGCTGTTATACAATAAAATCGCTTCCTCTTTAGAATTGTCCATTATATTATTGATGATACTTACCCCATCTGCAGAGCCAAGTTTAAGAAGATTGGCGCTGGACCCAAGAAAAATATTGCTTGCAATGGTGATCCTTTGATAGATTCCCGCAGGTGCGGTTTGGCTCATCGTGTGTGATTCAATTACACCCTGCAGGTATTCGGGTTCAAACCTGCAATCAATAAACCGGTTATTGCGGATAGTGACATCTCTTGAACCGATGGCTTCCCACCATGCCACCACGTCTGTTTCTAAAGCTATCCCCGAAGCGCATACATCCTGGAAAGTGCAGTCTTCTATAATTGCATTGCGGGTTTTGATAATGAACCCGCGTGCACGGTTTCTTATTACGGTGCAATTGCGGATACGCAATACCGGGCAGGAGGTCGCGTCTCCTGCAAGATCATTTACCCGGACCTTCCCAGGGATTTTTTCTGAAAAACCGATGACCAGTGTTTTTCCGCTATCCTTTATTGCTACTGAACTAACGGTGAGAATTGTGTAAGCAAGTAACGGTACCTTGCCGCTACTTATTTCCAGTTTATCGCCTATCCTTGGTGGCAGCGGGTTTTCTCCATATTTGTTGCCGGTTTTAAGGGTGAGTTTATTACCGGGCAGCAGTTCGCTTATTAACAGATACTCACTGCTTCTTACGTTAGTAGCATCATCACCCATGCCTTCAAAGAGGCAATTTTCCATAGTGATCGTACCACGGCAGGCCCTGAAATGGGTTGCATCAGCCGTGGATGACATCCACCTGCCCGATCCCGGCCGTATCATTATTCTCAAATGGCTGATGTTGATATTACGGCACTCCTCTCCTGTTACTCCCATTCCCGGATTTGAGTAAATTGTAATATTTTCTATTTTAACACCGGTGCATTGATTAAATTCAAAAGACTGGTAGCCATAAACATGATGCCTGGCAATTACATAGTTTCCAATTGAAGGCATTTTTCCGGCAAACCTATCCTGGTGGCCGGTAAAAAGCCTCATTATTCCGGGCGCTGCTACTTCGGTTGTCTTTTCAAACCCCAACTGGTAATGATCAGTAAATCGCCTGGCCATCCGGTTTTTTTCAGGGTCATATCCCAGTATAGCTTCGGTATGCAGGCCTGCTTTTGCCACAAACGGTGCGGCTACTTCTACGTCGACATAATCAGCATCCACCTGTACTACCTTACCCTGTGTGTAAGGCAGGGGATCCCAATCAACCGTAATATTCCTTACAGTAATATTCTTGCAACCAGTGAAATGAAAAAGGGTCGCATAATCATGTCCTTTTACTTCGGCGCCATTTCCTTCTATCGTTAAGTTGTTAATATTATCAATCGCCAGGGAGGGATAAAAATTACCATGGATGTCTTTACGGCTTCCAAAGATATCATATACGCCAGGTTCAAATATTAGTGTAACAGGTATCTTGCCTTTACAGGACTTAATAGCCGAAAGTATCGCCGGTGCATCATCTTTTGCATCATTGGGTACCGCTCCAAAGTCTTTGAGCTTTACTTCCTTCGTTTGGGCAAACAAAAATAACGACAGCAGAACGCCGGCAATAAATGTAAGTATGTACTTCATTAGCTTTCTTATAAACCCCTGATAACAATGTTACCAGCTTTGCGTCTTTTTATCGTCACCGCATAATCACCGTTCCCGAGGCTTTTAAGTATATAACCTTCTTTATCAATATTTGTATGTAATGAAATTTTCACGCCATTCAACGATATTACAGATGGCTTAAATGCAACCCGTAAATAATCAATGCCATCGTCATCTGAAGCGATGTATTGAATTTTTTTTGGCTGATACCCAACATTTTTTAATACACCTTTTGAGTATAGAATATGATTTTCTGCAGGAGGTGCCCATTCAGGTACCGCTGCAAAAGCATGATAAAACATTCTCGGCCCTTCGCCATAACAATCAGACCACCAATTGGATATATCCTTGCTCAAAGGGCTCTCGTTGGCCATCCCGTTGGAATCGTTACAATAAGTAACCCAGTTTAGAGAACGGTATGCTTTATCCTTGTAAGTCTCATCGCCGGAAATAGCATACCAGCGCGCGCATTGGGCTCCGTAACGTGCTGTTTGATAATCCATTTTGTAAATGAAGGAATCCTGCTCACCTACGATATTTGCACCCCATTGACTCGCCGGTTCTCCCGGAGCCGTGCGGAAAATAAAATTATCCTCCGTCCATTTTATAAGCATAGGCAGATCGCTTTTCCAGCCAGGATCAAATTCCGGATGATCCAGGATGTATAGCGAAATATTACTCGCGCTCATATTACTTTTATAAGTATTGCTATTCACATCGGCATCAGTATGGCCATCAGTCCAATAACCCGTTTTCATTGGAAATTGTAAAATAAAATCTTTTACTTTTTTGCAGGCGGCGCGATACGCGGCAACATTACCAAGGTTGGCCTTAACCAGGTCGTCCAGTAATGTATAGCATCCTGCCCAGTTGGCGCCATATTCTGCAGTGATCTTCCCGGAATTAAGAACCACCCTGTACGGCCATGGTGATTGAGTAGCGGAACCTGTTCTTACTTTCGAAGCCAGCGTGTTGGCCATTTTTATAGCGGCTGTTTTATATTTATTGTCGCCTGTATACAAGTATAATTTGTAATAGGTTAATCCTATATCACCTGCGTGATCCACCTGTACTTCATGAAGCACAAATCTCTTCGAACTGGTAAATCCCCTGAATTCAGTATCGCCTGCATTGGTAGTAGTGTAGGGAAAATCAGGCCACGAAAAACCGGATGGGCTTCGTCCATGTTCCATTGAATAATCTATAAAATTTCTAACAATGTTCATTACCGAGGTATCACCGGTATAGGCATAATACAAGCGGGCTGACTCAAACCAGTTTGGCAGTTTTTCGCCTACATCATTCATCCATGTATCGGGCTCCAGCTGCCCGGCTTTATACCGGTAAGCACAATAAAAATAATATTGAGGATACAATGATCGCGGTGCAGGGCCCGGACAAAAAGGTACCATTGTTTTAATAAAATTCCATCGCTGGCGAAGAAACTGGTCGTATGCTTTGGATTGAGGCGTTATCCAGGATATAATTTTTGAGTGATCATCAAGTAATACGATGTGATTATTAAAAGTATCGGCTTTTTTGCTGTCGTTAAAGGAATTGGCTTGTCCAAAAACAGAGATCGAAATCAAACAACTAATTAACAACAGTTCAATATTTTTCATGGTTGATATTAATTTTCTTTCAATTCGGCGCGGACTATAGCATTTCCAGGCAGCTCATCAAAACCCTTCGTGGCATTTTTTTTTAAAGTCTTGCAACAGAATAGTAATAAACTGCGCAACTTATATTTGACTATTCAAATGTAACCTATGAGCGCCCGGATTTTTTACCCAATATTGATTAATACTTACCCTATTTTGTATTGTATCGGAAAGTTCATTTACAAAATATTTGAAGGTTACATTACAATGACGTGAGATCAAAGGGTCATCCTGATCATAAATAAGAAATAAATAAGGAATAAAAATTTAACAGGGGGAAATTAAAAATAAATGAAGAAAGAATATCATAAGTCATTTATCATAGCGAGAAGATTTTCGATGATTGCTTTTTCAGCGCCAGTTTTTGCTCTTGTCGATCCTGCTTCGTAACCGCCTGTCGGGATATATTTATTTGCTGATCCACTGATCCCTGGTTTGGGATAAGCATCTTCCGATACCAGGTAGCCACTACTGCCATTGCAGTGCGTGATCATAAAAGTAAATGCATAAGGAGATTGATTGCGCATCTTAACGCTTATCTGGTTAAATACCTCCCCGGAAACTCCTGTTAGAACAATATTACCTATTTTAATTACCGAAAGACGAACCCGGAGTGAATCGTGTATGGCAGTTTTCGGCTGAAGAGATTTTGCATCTTCGGACTCCTTTGCCGGCAACGATATGACCCGTTGCAGCGCTGTAATTTTTCCGGAAGAAAATGATTGGATTCCCTTTGCAACACGCAATGACTCTTTGCCAAGGTCTTCTCCAATGGCATCCTTGCCATAGGCATATGAATTGTTATTTTCAAAATCAATATGTGGCCCATAAACAGGATTAATATCACCGGATGCTCCGATTATGACAGGTGCGATCAGTTTTCCACCTGAAGCTTCTTCAACATACCTGGCAGCAGCACCGGGCCAATCGCCGGTAATAAGATAATTTCGCGGGCCCAGTACCACACCGTGACAAGGCCAATTCATAATAATTGCCAGGGGATTACCGGAGATATCATTCACTGTAATTACACCAACTTCATGATCGCAGGGAGCATACGGGTTTACCCCCAGGGTTATCTCCCCTTTACCATCTGGTGCCCTGCGGTTAACGTTCATTTTGCATTCCCCTTTACCAGCGCCAATGCTTGCAGGCACCATATTCTTTACGGCCTCTTTAGTGGCGATAAGAATTTTTTCTTCCAGTTCTTCAATGTAAGCAACGACTGCTGCAGAGGAATCTTCATCATCATAGACTTTAATAACAGGCCCACTGTGGTTGTGAACAGCCGACAACAAAACATATTCTTTTTTAATACCTGTTTCCTTTGTTATGCGCCTGGTAGTTTCTTCCCATATCGCATTCGAGATACCAATGAGATCTGTGGTAATTAATACCGCTTTGTTGGTACCATCTCCAAATGCTATTACCCGTGCAAATAAATCGTCATGAACACCTTTGAACGGGTCATTTCTTCCGCCATAACCACTCATGGGAATAGGTGTTCCTGGTGTTATTTTTATTTTAGCAGTTCCGGCAAACAAGGTGTTCTTAACCGGTGGTAATGCAAAACAGGTTGTGCAGGCCAGTATCCCCGTAGTCACAATCACCGCTAGTAAGAATCGCATTTTAAATGGTATCATGTATA
>JBDTLZ010000306.1:0-7789 GCA_039934515.1 Ginsengibacter sp.
CCGGGAAAACATTTGATCTTTGGAAGTGAAATGAAGGTTTTATGGGCCGCCGGCATCCCAAGGAAGTATGATGAAAAAATGTTGTATAATTTTCTTACCCATCAATTAGTGGAAAATCCGGAAGATGTGAGCCAAACGTTCTTCAAAGACTGTCTCCGGCTGCCCCCGGCACATTACGTGGTGTTTAATGTTGCCAGCTATACGATCTCTGCAATTAAAAGATATTGGGATATCGATCCGGCAATCCAGGACTATGAAATAAAACAGGATGAGGTTGAAGAAAGGTTAAGGTCCCTTTTCGAAACATCCGTCAGGCGTCGGCTAAGAAGTGATGTTCCTGTGGGAAGCAGCCTGAGTGGCGGCCTGGACAGTTCCATTGTAGTTTGGCAAATTGATAAAATTCTCAAGGGTTCAGGAGCACAAAAAACGTTCAGTGCAAGATTTCCGGGATTTGCAAAAGATGAAGGAGCGTACATGCAAATGATTATCGATCAAATTAACGTCGATCCATATTTTGTATATCCCGACGGTAAAAAAATGGCAGATGATATCGACAAACTTTTCTACCACCAGGAAGAACCTTTCCTCAGTGCAAGCATTTACGCCCAGTATTGTGTGATGCAACTAGCCAAACAAAATAATGTGACTGTTTTACTGGATGGCCAGGGCGCCGACGAAGTGCTGGCAGGCTACCACAGCTACTATATGGAATTTTTTAAAGAAATTAAAAAGAACAATACTGCGCTTTATAAAAGTGAATATATTTCTTATAGAAATTTGCAACATCCCAATACGCTCAACAAACCACTTAAAAAAGATCTTACGTTTTTGTTGAAAACATTTATGCCCTCGGCTGTACAGCGCATAAAAAAGATCAATGCCTATAACCGCCAGCTTATAAACCGCTTTTTGGATAAGGATTTCTACTATGAAAACCGGAAAAATGATTTTTTACTTGTTGAACAATACGATCATTTAAACATGGCGCTCTATGACAGCACTACCCGGGGGGTACTGCAGCAGCTTTTAAGGTATGCAGACCGCAACAGCATGGCCCATAGCCGTGAGGTAAGACTGCCGTTCCTGAGCCATGAGTTGGTTTCTTTTATTTTTTCCTTACCGCCATATTTTAAGATTAAAAACGGGTGGACCAAATGGATCTTAAGAGAATCCTATAAAAACGTGCTGCCGCAAAAAATTTGCTGGCGTACCGATAAAGTGGGCTATGAGCCTCCCCAAAGCAAATGGCTGAAAAGTAAAGATATCGTTGAAAAAATCCATCAATCAAAGAAGAAACTAATCGACGAAAGCATTATCAATAAAAAATTTATTAATAAAGAATTATTGCCGGCTGATATATGGCCGGTTTTGATGTCAGGATATTTAATTAATTAGCGCTGGTTAAGATCAATTGATTTCTGATAACCGGCAGCTCTTAAAGTTATTCCAGTGGACCTAAAAAAAGTGATAATTCTTGCTTATTATTTTCCTCCCTGTAACCTTACCCCGGCAGAAAGAATATTTTCATTCGCCACTTATCTAAATGAATTTGGATATTACCCGATTGTGGTTACACGAAACTGGGATATTCCAATACTGCATTCCAGGGACGAACATAAAAAAACCGGCGATCGTACTATTCATGAAAAGAAGGAAAACTACGAAGTATACTATGTGCCATTCAAACCCACACTGAAAAATATACTCTTTGAAAAATTCTATGGCACAAAATTCTACTTTCTTTATCTATGGACTGCTTTTATCTATACGTTTGGAGAAAATTTTTCATCCCTGTTCACTCCTTACCTGCCTTTGTACAGGCAATGCAAAAAACTATTGCAGGAAAACAACGACATTGCTTATATGCTCATCAGTGCGGGCCCTTTCCATCTTTTTAAATTCGGGTATAAATTTAACAGGAAATTCAATACCAGCTGGATTGCAGATTACCGGGATGACTGGAATACCAACAACCTTATGCAGCATAGCATATTCAAAAAGTTACTTAGAGATGTCTCCGGGCATTATGAAAAAAAGTGGCTTTCCAATGCAAATTTTTTTATTTCAGTAAGCGATTTCTATGTAAAAAAGATTCATGCCTTTCTTAAGAACATTCCAGGGTACACAATTTTTAATGGTTATATTGAAACCAATTATCCCACCGGTGGCGACGTAACAACTGATCAGTTTGTTATTACCTATGCAGGTTCCTTATACCATACCCAGCCTGTTGAAATATTCCTGGCTGCCTATAAAAAATTTATAGACCAGGCCGCCGGAGTTCCCAACTCCCGGGTAATATTTCTTGGCCTTGAAGCAAATCCCCCCTTGCTTGCCATAGTAAAAAAACAAGTGAAAGGTTATGAGAAGTATTTTAACTATACAGACAGGGTCGCTAAAAAGGAAGCAATTGCCATTCAATATAATTCTACGATCTTACTGGCTATTGGCTACGGCAACAGGAAGGGTATTCCGGGCAGTAAGGTTTACGAATACCTGGCCTTAAGAAAACCCGTGTTAATATGCCCGTCAGATCATGATATTATTGAAGAAACGTTACGGTCCACAAACCAGGCCATCGTTACAAATACAGTTGATGAATGTGCTGATAAGTTGCGTGAGCTTTATAGCGAATTTGTAAGCGCGGGGAAGATAGCAATAAAAACAAATGATGATATAATTTTGCAATACTCAAGAAAAGCCCAGGTGAGGAGGCTTGCTGCCTTAATGTCAAAAGATGCCGGCAATGATGGGCTTGTTTTTTCGATATAAATATTTATGCTGTTGCCCATACATTAATCGCTTTAACAACCTGTTTGGCAAAACAGGATAAATTTCGGTTAACCGTTTTCTGCATTTACCCTGACAACTTTTTTATCAAACAATAGGATTATTAAAAACGAGAAGAAGAAAGGCAGGAAAGGAATTTTATAGCGCACCAGCGTACCAAAATTAAACGAAATAAACCCCACGATAGGCGCAAATATCAAAGAGAACAATAACATGAAAAGCAAAACCGGGTAAGTATTGCAATAGCTGAAAAATTTTCTTATCCCGGCTTTAAACAATACAGCCAAAACAAGCAGCAAGGTTCCAAAACTTTCAATGAAGTTCATAACCATAAGTATGTTGGTACACTCCCATATATAAGGCCGGAATAAACTAACATTTGTGGATAGCATGTAACTTTGAATTGCCCCGAATGCGTTCAAATTTACAGGTGGTAAAGTATACCCCGATCCCCCATAGGTATCATTGATAGACGTCATTAACTCCTGCAGGTGCTGACCGCCGTCAAGTAAATAAATAAAACTTTGCTGTAATGAATTTTCCGGGATAGCAATCATATAAAGAAAAAAAGAAAAAATGGCTATGAAGATTGTGACCCGAAATATAAGCCTTACCAGGGCGTTTTTCATTCGCAATATGAAAAAACGATAAGCCCACATTGCGGCAGCCGCTGCAAAAGTGAAAAAGATATAGCTTTTTATAACAATCAACAGGGAGGCGCCGATAGCAAAATATAAAAGGTGTTTTATCATTCCCTTTTTATTAAGCAATTTATCAACTGAATAAAAACACAATCCTAAAGCAAACATGCAGGGAGGTTCCTTACTTACCCCGCTACTCCATATGACGACTGAAGGAATAAACAGGCAGCATACGGCAGTGAGCTTATATAGATGAGGAAAATATCTATTAATAGTAATATAAATAAGCCAGGTTCCCCAAAATGCAAGCAAGCCAAGCACCATCGCTATGGGGAGATAACTTCCAAAACAAAATAAGCCTATAAAACCCGCAATCCGGATCACTGCAGAAGTTGATTGTGCAAAGCCTGTATACGAACTAAATGGAGCCCAATCCAGCGCAAGAGGAGAGAAATTTTCCCGGTCCCTGAATAAAAGTTCAAATGCCACTTTTGGGTCTTTAATAAATGCTTCCCATGTTTCATGCGCACCTGTAAAGTAACCATAGGTATCGCCATAGCCATAATAATACTGGTAGATCAGGGCAAAGAAAATACTCCCGGATATATGAATGATAAATGCCGGAAAAATAAATTGCTGTAAAGGTGATTGGAAATAATATTTCCTTTTCAGTTTTTTTACAAGTAAGAAAAGAAGAAAAATATAAAGTGGCGTTAAATATAAATCAGGCTTACTTAATATATAAAGAAACGCTTGGGGCATGGGTATCTGCTAACTGGGTAATTTTGGATGGAAAGCACAAAATAAAGCTTAAAAACTACATCTTACAGAATTACATTCTTTGATATATAGAAAGTAAAACCTTTTCTTTGCACATCCAATTATTAAAGGGGTTAAGAATATACATGACGAAAAAAGTATCTATTTTAATTAACTCTCTTAATGCAGGTGGCGCAGAACGTGAAGTTTCTTTGATACTTCAAAAACTCCAGGACACACATGATATTACACTTGTGTTGTTTACCAATAGTATTGAATATAAACTACCTGAAAATCAAAAAATTATTACCCTTAACCAGCCATTATTTGAACACGGCATATTTACGATATTAAAGCTTCCCCTGTTAGCCTGGAGGTACAAGCGTATCTGTAGAAAAAATAAAATTGAAATAAGCTTTTCGTTTTTGAAAAGGACGAACTATGCCAATTGCCTTAGCCGGCTCTTTGGAAATAAAGCAAGGATCATTGTAAGCGAACTCGCCTATCTGTCCGAATATATAAAACTCATGTCGCCGGCAGAAAAATTTGTAGCAATACATTTTACAAAAAAGCTCTACAGGCTCGCCCATTTGATTGTTCCCAATGCAAAAATGATAAAGATCGATCTTGAAAGAAATTTCAATATTCATACAAAATACCGCGTGATCAATAGCCCCGTTGACCTGGATATGATAAAGCCGTTAAGTAAGATGGAAGCCGATATTTCAAAAGGCGACATCTTTACCCTTATCAATGTGGCAGGATTTCGCCCACAAAAAAACCACGAATTACTCATTGAAGCATTTGACAAAGTACGACACCTCCCGGTAAGGCTGCTGTTGCTTGGAAAAGGAGAACTCGAAGACACCATTAGAAATAAAGTGAAAGAAATGAACCTGGAGACCCAGGTAATTTTTTTAGGATTTGACAGCAATCCTTTTAAATATCTTTCAAAATGTGATTGTTTTATTTTGTCATCCGACTTTGAAGGGTTTCCAAATTGTGTTCTTGAAGCCATGGCATGTTCACTCCCGGTAATTTCCACAGATTGCCTTTCCGGCCCCAGAGAAATATTAGCACCAGGTACTGACCCGTCAGTAAACATTACAGATCATTTAGAAGTCTCAGACTGCGGCATTTTAGTGCCGGTGAATAATGCTCAACTATTGGCAGATGCCATAGATCTTCTTGTTAATGATAAAATCCTGCTTGAAAAAATGAAATCAAATGCTCTCTATAGAGTAAAAGATTACGATATAGAAAAAATTATCGGGGAGTTTGAGGATTTACTATCAGAATGACAGGATAAGCGGGTTTACGAAGAAACCATCAATTTCACCGGAATCTGTTTCGTCCTCATAATAAGTTGTGCTAAACTAGGGTTTATGCCCTTTTTTGGATAGGCCACGCGCCTGGCGTGCCGTATCAACTATAGCTTGAGCAGATTTTCGGTAAGATTTTGACGAAAAAGTAAAATCAGCAATTCTATTTAATTTTAAACAGGAAATGAACGGTCGGGCCGGCTATTCATTTCTTTCAATTCTACAATGTTTACCTTGTTTTACCGTTTTAAATAAAAATTATTTAAGCTGAACCAAATCCACAATAATTCGAATATACCTCATCAAAGAAATTATTGCAAAGGGTACTATAGAATCATTGGCCTGGTGAAGGGCGGCTTCCTCTAAATTTTGTCATGAATTTTATTTCAAAAATTTTTAGATTTTTAGCGAGGCAGTGGGGAGCGTTTTTTTGTTTCCTGCGCATATTGAAATTAAAATTACTCTACCCGGGTATCAGCATTGACTTCAATACTAAAATTCAAAAAAATTGCTCGATCGTATGTGTTGTGGGTGGCAAACTAACAATTGTCAACTCTTATATTTCTTCGGGAACCCATATTTTCGCCGATACTAAAAGTTCGCTTTCTATTTATAATTCCTTCATCGGAAGAAATTGTGTTATCACTTCAAAAGAACGCGTAACCATTAACAAAGGTTGTTTGATTGCCGAGATGGTTGTTATTCGCGATCAGGATCATACAGTAAATACCCATATGGAAACGCTCCACGAAGAATTTTATACCGCGCCGGTTGAAATTGGCGAAAATGTATGGATAGCTTCCAAAGCAACTATTTTAAAACGGGTTACAGTAGGAAAATATTCAATTATTGCGGCTTCAGCGGTTGTTACTAAAGACGTTCCTGCTTATGAAGTATGGGGCGGTGTACCTGCAAAATTTATCAAACAAGTAAAAAATAAATAGACAATTATAACATATGCTACTATCCCAGGCTGTATTATTTAACAGTCATCACACGATCGCGGGTATAGCTGTTGGAAGTAGTCAAAACAACACCGTGACCTTGAACCGAAGTGGTATAACGCGTGTTAATGCGTTTAATTTGTAAAGAATAATCTTTTCAAAATTTATTGATGGGTTCTATTCAATTCGTGAAAAAACAATATAACAATCCCGCCTTAAAAACGATGGGACTTTATACCATCACCAATTTTTTTGGGAAAGGCCTGTCATTTCTTTTATTGCCATTATTTACCAATCCAAAATATCTTTCACCGGCAGACAATGGCCTGTTAAGCCTTTTTAGCCAGGCAACGATATTTCTTGTGCCATTTATAAGCCTCGGGGTGTTGCAGTCAGCCTCAGTGGACTATTTCAAATTAGACAAAAAAGATTTTTCAGATACCTGCACCACGGGTTTTGTTATGGCCATCGTTATGGCATTTATATCTTTCCTGGCTTTCTTTTTTTTCCGGAGTTTTCTATTCCACGGATTCTTGTTTCCGCCACTGTTTATATGGGCTATTCCCCTGGTCGCATTTATGACCTTCTGCTATGAGCTGGTAATATTGCTTATAAGAAACCGCAATGACGCATCCACCTACATGAAAGTTAATGTAACAAGAATTTCGGCTGAACTTGGACTGGCAGTAATACTTATTGTTCTCTTTGCATGGGGATGGGAGGGCCGTGTTGCCAGTATGCTTGTTGCAACGGGATCGGTGGCCGCTTATGCAATTTATTTTCTTATTAAAAATGACTATTTATCCGGGGCAATAAAAAAAGAAATAATTTATACAGAAATAAGATACAGCATACCCATTGTCACTTTGCAGCTCAGCATATTCTGCCTTTTTTCATCGGATAGTTTTTTACTTGCAAATATTACAAAAAACAATGCGGAAGTAGGCATTTATGGGATGGCCTGCGTGTTTGGAACCATCATTATTACACTTTCAGGCGCGCTCATACAATATATGGTTCCAAAGATCAATAAAGCGCTCTCACTCAAAAATCCCGACTACGGTGACATACGAAAGCAATTCATAACCTATATCGGTATTATGACCCTTACTTTTATTGTACTTCTTTTTTGCGTGCCTTTAGTTTACCACCTGTTTATAAACGATAAATACTGGCCGGGTATCCGCTATTACTATTTCCTTTCGGCAGGATATTTTTTCTGGACGATTTCTATTTTCCTATACACATTCCTGTTATACCACAAACAAAAGAAAAAGCTGTTTATCATTGCCCTTGGCTCGATCGTTATAAGCCTTTGCAGTAATTATTTATT
>JBDTLZ010000307.1:0-9335 GCA_039934515.1 Ginsengibacter sp.
GGGGAGGCTGCCTGCAGGATAAATAAAAGCTTCATTGGGTATCTGCATTTCATCTGTAGCGCCACCAGATACCTTTACCCCGTTAATTAAGGCAGAGAAGCTGCCACTATCGTTTACAGCATTAGTACCTGAAGCCGAAGTACTGCTGCCGCCATTACCTGCATTGTTATTATTATCACCTGAGCAGGAAAATAATAAACAGGCAGAAAAAATAGTTACAAGAGATAATATTTTTTGTTTCATAAATAGTTGTTGAGATTATTTGTTTAATTCAAACTTGCCATCTGTTATTTGAATAAATTCAGGATTGGTGTCTGATGCACCTTTGTAATTTGTATTCTGAAATTTCCCGGAAAAAGTTCCCGTTAAATGATTAACATCCAAAGAAGTAACAGATGCTGTTACATCTTCGTACGCTACATAATCTACTCCCTTGCTGTTAAAATAACTGAACATATTCAATACACCATCCATGCCTTTAAAAACTGAGGTGCCTTTATTTTTTATTTCAAACTGAAAGCCTTCGTTTGTGGCATTACCATCTAAAAGCATAAATCCATCATTTGGCTCTTTGGAACCGGACTCAAGTCTTATTTCTGAAAAGGAGTTGTGCACCCGGAATGTTTTTGATTTGCCATCCATTGTACATGTTATAGTTCCTTTATCTGCTCCCGGATTTACGGATGAAGATGTTGCATCACTCTTTGCTGTACCAGGATTATAACCGGATCCGGATGAATTGTTACACGATAACATGATCAACCAGGAAAGGATAAATATTAATTGTTTCATTTTTATAGTTTTATTATTTAATTGGCTGGTGAATTATTCTGAATGAGATAATGGTTTTCATTGAGTTGAGATTTAAAAAGGAATATCAAAAATTTATTTGTTTACTGTAAGCTTGTCTTATTTGTATTTCGTCACTTGATTTGACTGCATTTTTTTTTAATGATAACTGGTTTTTATTTTTTAGAATAAGGTGACCAGGGTAAATTGAATTTGCCTTCAGTTACTGAAATTTCCTTTTTGTTTTGGGGATCAAACAATGTTCCTGAAAAGGTGCCTTTTATACCGGACGCATCCGAAGAAGGCACGGTTACTGTTACTTCACGGAATCCAAAAGCATCAGTGTAATCGCGGGGATTATAATTTGCAGAGTAGTTGCCATTGTCCGTGCTATTTGAATTATGCATCTTTGTCGTGCCGTGGTCGGCAACGGTAAAACTTAATTGCTCAGGTATACCCTGTTGTTTCGCCTCAATATTTGCCAAAACAAATTTGATTGTGCCTTTTCCTGATTTAAATGCAGATAAGTAATCGCCATTCCCTTTTCCTGAAAAATCCCTGCCATCAATTTTACAAGAGAAACTTGCGTCGCCTGAGGAAGAGGCAGTAGAGATCGCTGTGTTACTATCGGCATTGTCTTTACCAGTGTTTGCATTACTATTTTTTGCTTTGCAAGAAAAACATAGAAGTGATACTAAAATTATGGAGCCAATAGATATTTTCACCTGTATCATAAAATTTTTATTAAGTAAAAAGCTTATTCTCAAAGGTTATTTATTCTAGTTCATCGAATCTTCTCAATACGCATCCGATTTAACAGGAATATCAAATTTTCCATTGGTAACAGTAAACTTATTTATACCGGCACCAGTACTCTTTGCTAATTTTACATTTCCTGAAAATGTACCGGAAACATGGGTAGAGGTAACATTTGTTACGGTAATATTGAAGGCTTCGTTACCGTATACAACATACTTGCCCTCTTCAGCAGTTGTCAGAAATAATTCCACGTGCCAGTGATCTTCACCAGGAGTGAGTGCTACAGTGCCCGTTGTACCGGGTATTTGAAATCGCAATGAATGCGAAAATGTTTCTGTGTTTTCTTTATTAACGTCGTTAAGAAAAAAAGTTAATTTATCGGGATTGCCATCAGATTTTGATAAGGCAGCCACATTATTCATCATGAGTGCATCTACCCCGCCACCTGAAATTTTTGTACCATCTAAATTGTAAGAAAAAACGGCACCGCCTTGTGAAGAAGAGGAAGATGCACTTTGTGCCGAAGGTTCAGATTTATTGTTTGCCGCATCAGACTTATTACTGTTGCAGGAGGCGAATGATACAATTAATGAAATCGATGTGGCAAAAAATAAATAGTTCATTTTATTTATGTTATATTTTTAGGTAGATACTATTGTAATACGATAGTAAGCGGCAACCGACTGGCGATTCCCGCTGCCTATCTCATTAAAAGCTACCGGTGCGGAAACCACACCTGGTATAGATACCCAATTATTCCCATTGCTAAACCAAAATGAATTGGCGGTTGTATCATACACCATGAGGCCTTTTGTTGCGGGAATAGCTTTGCGGCTCGTTGAATCCATACGTGGAATTAATAGCCCTTTATTTGAAGATTTGATATCGGGCATCGCATTAGCATTGGGCGCGCTTCCGTTTGCATTGATGCCTATATTTTGTGCGTAAACACTATTGATCGAAAAGGAATTAATTAACCCGATTATAATAAGCAGAACGTGTTTCATAAAGAACTGGTTAATGTTAAAAGTTTAATTTTTATTCTTTTTATATGAGTTGACGCTAAATGGCCGGAAACGAAGGGTAGTGATTAATTTATTTTGTTACCGTAAACTCCATATGTATTTCCACCAGGGAATGTTTCCCCTGAGAAAACTTTATCTTCCCACGTATGATAGTATATTTCAAAAGATTGATTATTGTCTGAAGAAAAAGGAATTCTAAATGATAGTACATGCTGATGCAAAGAATTGAGCGTACCTGAAACAGGCAAGGTTTTGCCATCAAACGTTCTGTATATTCCAACTACGAAATATAATCCAAAAATGCCGGGTATAATGGTTGTAATAGTTACTATCCCTCTCCATCCATCATGGTTCATATTCCAGGTACCTAGCCATTCATTATAATTAAAATTTGAAGATGGTACGTTGCTTATTATAGCCCTGTTTAAATAAGCCCCATAAGGTATATTTGTCCACAATGTTTTGCCGGCACATAAAACAGGAGCCCATGAAAAATTATATTGCTCGAATTGCTGTCCTGAGTGGAGTGTTCCAGGTATAATTCTTCCCACATGATCTGCTACATAAAAGATAACTCCCTGCCCATTTTCTGTAAAATATCCATTTACATCATAGCTATTACCATCTCTATAATAATTGCCTAATTTAGTGGGATCATTTTCACCAACATGGAGTGATGTAAATCTGCGAATGGTTAAAGTGCCCTGCCATCCGTCATGATCCATATTCCAGTTACCGATCCACTTTGCTTTTTGCTGGGGTGCCATATTTATATCTTCTACGTCTATGATATAATGACCCGTGTACCATTGTGAACTTACCTTATTTACATAATCGTATGATAACTTAAAGTAGTCAGCTCCTCCCCAGGAATTTTTAACAAGAAAGTATTGATGATTATTGTCAAATCCAATTACTAAAAAAGTATGTCCGCCACCAGGTTTGGCATCCGGGTTAAACTCATGAATGCCGGTTGAAGCGTTATATTTCCACAGGTAGGCATCTACATCAAGAACCACTTCATGATTATTTAATAAAACGTGCTCAATTTGTGCCGGCAGATCTGTTGGATGATAGCCAATAGCGGCCCATGTTTTGGCTTTATACCTGGCATTGTGGCGGGCCTCCTGCGGTATGTTTTGTAAATTATATTCAAAAGTGTCTAACTGTTCCTGGGTAGAATTCCAGTCTAAATTGCCACAGGCGGTATTTGAAATTCTTATGTTTTCTAAAGCAGGTTGATCAAGATACGGCGCAAAACTTTCTTCCGGTACTGCTACCCGGGCGAGATTTTCTATAACGCCACTATCGCCCTGGCCTCCCCAAAAGGAAGAGTTATTTTCATGCGGTATATTGTTGGTATTGTAGTCCTGGTAAATTTCCTGGGCTTTGCAAATATGAAATAAGTACTGTTCTGAAAGATCGGGGTTAACTCCGTATTTGCGTTTGTAGGCAGCCTCCAGTGCAGCAATGCCGGCAAAGGCCCAACATGTACCTCTTATTCCTCCCTGGTCCCGAATTGGAGTTTGGTATGCGGCCAGTGAATGACTCTTCTTTAAAATAAAGGGAAAAGGTATAGGGAAATGAATTCCCTGCCTTCTATTTTTTGTATGTTTTAAATTTCTTTCAAAGTCTTCGATAGGTTCAACAACAAAAGTTTTTCCTTCGTGCGATTTTACGGTATGAGGTTTATTTAATACGCCGGTTTCCAATGGTTTTGTAATCATGGTAATATATTTTATTTGCTATTTTTAATCGATTTGCTACTTTTCCTTCGATAATTATTTATTGGGCTGAAAGCTGTCATTTAAGAAATTACTGTTATTACTTTAATTGATTGCTTCATGAAAATTATTTAATTGATTTAAAATTTAACCCGCATAAAAGTAGATTTATGCGAAAAGTTTAAAAAATATAGCCGACGAACGTACTCTTAAAATCGTCAGAAACTCAATAAGCTTTTTTATGTACTATTATAAGAATTAACCAATCAATTTATTTGATTGTGGACGGTGGAGACACCGCCCACGGCGTGCCACCCCAATTCGTGTCCCCACTCACCGGGGACGATTATATATACACCCCCTTCAACACATTTATTTTCAACAGATTGTGTATGCCGCTTTTGTTGCGTCACAAACGCAGGAGGAATTTGGAATGCGCCTCAGAAAAGGGTGCATACGAAATTATCGCTCTTGCCTTTAACCCCTAAAGGGGAACAACTATTCTTATTATTGAGCGTTATTAGCTATTGGATAAATTTCATGATTTGAGTGTTGCGACAATTTTGAATGCACCCGCAGAAAATCAATAGGGATTTTCATGTACTTTTATAAGAATTAACCAATAAATTTTAATGCATTTAAGTGATACAAAGCCCGGAACTCCAACTCAGGTATGTAATAATAGATGATGATGAAATTGACCGTGCCGTAGTAGTAACAGAAGCCGCTAAATTTTCCTTCCTGCAAAAAATAGCCGTGTGCAGTAACCCTGTTGAGGCGCTGGAAATAATAACACGCATTGATCCCGAGATAATTTTTTTAGACATTGAAATGCCCGGCTTTAGCGGAATTGAATTAATAAGGAAAAAGATTACTGCTTATGGACAGCCCGTGTTTATTACGTCTCACCCAGAGTTTGCTTTAGAAGGTTTTGAACTGGAGGCATTTGATTATTTACTAAAACCGGTTTCTTCTGAACGATTTGCCCGGTGTGCTTTTCGCTTGCGTGATTTTTACCAGATGCGTATAAAAGCCTGCGCTTTCGATACCGGGGATGACAGCAATTTTATAATAATTAAACAGGGATACGATAAATACAAAATACCTGTACATGATATTTTATATGTAGAAGCTATGCGGGATTATACACGGGTGGTTACAGCTAAAAAACAGTATTTAGTATTATCAACCTTAAATGGCTTCGCAAAAAAATTGCCCGGGACATTTGTACGCATCCATCGCAGCTATATTGTAAACCGTAACAAAGTAGACGCTGTTCAGAAAAATAAAATAAACATACAATCACAGGAGTTACCGGTAGGAAAATTATACAAGCATGCATTAAGTTTTCCGGATTAATGCTCCTTATTTATGAATGATTATATTGCTCTATGATCACTAAGCAGCAAATGAAAAAACTTTGGTTTCTACTTTTTGTTTTATTAAGTATTCTTTCCACCACTACTGTTCTTTCACAGGCGCCGGATTTATCAAAATTTACGAATGACCATGATAAAATACATGCGTGGCTTGATTACTGTGCAATGCTTCGTTTAAATACAGATGGCGCAAAGGATAATTACGTTGTATTGCAGCAGGCAGGTTTAATGGGATTGCAATTAGTAAAAGCGAATGATGATTCAGCGAAGGCGAGCTTCTTTTTATATACTGCACTCGGATGTTATTACCAGCTAAAATTTGACAGTGCACAGTATTATTTTTACCAAAGCCTGCATACAGCGCAGCAGGTAAATGCCACCAAACTAATTGCGTCGTCCTGTGAAGCATTGATGAGTGTAAACTTTCAACTGCAGCAACAGGATAAAGTAGAAGAATGCAAAAATATTTTGGAAACCATTGCTGACACAACAAAAAACAGCGTGATCCTGCGGGATATTTATGCTGCCTTTGGAAGTTATTACCAGCAAAAGTCTTATTACAGCACGGCGCAGGATTATTTTATTAAAAGCATTCAATTGCGGGAAAAAGATGTTGATACCACGCAGGACTCCAAAATGAAATTTGATTATGCCATTCAATGCGACCAGCTTTCCAAGCTATACCTGAGCACGCAAATGCCTGATAAAAGCCTTGCCTCTTTACGCAAAGGCGAACACTTTGCACATATCTCTCCCGTTGTACGCAACCGTTTGTTGAGCTCGTTTGTGGAAGCATTTACCACATCGGGCCATATTGATTCAGCATTATATTATAATAGCCAACTTACCTTAAATACAAAAGGCCAGTCTATATTTCCATCAGAGTTGGTTTCATCTAATCTTAATATAGCCAATTATTACATTGACCATAAACAATATGATAACGCGCTTCCCTATTTAAATAAGGGAGATTCGCTGGCTGCTATTGTACAATCACCTTTCTTAATATTTCAGGCGCAAATGATAAAGGGCCATTACCTGGAAGAAACAGGAAAATTTGAACCGGCTATCCCGTTACTGAAAGAGGCATTGCCTGTCGCTATGCAGCTTAATAAAGAACTGCAGGCAAATATCCTTGATTACTTAGCCTTGTCTTATAAAGGGCTTGGTGATACAAAAACTGCGTTACCATATTTTGAGCAATATGTTGACCTGCAGGATACACTTAATAAGGAAAAAATATCAAGGACATTTGCAGACCTTGAAACGCATTATCAAACCAATGAAAAAGAAAACCGGATAATTGCGCTTAATCAAAAAAATAAACTTGGTATACTTGAACTGAAAGAAGCATCCAATACAAGAAGGTTGTTGATATTGGGTTTGATGAGCCTGGGAGTATTTTCATTATTGCTTTATTTTATTTACCGTAATAAAGAAAAGCTCAACAAAATCCTTAACCAGCGCAATCACCAGCTTGATGAATTGAATAGTGAACTTTCTGTTGCCAATGATACGAAGGCAAAACTTTTTGGTGTTATCAGCCATGACCTGCGGTCGCCTGTAAGCAGCATTGTGCAACTCCTGCATTTGCAAAGAGAAAACCCGCAGCATTTTACTGATGAATTAAGAGTGCAATATGATGACCGTTTAAACAAAGCATCGGAGAAGGTTTTAGAGACAATGGAAGATCTTTTATTATGGAGCAAGAGCCAGATGAAAGATTTTATACCGCAATATAGGCAGGTGAAAATCGCCCCGGTTTTGTCGCAGGAAATTGAACTTCTCGAAGAGCAAATAAAAGCAAAAGAACTACGGGTAAACATGAACGTTAGCCCGGGTATCACACAAAATACCGACGAGAATTTTCTTGGTGTTATATTAAGAAATCTCGTTCAGAATGCAATAAAAGAAAGCAACAATAAAGATGTAATAAACATTGATGCAGACACAAAAAGAATCTCAATTACAAATGTTGCAGGAAATAAAAATGCCGGTGAATTAAATGCTATGCTGCAGCAAACGCAGGTCAGTAGCAAATATTCAGGCCTTGGTTTACAAATTGTAAAAGACCTTGCAACGAGACTTGGTATTAAAATATATTTTCAGCAGGAGGATAATAAAAGCATGTCTTCAATTCTAAGTTGGGTATAGGTCTTATAAAAGCGGGTATGATCTTTTTAATAATCGGATAAAGAGCCAATACCACGATTCTTAATGTCTTATAACTTTTATCAGTAATCATGATTTGTGCAGTTCTGGTATATTATATTCAACACGTATTACCTTAAACTTATACCATGTAAAATCGCCGGATTTTAATTTCCACATAACTCCTGATTTTACGGGCATCTTTATGCCCTTAAAAATGCCGCTTTCTTTAATGGGTATCAAACATTTTTCCGGAAGAGCATCTTTAGTATTTTCTTTGTACCTGCCTGCGCTGCTTCCGTTATTTCTCCTGGATCATTAATGAAAAATTGACTGAGCCCGGAATATATTTGCAGGGTAAAGCTGCTTTTGCTGACGATGACTCAATTGCTTTTCGTTTTTCTATCTGGGCTTCTTGCAGCGGAACGAAACCGGCATATTTCTGCAAGACAGGGTTGCAATGCACCCTGGTTTTTTTTTTCACCCGAAGCATTTGCCTGGTTTAATTATGAAAAAAGTTTAATGGTCATTTACCCTTTTCCATCTATAAATTTATCTTTCCCGTTGTGATGTCAGCATATGCATTTTTACTTTTCATATAAAGACAGGCTCGTCTAATGTGAAATATGTTCACCAATGGCATCTATTCATTTCTTCTGGCCGGGTGGATTCTGTTCGCATCAGCCCTTTTGCTTTAGCCTTGCAAAAGGTATTTTCTGCTTACCCGCTATACCATTTGTCAACAACCACTTCTCTACCTGAAGCGCCTGTTCATTAAGCATTTCTTCAGTTATAATCCGGCTATCGTTATTCAAATTATTTCTAAATATATTGTCAACTTCTTTGTATGCCGATTTATCGAAATTATGTTTTCCAAAGGCAATAACCGCGGCAATTAGAATTAAGATGTCTATAATAGTTCCTGCTTTGCAGCAGATATGTTTCAGCTATACATATATGGGTATTTTTTGGGAAATCAGTGTGGACAGGCAGGCCTTTCATTTTTATTAATGAGATTTTTTGAGTGAAGAATTGCCAGGTACTTCGCGTGCACGCTAAAGTTGAAAAAAACTTTATTAATAAAACATGAGTATTGTTAGTGATAATGATGATAGGTATCATGTATAAAGGTTGCGCAAAGCTTTAATTTTGCTATTTGGCTGTGGGCTAAAATGCAAACTAAACTATATAAGCTATTTCATTGTTAATCTTATAAAAAATAAAATATGGAAAAGGATTTGTTATATAAAACAGCAATTGTAACTGGTGCCAGCTCAGGTATTGGAGAAGCTACAGCATTGTTATATGTAACTCATGGGCAAAGGTTGTAGTTGGCGATATTGATGAAAAAAGAGGTAATGATACAGTTCAAAAAATAATTCATAATTCAGGACAGGCAATTTTTGTAAAAGTGGATGTAAATAATGCAGGCCAATGTAAAAATTTGATCGAAAAAGCAGTTCAGTCTTACGGAAGCGTTGATATATGTTTTAATAATGCGGGCATCA
>JBDTLZ010000308.1:0-8797 GCA_039934515.1 Ginsengibacter sp.
TTGTGTATGCTGCTTTTGTTGCGTTTCAAACACAGGAGGAATTTGGATTGCACCCTTTTGTTTCAACACTGATCCCGATAGATCCCAATAGCTCCGGGGACTGAACCTCCGCCATGCACTTAAGTGATATAATAACCCAGTAACAAGCCCAATCCTCTTCTTGTTAGCCACCATCGATTGTGCCAGGGAAGTGCCGGCAGTTAAAATTTAAAGCATGTATATAAAGTGAACAATTTCATTTCAAGAGCTTTCGGTTGTTTTGGATAATATACACTCTGGCACCCGCCCGTTATTTATAGTAACTTTATTTTTCCACCGGTTTTTCCACCGGCAGTTGGATCATAAACTCCGTAGATTGCCCTTCCATGGATGCTACTTTTATACTACCCCATACCCCTTCGTAATGATGTCATAACTTAATGATAAGCCAGGCCCGTGTCCTGGCAGGGGGTTTTTTGGTGAAAAAAAGATGAAATACTCTCCCGATCAATCTTTTGGGAATGCCCGTCCCATTATCCCTCACTCTTATTTCAACGCCTGCAGCCTTTCCCCTTTCTCGGGGAAATGGGATGATACCCGATGCCCCGGGAATAAAATCTATTTTTTTTGTGCTTACTGAAACAAACGGTTTATAGCCACTACCTGGTTGGTTCTTTTTTTCAGTGATGGCATAGAATGAATTACCGATTACATTTAAAAGGACTTTTCCTATCTCTTCAGGGATAATATTTACTGTTCCAACCGACTCATCATAATCAGTGCGAATACCGGTAAAGAAATTTTTGTCTTTTTTTTTTAACATAAAGGATTTATGCGATGGAAGATTCCGTTTGTTCGGTTTGTTATGTTGGGTATTTTTTTGGATATAACTTTTTTTTGTTCCCTGTTGTTTTTAGCGAGATCGTTTTATAATTTATTAAGGTAAATGAATGATAAATTCTGCGAACTCTCCTTCCCTGGTTTCGACCTTGATTTCTCCTCCGTGGGCTTTAATTATATCATAGCTCAGCGAAAGTCCCAAACCCGTACCTTGTCCCGTTGGTTTGGTGGTAAAGAATGGCTGAAAGATTTTGTCTACAATATCTGCCGGAATGCCTGTGCCATTGTCCCTGATCTTTATCTCTATCCTTCCTGTCGCCCCATCCTCTATGAAGACCTCTGTTTTCCTCGTTATGACCGAAATAGTTGGCTCATATGCTTTACCTATTTGTGCCTTTTTTTCTGCTATGGAATAAAACGAGTTGCTGAACAGGTTGGAAAGCACCCTGCTGACATCTTGCTTTATGATATTTATTTTGCCAAGGCCCTTATCACCGCCAGATAAACTTTCATCAAAATGTACTTCCAGTGTTGCGGCAAATGTTTTATTTTTCGCCAGGATAGTATCATAACAGGATTGCAGGCATTCTTCTGTTAATGCATTAATATCAGTGGGCTGTCTTTCACCTTTAGAGGCACGGCTGTGTTCCAGCATACCCTGAACAATTGCATCGGTCCGTTGGCCATGATTGTGTATTCTTTCAAGATTTAATATGATGTCAGTGGTGATATTGTTAATGTATGATACATCCGGGGTTTGCTGTTTGACTGCTTCTTCTAATTCATGACATAATTCGATGCTTACTTCAGAAAAATTATTGATAAAGTTTAATGGATTTTTTATTTCATGTGCAATGCCCGCGGCAAGCTGGCCAAGATAGGCTGTCTTTTCTGCCTGGATCAATTGTGCCTGCAGCGCCTGTAATTCTGTTAACGATTTTTGCAGCTCATCTGTACGGCTGGCGACTTTCATTTCCAGCGTTTGTGCATGCACTGTTAATTCCTGGTATGCCTTTCTGAGCGTGTGCGTCATTTGGTTAAAGTTCCTGGTGATAGAACCTATTTCATCGGGCAGGCCTTCCGCCACGTGTGTATCGAGGTCGCCTGAATTTACTGCCTGCACACCTTCCAACAAAAGTTTTAAGCGCCCGGTAAGGCTGATCCTGAGCATGAACGGCATTAGTATTACGATCATAACTGCAACAATTGCAATGATGATTAATAACCTGAATAAACCGCCCTGTTGTGATAACCGCCCCGGAATATCCCCGAGGTAGATCGGTGGATAGATAATGAGTGTGGTAATAGATAGAAATGATGCTGCAAAAACAAAAGTGAATCCTGTTATTTTTGTCTGAAAGCTTGCGGGGATAGCCGCTTCAACAATATAGAGGACAATAGATGCAAGATTGCCAAACCATACTAAAAGAAAATAGGACCAGAATCCCGGCACGCTAAAGAACCCAAAGGAAAGCGACAAAATGCTCGCCGCCGCATAACAGGCATTGATACCTGCATATAGAAAATGTGCCTTTGCTGCTTTTGGATTTATTTTTATCAATACCCGTGCTTTTCGCACTAAAAGGATGATGATCCAGGTGGTAAAAATAGAACTGTAAAGAAATCCCGACAAAAGGGTAGTTGCCATAGTGCCCTTATTATAAAATTCATTCCACGCCACAAACAGGAATTCACCTGCAGAAAGTAAAAGGGAGATCCTGAAAACGATCCTGCTCTCGCGTTCGTGGGTCGCCACTAAAAACCGGTAAGCATACTGGGTGTGCGCTACCAATGTTAAAGCAATCATAGGTATCAGCATAAATACCGTTTGTATCCTGTACAGCAGTGTAACAAAATATTCCAACGGCATGCTGTACCTGATCATGTTCTCAATTTGCCATATCAAAAGGCCGAGATAAAAAAGTATAAGCCAGTTTTTTGCATTTACTGGTTGTTGTAACCTGATCAAATGAACAAACATCCCGGTTGCAGTTAATCCCAGTATTAAAGACATGACAGTATGGGTATGCAATAACATGTATCCGGATAAATTAATTCAGGAGGTATAAATTATCTTTCTTTTAGGCCCTGAATGATTATGAATGAATCTAAATTGTTTAATTATAAAGCAGGTATGATAATAGTAAATAAAGCACCTGGTCCTTCTGCTGATTGTGCTTTTAATTCTCCTCCATGCGCTTTTATAATATCGTAGCTCAAAGATAAACCCAATCCCGTTCCCTGCCCTGTTGGTTTCGTAGTAAAAAATGGCTGAAATATTTTATCAATCACTTTTTGAGATATACCATTTCCATTATCCTTCACCGAAATTTCCACAGTATCTCCCACTTTTTTTGTGCTCACGGTAACCACCGGCTCGTAATTTTCTGTCCTTTCATGGTCGGCCTGTTTAACTGCATAGAAGGCATTGTTATAGAGATTCAACAACACTCTTCCAATATCCTGTGGAATGATGTTTATTTTTCCAATGGTTTTATCAAAATCGGTATTCATTGTGGTGTTGAAGGAATTGTCTTTGGCCCTGAATCCGTGCCATGCCAGGTGTAAATATTCATCTGCCAAAGCGTTAATATCAATTGGCTCTTTCACGCCGCTGCTACTGCGGCTGTGCTGCAGCATGCCTTTCACAATGGCGTCGGCTCTTTTACCGTGGTGGTTTATTTTTTGCTCATTCTCTTTTATATCATTTGCTATTATCAATGCTTCCTGCCCATTGCCCTTTACCATTTCATTTTTCATTTCATCTATTAACTCTGAATTAACTTCAGAGAAATTATTTACAAAGTTTAAAGGGTTTTGTATTTCATGCGCAATTCCGGCGGTTAGTTCACCAAGCGAAGCCATTTTTTCCGAATAGAATAACTGCGATTGGGTTGATTTGAGCTCGCTCAAAGTTTCCTCGACTTTTTCTTTTTGTTGTTGCAACAATACATTCGCTTTTTTCTTTTGATTACTATTTCTCCATTGTATAAGTGCAATTAACAGAATGACCAACACAAGAACCATGAGTCCGGCAATGGTGAAGTATTGCATATTTTTTATTCTCTTTTGTTCAGCATCTTTCCTGGCCTGCTCGGCTTTGGCGACAGCTTCCTTTTTATCAAATTCATATTGCATTTTCGCCTGCAATGTTTTTTTTGCCGCTTCTTCTTTCATGAGGCTGTCGCGGTATAAAGTGTATAATTTGTAGTGCTCAAAAGCCTGTTTGTAATTGCCCTGTGTGCTGTCAAGCATGGTGAGGCTATAATAGCCACCCTGCAACTTATCAAGGTCGCCAAATTCTTTTGCAATTGCCAATCCTTTATCCAGGTTTTCAAATACCTCATCAATTTGTTTCTTTTTGGTATTACCATTCCCGGAATCAGAATATAAACCAGGAATGCCTGATTTGGTACCATACTTACTTTCTACAGATTGTAAGATTTTCCTAACAGAATCCATTATTTTATTTTGTGCATACAGGCCACATGAAAACAGTAATGGAAATAAAAACAGCGATATTTTATATAAAGTACTTTTCATGATTCTCACGATTGAATGATAGACGCACGTTCCCTGTTCCGGTTTCTACTATTATAACAGCCTTATTCATAATATCGTCCCACCAAGTTAAGCCTAATCCTTTTTTGCCTGTTTGCGATCGGTAGGAATGGCTGAAATAATTTTGGATCTTTTTTGCATAATACCGAATAAAAATTCTGATAAATGCGAATATACTCATGGCAAGAATGATCCAGCCAAAAACTGGTTTTAATTTTTTATCAGGAATAAAGTGATTGCGGGTTACCTGCCCTTGTAACACCGGCCATCAGCATTATAGCTGAAAATACGATCATGATAAATAGCGATGTTAATAACACAAAAATGCCAAAATGAATGTTTATCGGAATCAGGGGGATCAGCCACCTGTGCATTATAAAAAGAACCGCTACCGACGGAATACCAAACCGGAAAATTGTTTTTTGATCAATATTTTGCAGGCGATAGTGGGAATACTTCCACATAAGGCAGTAAGGCCTAGAATAAACAGTGAGAAAGTACGAGCAAGTTCCGGATCTGTAGTAAAGAAAAAAACCAGTGCAGGGGTGGTACTGATAGATCCGCCACCGTCGATGAGGCCTGGCCTAAAACCGATAAAAAACGACAAGTCGTCGCCGGCCAAATGGGTCAAATGTAGGATGTTGACATTATATAAAAATTATTTGCTCATGATCCTGGCGACTTCAAAAGAGGGAATATAATTTTCTATGTAATAACCCGGCAAATGAAGGCGCCAACAGTGAAAAGCAAGGATGGGCGCTGACTGCGACAAAGCGATTGTAATGTCCCGGCTTTTAAAAAAATTTCGATCCGGTAAGGAAAATAAAAAAGGGCCGGATAAAAATCCGCCCTTGATTTAATCCATTATCGTGTGAAAAACAAAGTTGAAATTCTGACCAGTCAGAATTGTAAACAAGGATCTGTTATTTTAGTATTACCTCGATTAAGAGTAATAATTATGTTCCCTGGTAACTTTTTATATTTCATTGTTTATGGGGTTTTAGCGGACAAAAATTAATTTATAGACTTTTCCGGTTGCTCCCTGCGGGCCGATCTGTTCTGAAGTCGTAACATAAATTTCGCCATCCTGGCTTTGTCCAAACCCTTTTAGGTATTGCCCCAGGTTATCTGGAAAGCTTTTTAGCTTAAGGGGTTCGTAAGACCAAAGTCCGAAAGGGGTTTGCTTTGATATCATAACCTTGCCTGTTGCAGCTCCAAAGCCCTCAGATAAAAACCCAAATAGGTATTTTCCGGAAAGAGCGGGTATTGAAGAACCACGATATACATTGCCTCCTACGATGGCTATAGTTTCTCCCCCGGCAGGGTTGGCACTGTTTTTAACTTCAATAACCGGGTCAAGCAGCGGATTGCCCGCAGAATCAGCGACAGGGCATGAAGCGCGTTCTTCCAGGTCATTATCTGTACTAAAACAATGGGTACCTTCTTTCACGTTCCAGCCGTAATTTCCTCCTCTTTCAACCACATCTATTTCTTCATAGAGCGATTGCCCGGCATCTCCTGCGTATAATTGATGCGATCCACCCATATCAAAAGAAAACCGGTAAGGGTTTCTAAAACCGTATGCGTAGATCTCATCTTCACCAGGCCCGTTTGCAAAAGGATTGTCAGAAGGAATACTATAATTTCTTCCTTCATTTCCAGTGTTTACATCTATGCGGAGGATATTGCCAAGCAGGTTATGAACAACGTCTTGTCCGTTGCCACCGGCATTTGCCTTATACCAATCATCAACATGTCCTGGCCCGATATCGTCGCCATTGCCTCCATCCCCAATGGAAATATAGAGATATCCGTCTGGCCCAAAAGCTATGGTGCCGCCGTTGTGGTTAGATTGCGGATGATTTGCCTCAAGTATGATTTTTTCTGAATTAATGTCTGCGCGGTTGGGATCACCCTGGGAGGCTTTAAATTCAGATATGCGTGTTTGACTGCTCCATGATGCACCATGTTCCGGGCCTCCGGCTAATGGGGGAGCTGTGTAATAAACATAAAATTTACGATTCTGTTTGAAGTTTGGATGAAAAGCAATCCCAAGTAAACCTCTTTCATCATAAAATGGTGAAAGGCCCACTAATTTGCTTGTCAGGTCTATAAAAGGGTTGGGCATTTTTGATCCATCCGCGTTTATGATCCAAACTTTGCCAGCCTGGTCAAGAACAAATAATCGTTTTGTTTCATCCGGTGAACCCACAACACCAATCGGCGAAATAAAATTATCACCAACAAGTTTCAGGTCATAATAGCCAAACGCAGGCCCGCTATAATCATGTTTTCTACAACTTTGCGTGAGCATAAGCAGGCTAAAAAACAAGATGGCAATGACACGATGGGACCTTGATTTTGTGAATGGTATATCAGGAGCATTTCTGCTGGTTTTGGTAAATGATTTCATGTTTAAGGATTTTGATTTATAAATATTTTAATATAAACAAACCGTATCCATCTTTTAAAAGGTTGCTTTTTTATGAAAAAAATATACAATTTATTCAATACATGGCGTGGTTGAAAATTGGCTGGCGATAATTTATTTACCGCCAATCCCCTGGTTAATTGATTGCCTGGACGAAAGAAATTTAAGTTGTTTAAATTGCCTGGTAATTTACATGAATGGTAACTTTATTAAAATTTCAGCATTGGAAAAAGGCAGGAGTAAAATAGAATTAATTGAGCTTACTTCCGATAGTTCGTTAGTGGGCGAAACAAGGAATTTGCTTAGCGAATATGGCCATTATATGTACGGTGACCTTGCATTTGTAGCAGGGAAGGAGCGCTTTTTCAGGGAGCTTGTTTATTTTCCTGGCCCAGCCTATTTACCTCCGTCGGGGACATTTATAGCGGCAAAGGTTGGGAATGAGGTAGCCGGCTGTGCGGGCATCAGAAAGTTTGATGAAAACAGTTGCGAGATGAAAAGGATGTACATCCGGCCGGTGCATCGGGGAAAGGGCATAGGAGCACTTTTGTGCAACTATGTTATCGCCTGGTGCCGCAAATCTGCTTACAGCAGGATTTTGCTGGATTCCAATAAAGAAATGGAGGCAGCAGTGGCACTTTACCACAAATGCGGATTCACAGACATACAGCCTTATTGCATTAACGAAAATGAAAATCCTGTTTTTATGGAATATGTTTTATAAAAGGAGGTAGGTTCTTAGGATTAACCAACTATCCGAAAACAACAATGTTTACGCATTAATTATTAAAAGAAATAAGGTGACAGCTTTTGCAAGCTGTCACCCCTGAAGCTGACCGTAAAAAATGGTCAGCCTGTATTAAAGTGTCACTAGTACTTTTGTACTATATTGTAAAAAAACAAGGATGGCGGCCCTTCTACGCCTGCTTTAGCCATCTTATCCTTCAGGTCTTTTGAATTCAAAAATGCATTTGCTTTTTGCATGTCGGTAACTGCAAAAATCAATGTAACCTTATGGTGATCGTCATCGCTGTATGAAACGCCCCGGTCTACAAGCCCGGCGTCCATCCTCGCCTGTTTATGATCGTCGAATTCTTTTTTCCACGCATCCCAGTCTTTTACTTTATGAGTGATCATAAGCCGGGCAGTTTGTTCAATTTTTGAGGTATCACTTGACAATATTTCCAGGTAGTCCAACATAGGTTTTCCTATAACCCCCGCTTTTTGCATTCTTTCTTTCATGTTAGGTGAGGTAGTTAATTCCTTTGCCTTACTTACATCATTCATCAACAACATAATCAGTACCATGTTAGAATCATTGAGGCCCCTGCCAATTATGAAGTTTTTTAAACCAGCAGCCTGGCGCATAGAATCATGGGATTCATAACCCGGCTTCCATTTGGCAAAATTGGCCACCTTGTGCCGGATGAGTAACAGCTTAAATGGCTGGGCTGCAGCGGGCGGTTCGGGTGGTGTTACTGCTGGCGTATCAGCGCTTGTAATTGCGGAAGTATCTGCAGTAGTTTCAGCCGATTTATCTCCACCAGAGCCGCAGGAGAAAAGGAAGAGGCTCATACATGTAGCAACAGAGAGCGTTGCCAAAAATCCGGATTGCTTCATTTTTTTGAAAATTTATATAATTAATAATAAAAATGCCCAACAGAATAAGACAGGTAGTAAAAAATTGAGATTTTGTTTAAATATAAAATTATTAATGGAGTAATGCAAGGAAAATGACGACTGTATTTTTAGCAGCCTGGTATCATTTTGCGTTCAGCAATCCTCCTATAAATTATTAGGCCGGCCAATATATTTGACTGTGCATGATCATGACAGGGTATTTGTAAGCATTTCCTTTACTGACAGGACATTTCCGATATTTCGCAGCCTCCAATCCTGTAATTGATGCAATATCGGCAGTAAAGTCGTGCCCTTTTCTGACAAACTGTATTCTACCCGTTGCAATTTGGAGTCATATTGAAACCT
>JBDTLZ010000309.1:0-8541 GCA_039934515.1 Ginsengibacter sp.
AGTCGCCTGGTCGTCGATCATCATCTTTGCAGTTGCTAAACCAATACCTGAAGCCCCGCCGGTAATCACTACAATTGAGTTTGGAAAACTTATATTCATTTTAGAAATTTTTAAATTAGTAACAATGCACCTGCATGCTACTTTTTAATATAGAAATTTGTGGACGTACCTTCTATTATCGTTAACTCTTTTTTAAAAGCCTTATTTTTTCCGCCTAGTTTAAAGTTCATAAGCCGCAATCCTCCCTTTAGTACCTCAAGATTTACTTTATAATCATTTGAATTTTCTGTTACATTAACAGTCCCCCAGGAATATCCGTTGCTCCAGAACCAGGTTCCCGGTTGCTCCCGAAAAGACATCTCTTTAGTTACACCGGAATATTGAAACCCGCTAATGGCAAGCACTGCTCCCCAACTTGCCATTGCCCTTGCGTAATGATGCCCCCATTCAATTTCATCAAAAGGATTTCTCTTGCGACCATCAAACCGATCCCGGATATTTTTTATGCATAACATGCCTTCGTCAGTTTGATCTTCATAAAGCATTCCTATTGCCGCTACATATTCAAACCCCGTCATAATTTCATTAAAGTAGGGAAATGGAAAAGTTGGGCGACCAGACGGGTATTCAGCCATCAATAAACCCGATTCTCCGTCCATTGCAAAAGATCTTAAGTTGCTAAAATGATCAAACAATTCCGGCCGGTAATTATATTGCATGATACTTTTAAGTGTAGTCCTGACGTGTGCAGAGTCAACCAGGTATCCAAGTCCGCAGATATGAGCCATAAACTGGCCCACCAGTTGATCAACAAGGCATCCATTCCCCAATTGAAATTCCGGATTGGAAAAATTGCTGCTACCCATTCCAACAACAAGCGCAGGATTTATATTTTCAATCTTCCCCGGAGGACGGATATCCTGTACATAATATTCTCCATTGAATAAATTCTTATCCGTCCATTTACTTCCTGCAGAGAAAATTCTGGTGCATTTGGCAGCATACCTTTTGTCGCCCAAATAATTTGCCATCGTTTCTGCCGCTTTTAATGCACCGAGATACCATAATTGCATTTGAGGGTTGGGTCCATAATATTCAACGTCCATGGTGTTATGCTGACAACCTTCCATCACACCATCGCTGTCACTGTCCCAACCATGAGGGATCCATGCAAACGATAATGCTTTCTTTATGGCAGGCCAACGAATTTTTAAGAAATTATCATCGCCGGAAAGTTGCCATTCTCTATACATTTTCATGATTGCCCCCATTTGTCCATCAGCCGCAGCAAATGGAAATCCCCTGGCCTTAGTCAGTGGCAAAGACGTTCTGAAACTCATCTTCCCGCTGGAATCTGTAGAATATTCAAATTCCACATCCCTCATTGTTTTGGCTAAATCGCCGAATAGGAAAGCAGTAGCCTGCTCATAATTCCAAACATGTGTGCAGGATCCAAAACCTGCGCCCTCCCTGTTAAAGACGCCTTCCCATCCAAACATTTTACCGTCGGCACTCCGGAAAACAGTTTCAGAACGCAGGGTACTGACATTAAATAATGCAGCTTCTTTCACCGGTTCCGGTAAATCACTGATTAGAAAAGCATGCACAAATGAGAGGGTTCTGCTTTCAAGCACAGGTATTACGGGGTACGTCTTTTTTATGACATCCCATGCATCTGCATACCGGGTTGTATAATAATTTCCAACAATAGTATCTGACCATCCATAACGATTAGGAAAATGCCAGGTAATGTAAAATGTAACTTCCCGAAAATCATTTGGGGGTATTTCAATATAGGAAGCTAGTGCAGCCGTTGGCTTATCAGGTTGATTGTACTGTTTATTTACCAGCATGCCGTCGTCACTGAAATCATCCCAAAAAGATAAAATACCGGTACCTGAATTAAGATCAAGGGCAGAAACAGAAGTCTTATAACTAATGCGATTACAATTCGGAGTACTTAAAGCAATGGTACCCCAGGCCTCGTCTTTTTTATCAACGCTATCGGAATACATAAAAATACCGGATAGGCCATTTTCATTTCTGAATTCATTAATATTATCTTTGGCACCATAGGAACGCAATTCTCCTATTCCATCCGTTTTTAGTTTTTCTCCATTAATTCCAATAAAATTATCCATCACTCCGCAAATAGAAGCCGAGACGGTTTTAGAAGTTTTATTGGTTAAAACAAAATGCAACACCGCTATTGGTATCCCGCTTGCATCAGCATCACCCGGCACGAGCGGATTGAATGCTTTGATGGTAACATCCAGAGGCATGTTTTCATCTGAAAGGTGTACCTGGCCGAATGGATACGCTGCATCAAAACTTGCATGCCGGAACCGTGGCAGGCCATGATTTTTTACAGGTGTCCCAATTTCATGTTCGTATTCGTACGTCTCTAAAGGCCCGATGAGTGATTTAGAAATCGACGGTCCATTCCCCGTGCGTGTATAGAGACAAAATACAGGAGCAATACTTCCCAGGTCATTTTTATTGATGCTGGTTGGATCTTCGATCCCCGGTCTATTCATTATTTCACAATAACGCAGGTCGCCTCGTCCTCCGATAGAGATAGTACCTGTTCCAATACCTCCAATACCCATTGCTATTTTAGCCAGGTGATCCTGGTCGTAATGTTTTAAAACCGGATACTCAGGGCTAACTTGTTGGCTAAAAGACTTTCTCAAAGGTAATAGGACAAAACACATAACCAGGTAGACCTTTACGATATTCATTTTCGAAATTTTTCTTTTATGTTCTTTTTCTTTTTAGATGTGCTTTAGTTTACTATCACTACCATCTCACACTTCCCAAAAAAATAGTTCCATTGTCAATTTTTGCAGAATGTCATGGCAACTTTAGAAAATTCTTGCTACCCAGCCTCCACCCGGAGCAAGCTCAATCTTTAATTCATCAGTGTTTGTTACACTTCTTACTTCCCTCTTATAGTCCATTGCATTTCTATCTGCATTGATACCGTCCTTAAAAAATTCAATGGTATAATTTCCCTTTTGAAGAAAATCCAGTTTAATATTTAACTCCCTTGGAGTCCAGTTAGTCATTGCTCCGATATACCATTCTTTGCCATGCTTTCGCGCCACAGATACATATTCCCCCACCTTACAATCCAGCGCTGTAGTTGTATCCCAAACGGTAGGTATTTTTGAAATAAAACCTGTACACTCCTGTTCTTTATAATAGTTTGAAGGGCTATCAGCCATTACGGTCAACGGGCTTTCAAACACAACGAACATGGCTAATTGCTGGCATCTTGTACCCAGGCTCATTGGATTTTTATAGCGTGCTGCATAGTCATCCGGTGTTGCATTGATCATGGCTCCGGGGGTATAATCCATGGGGCCGGCAACCATACGGGTAAAAGGAAAGGTTACGGCCATCTCAGGATTGGCTTGTCTGCCTTCCCATTTATTGAATTCAAGGCCCGGCGACAAATCCCGTGTTAACACATTAGGGTAGGGGCCTCTTATTCCATCCGGCTTGGATGAGCCATGAAACTCCACCATCAGTTTGTGGTTTGCCGCAGCTTTTGCAATCCTATGGTAGGTGTTGATCATCCATTGGTCATCTCTTTCCATAAAATCTACCTTTATTCCTTTAACTCCCCACTTATTAAATATATTCATGGCATCTTCCATCTGTTCATCCAATGCCTTCCATACCACCCAAAGAAAAACTCCTATGCCTTTTTTATTAGCATAAGAAATAATTTCTTCCATATTCATGGCAGGGGCTACGTTTAATACGTTTCCGATCACATACCATCCTTCATCTATTACGATATAATTTAACCCCTCCTTTGCCGCAAAATCTATATAATATTTATAGGTTTGGGTATTGATACCTGCGCGAAAATCGACGCCTGTTATATTATTATTATTCCACCAATCCCACACTGCCTTACCAGGTTTTATCCAGGATACATCTGTAAGTTTTGGGGGTTGTGATAACTTAAAGATCATTTCATTCTCCAACAGGTCTCCATCTTTTTCAGAAATTATCATTACACGCCATGGAAAGTTTCTTGTTCCTGTAGTTTTGGCAATATAATTTTCGGTTTCGCTTATCAGAATATGCCTGTCCCAACCGGGTTTATCCATACGCTGTGTTTGCTTTGCAGGTGCCGGTGGAAATTTTCCATACAATGAGTTGTTTGAATTACCTCTCAAATACATACCAGGATAATCTTCCAAATCTGCTTCAAGTAAAACCATTTTGAGCCCATTTTCAAAATCAATCAAAGCAGGTAACGAAGAAAACCTATTGAATGAAATATTGCTAAGCCGTTCTTTTAAATATGGTTTGGAAGCATCAGTTCTGAATTCAAAATTTTCCGGAAAGAGTAAAGTATTGTTGTTTTTAAAATTAAACGTGGCTTCTTCGTCCTCAACAATTATAGATTCCTTAAAACGTGTCACAAACCTGTTGGCAGTTCCATCGTCATATGCTCTGAAAATTATCGAATAGTTGTTTTTAAAATCAATAATTAGTTCATTATAGTCATTTGGTATTTCTTTATTTTTTACAGCAACTACCGGGTAAAGAGTGTTGTGGATTGAATCTGTCCTGACCCCGGTAACTACTGGATTTTTGCCCAGGATAATCCCGCCTGAAAGTTTCAAAGAAATTGAAGAAGGCATTATGAGTTCCTGCCCGTTGAATGAGATTCCGTACCGGATTTTTTCATCAACATTAATGGTTACTTTAATTTTCTTACTGGGAGAAAATAAGTAATAGTCTGCGGCGAATGATTGTTTGCCGGCACAGAGCAAACCAAAAGTTAACGCCAAACTTATATTTAAAATCTTCCAACTCATCATATGGGATTTTGAAAACAAAACGTTTTATTTTTTTTTGATGGTCTTATTGTAATAGCACAACAGCTACATCTAAACTTTCAAGTGTTATATTAATTTTTTTATCTGCAATTTCTACGGGTTCATCAAAAAGAGTGTATGCAATTTTCCATTCACCAATATCCAGTTGCTCAGTTATTTTTTGATTTGTCGGATTCGTAATGAACAACGCCTCCTGTCCCTTCACTTTTCTTTTTCTCACCAGGAGTTTACCTTCATGTTCAGGTTCAATCCCACATTTTTTCATCAAGGATTTTACAAATTCCGGTGTGTAGTTATCCCTGTATGCTGTTCCACTATGTCCAATATAGGTACCGAACAGCCAGGCTTTCCCTTTTCCATAATTTTTGACGGTACCTGCTATTTTATTACCATACCATAAACATGGCTTACTATCCAGGCAATCAAATGTTTGAAGATAAAAATTCGCCCTTGTTTGTTGCCCGTTAAGGTCATCTTTTCCTATCAGCATTGCCGGAGGAAGAAATTCTCCCCATGTGCGTGGTTGAGGTGACCATCTGTGACCGTTGTCAGGCTCACTTACCATTGTATAACCCGTTTGTTTTACACCGAAAAACTGAGAGGCAAATTTTGATATTTCCCCCCTGTTGCTGTAGCCATTTTCATTGAACCGCGCCAGTCCGGCCTCACTGATCAGGTTACCCCCATTTTCAACATACCTGGCAAGTTTTATCAAAATAGTATCTGAAATGGAGACGGGGAAAGGCATTATAAGCGCATTGTATTTATTCAGGTCTGTCTCATCCAGGGTGGAGGCTGAAATAAAATCTACGGGAATGCCAGCATCCCAGAGTAATCTATGCCAACCTCGTGTCGAAAATTCGAGATTCTCTACTGCCAGTGGCAAGTTGGCACAGAATTCATAGTTTTCTTCATTCACAAAAATGGCTACCCTGGAACCTGTCCATGAAGGTTTACCAAAAATATCCGCATGCCTGATAAGTGCTTTACCCACCCGGGCCGCCTCGTTAAATCTTTCAGTACTATCTCCCTGGCTGTCAAGTAAGCTAAAGCCATTTGTTTCAGCAGCCATTATCTCTGCTCTTGTTACCCAAAAGGAAATAGTATTGACACCGGCCCCAATCGCTGTTAACATCCACCTTCGCATGTCAGCCGCAGACGGAACCCGTCCCTTGTGAAATCCTGTTGAAACAGGTCCTCCTTGAAACTCTGCTGCCCACACCGGATGCCCTGGAACATTGCAAGATCTTAGAAAATCAAATCGTAATGCCAGCATACGCCACATTTCATTAAGCTTGGCTTTATATTCATTGAGCTTATTCCCATTGTTATAATTCTCATCGTCCCAATCATCTAATTCACCCCAGTTAGACGCAGGGTATGTTGATGATCCTAAGAAATCCTGAGAGCGGGCATAGTGCCAATCCCTTCCGGATCCATAATTCCAATCGCCGAGATGGGCAAATACGGGACGATTCAATTTATCTACTTCCCTAATAGCCGCAGCCCTTTCTTTAAGCGTATTGGAAATTTTTACATTCTCCATGAAGTAATCCCAATTTATATTTTGCGGAATCCCAATTTTTTGTTTGTAATTACGGCTTGGACTAATGTATTCCCACTTTGTATAATTTGTGTTCCATTGCCTGTTTAAATTATCTAGTGAGCTATATTTTTCTTTCAGCCATTCTCTAAAAGCATTCATGGTATATTTACAATAGCAAACTGGTTGTCCCACAATCCTGTCCGGCCAGTAGCCAATCTCCTGCCATGTATTCCAAACCAATACGTTATCATATTTGCCCAAAACCTCTACCAGTTTGCGTATAAACTTTCTCTGTTCTTCTTTGGCATTGGGATTGTCAAAACAAGGCCCCGGTTTGCCATCGGCTGGTATGGGCGACTGTGCTTCGAAAACGATGGGGGTCCCGTCACGGCCAACCATCCTGCAATCGGGATATTTTTCGTATAGCCATGCTGGTGCCTGCTCCATGGTGATACCCAGGTAAACATACATTCCCAATTTCTTAGCATAGGATATTAATTCTTCGTATTTGGAAAAATCATACTTCCCTTCCTCGGGTTCATTTATAGCCCATTGTTCCTGCAGTTTAACGAGATTAAATCCGTTTTTTTTCAGTGTTTCCATATCCCTTTTCAATTCCTCCATCGGGGGCATAGGTTCCCGGCATAAGTGGGCACCAAGATAGAATTGGCTTTGAAATTTACCCATATCAACCCTGGACGCAACTTCAATTTGGGGCACCTTATTTTCTTTCTCTATTTTCTTTTCATTACATGAATAAAATAGCAGACCAAATAGAAGCGGCAGTATTTGTTTGAAAAAGATTTTCATTTATATATCAATGAATATTTAAAATTTTATTTAAAAAAATTAACTATACCATATTGCGCTTGACCAGGCCATTTGGTTGTTTTCCTGGGTTGCTCTCACATACCAGTTAGAAGGTTCAGGATCTGAAATTTTTATCTCCCTCTTAAAATTCAATTGATCATTTGGTATAAACCGCTGAAACAGTAATCCGTTTTTAAATAATTCAATTTTTTTTAGTTTGTTTTCAGCAACTATGTCAATTAAAAATTCCTTTTTGGGCGTATTGGCCAATTCTGATCCCATCAATTTCCCGTTGCCTGTAAACAGAAGCCTGATCCGGTCACCGGATATGGCATAAACATGCCTGTTACGGTATGCTTGTACAATAGATTTTTTATCGAGCGATTTTGAAAAAACAGCGGCCAGTCCTTGTGTTCCCGGGTGCCCATAATGCGAATCAGAATTGGCCACAAAGCCATACTTGATATTATTTTGTAAGAACCAGGCTCCATTTCTGTCTTTGCGATGATGTTTGACCAGGGAACGGCCCTGTTCAAATACATCATATCGTTCAAAACTGCGGTGACAAGAAAATATTTCAATAATTGGTTCTACTCCTTCATAAGGACATACCCACCATTCATTTTCATCCAATCCACCAGGATTATGAAAATGTGGATGGCTGATATAATCTTTGCCCTTCAATCCCTCCCAAACGTTTCTAATATCATTCCATTCGGGCCTGTTAATTTCATTGTACTCCGGCAAATAATTAAAGAATAGAACTGTATCGCCTCTTTTACAACGGAATTCAAATCCGGGAAATACTAAGAATTCACCGGGTTTATCATTCTTAATAACAGCGTTTATTGTCTCCTCCCATACATATTGCATTGTGCGGTCGCGGGGACTATCCTGTGGCTGGTGATGTTCAGTTGTAGCATAAAAATCTAATCCCGCCCGTTCCCTGGCAAATACCTGCATATCACCGGGTTTCATTTCTGTTCGGGATTCTTCAATACAATCGTTGGAATACGTGGAATGATTGTGCATGTCTCCAAAATAAATATTTTGCCCTTCAAAAACATTTTTTACAGCCCCGCCACTGGTCAGCGGATGCTTTTTTGAATGAATGAGAATACTTGAATTTTTGTAATGATAAACGCCATTAAGTTTGTTCCCGAATGTTTCAGTCACCGATACTTCGTCGTTTAATTTTCCTACTTGCGTGATATTTCCATAAATATCCAGCGGTAATAAAAGTGCTCCATTCGTTTTTCGTATCAACCGCCAATGATCTAACGGCTTAGGCAAGACGCGAAGTCGGATATGCGCCTCCGCATC